>JBOHKK010000144.1:0-14398 GCA_050729115.1 Geminicoccaceae bacterium | reverse complement strand
CCCCAGCGCGCGGGGTTGGCTGGTCGGCCGCGCGCCCAAAGGAGAAGTATGATGCCGGGCGAACCAAGGTTCGAACTTTGTGAGCCCGGCATCAGCCGGTGGCGCGGGCGCTCCTCGATGCCCGGGTTGCGGAGCACGAGCTTGGTCGTCCTCGCGGGTCCTTGCGCCCGTCACCGCCCTCGTCTTCGAAGCCGAGCCGATCGGCGACGCGGCCGAAGGCGCCGCTCACGGCGGTCCCGGCGCGATCGAGCGCGCGCCCGGAGCGCTCGGCGAGCGCGCCGCGGCTGCTGCCCGGTTACGACGACGACGCTTTTGGGCTATGGCTGGCGGGACGGGACGAGGGAAGTCGGAATCTTGGGCGATGGGGGCACCTTGGGGTGAGGACTGCAGGACTGCGGCCGGCTGGGCACCCGCGAGGGCGGGCATGGGCGCCTAGGGTCATCCTGTGACCCACGCGTTGTCGATGCGCGCGCGGCGCGCGGACGCTCCCGGCGCGGGCGGGGCTCTTCGCGATGCGCTGCGGCGGGCGGCGCCGCTCTGGCTGATCGCGCCGAGCCTGCTGCTCGCCCTGTTCATCATCGGCTATCCCGTGCTCGACCTGGTCCGGACCGCGACCCACGAGGTCAACCGGTTCGGCCAGCTGCGCGACTTCATTGGCCTCGCTCACTTCGCCAACCTGTTCGCCGACACCCTGTTCTGGGACTCGCTGTGGCGGACCCTGATCTGGACCGTGGGCGTGGTGCTCGGGACGATCGCCATCTCGGTCCCGGTCGCGATGATCCTGAACGAGGACTTCGCCGGCCGCGGGCTTGCCCGGGTGATCGTCATGCTGCCCTGGGCGATCTCGCTCACCATGACCGCGATCGTCTGGCGCTGGACGTTGAACGGCCAGGCCGGGATGCTGAACGCCACCCTGTTCCAGCTCGGGCTGATCGAGCGGCCGATCGAGTGGCTGGCGAGGGCCGATACCGCGTTCCCCATGGAGATCGCGATCGGCATTCTGGTCTCGATCCCGTTCACCACCACGGTGTTCCTGGGCGGCCTGTCCTCGATGCCCGAGGACATCTACGAGGCGGCGCGAATCGACGGCGCCACCGGCTGGCAGCGCTTTCGCCACCTGACCCTGCCGCTGTTGCGCCCGTTCATCAACATCGCCCTCGTGCTCAACATCATCTACGTGTTCAACTCGTTCCCGATCATCTGGGTCATGACCCAGGGCGGCCCGGCGAATTCGACAGATATTCTCGTCACTTACCTGTACAAGCTCGCGTTCCGGTTCGGGCGCCTTGGCGAAGCCTCCGCCGTCTCGCTGGTGATGTTCGCGGTGCTGCTCGCGTTCACGATCGTCTATGCGATCATGCTGATGCGCGGGGGGCGGGCTGAGCGATGAGCGCGCGCGCCAGGAGGAGCATCCTCTACTGGCTGATCCTGTCGCCGCTCATGGTGGTGATCCTGTTCCCCTACGCGGTGATGATCTCGACCGCGATCAAGCCGGGCGACGAGATCATGACCTTCCCGCCGACCTGGTTCGGCAGCACCGTGCAGCTCTCGAATTTCGTCGAGATGTGGGACAAGGTCGGCTTCGGCCAGGCGCTCGCCAACAGCCTCTACGTCGCGCTCGCCTCGACCGTGCTGTGCCTTGTGATCGCGATCCCGGCCGGCTATGCCACCTCGCGCTTTCGCTTCGCTGGGCAGGGCGCCTATCGGCTGTTCCTCCTGATCACCCAGATGCTCTCGCCGATCGTGCTGGTGATCGGGATCTTCCGGCTGATGGCGCTGCTCGGCCTGGTCGACCGGCTGAACTCGCTGGTCGTGACCTATGCGGCGTTCAACCTCGCGTTCTCGGTGTGGATGCTGCAGAGCTATTTCGCGACCATCCCCAAGGAGGTCGAGGAGGCGGCCTGGATCGACGGCGCGTCGTGGCTGCAGAGCCTGCGCCTGGTGTTCCTGCCGATGGCGCTGCCGGCGCTCGCGGTGACCGCGATCCTCGCCTTCATCTTCGCCTGGAACGAGTTCGTGCTCGCGCTCACCAACCTGCGCAGCTCGGACAACTACACGCTCACGCTCAAGGTGTTCGACCTGGTCGGCGGCCGCTACTCGATCGAATGGGACATCGTCATGGCTGCGACCTTCCTCGCCACCGTCCCGGTCGCGATCGTGTTCGCCTGGCTGCAACGCTACCTGGTCCGCGGTCTGGCGCTCGCCGCGGTGAAATAGAGCCGCTCTTCACCATGGCACTCCAACGTTCTAAGAGTGCTGGAGGGGTTCAAGAGGTGATTGCCTCATGACGACGGTGATCGTCAGGAAACTCAGGGTCCGCGACCTGCCGAGCGAGCTTCGGGTCGGCCTTGGACGCCGAACCCGAGGATATCGTCGAGGTCACTCTCGACGCCGGTCATATCCGTAAGGTAGACGAACTCCCGATGATGGTCCGAGAGATCGGCGCTGAAGCGGCGCGCCGCGGCCTCACCGACCAGAAGCTCGACGAGCTCCTACCATGACGGGCCGCCCCGTCGTCCGGCGGATGACGGTCGCCGCCTTTCTAAAATGGGCGGGCCGCCGGCCGGAAGGCGAGCGTTGGGAGCTGATCGAGGGTGAGCCCGTGCCGACGCGCGGGCCGACGCCGGCCCACGCCATGGCGGCGGAGACGGTGACGCACGCCCGCATCAAGCGGCGCATCGACCACGCGCTTACCGCGACGCTCGCCAAGGGCGGCCACGGCTGCGAGGTGTTCGTCTCGGGCCCGAAGGTCCAGATCGACGCCGAGACCGCCTTCGAGCCCGGCGTGGTGGTCAGCCGCGTCGAAGTGCCCGAGGGGCTGCTCGTGCCCGAGCCGCTGATCGTGGTCGAAGTCCTGTCGGAGAGCACGCGCGATCGGGACTTCACCATCAAGCTCGCGGGCTACGCCTCGCTGACGAGCGTCGCGCATTATCTGCTGGTCGAGACGCGGCGGCGCCTGATCGTGCACCATCATCGGGCCGCCGGCGAACCGGAGTTCCGCACCTCGATCGCGCGCGGCGGCATCCTGCGCCGACTCAAGTACCCGTGCCGTAGCGCCAGGCGAGGTCTACAGGATCGGTTCCAGGGCTTCGGTGCGGCCGTGTCGCGGCGCGATCGGCTGGGTAGGCGCGGCCCAGCGCACGGCGTTCGCGATCAGGTGCCGGATCGCAGGCTCATGGTAGGTGGGGTAGGTCTCGTGGCCCGGGCGGAAGTAGAAGATCCGGCCGCCGCCGCGAGAAAAGCAGCAGCCGCTGCGGAACACCTCGCCGCCCTGGAACCAGCTCACCAGCACCAGCTCGTCGGGCGGCGGAATGTCGAAGTGCTCGCCGTACATCTCCTCGTGCGCGAGCTCGATCCGCTCCGGCAGCCCGGCCGTGATCGGGTGGCCGGGCGCCACCACCCAGAGCCGCTCCCGCTCGTCCGCGACGCGCCATTTCAAATCGCAGCTCGTGCCCATAAGGCGCTTGAAGATCTTGGAGAAGTGCGCCGAGTGCAGGGCGATCAGCCCCATGCCTGCGAGCACCCGGGCGTGGATGCGCGCGACCACGTCGTCCTGCACCTCGGCATGGGCCTGGTGCCCCCACCAGAGCAGGACGTCGGTCGCCTCGAGCACGCCGGCGCCGAGCCCGTGCTCCGGCTCGTCCAGGGTCGCCGTGCGCACGGCATGACCAGCTGCCCGCAGGGGCGCCGCGAGCGCCTCGTGGATGCCGTCCGGATAGACCTTGCCGACTTCCGGATTGGCGCGCTCGTGGCGGAACTCGTTCCACACCGTGACCCCCAGGGCGTGGTTCAAGGGTCGGCTCATGGCAGCACTCCCTTCAGGACCTCTTCCATGCGGATGGTGATGCCGTCCCGGCGTGCCGAGCGGATCGCCGCGAGCATCAGGGCGAGGCTCCTCTGATTGTCCGCCGCGGTGCTCGCTTCCTCGGGCGGCTCGCCATCCCTGATCCAGCGGGCAAACGCGTCGAGCGCGCCCTTGCGATCCTTGCACGGCATCTCCGGAAGGACAGCCGTCTCGGCCGGCGCGCCCGGCCGGTGCAGGACCAGGCGATCCAGCTCCTCGCGCTCCTCGAACGCGCCGCGGTAGGTGAACTCGATGGTGCCGCGCGTGCCATCGAGGCGCCAGTGGCCGCCGTAAGGGGTGACGGGGCCGCGGGTCAGCCAGCTGCCGCGATAGCTCACGACGGTGCCGCGCGCAAAGCGCATGGTGGCGATCGCAGCCGGATGGCCAGCGAACGGCGTGCCGGGCTCGACCCAGCTGTGACAGCTCACCTCGAGCGGCTCGTCCTGAAGGACGAAGCGCAGGGCATCGAAGTGGTGGATCGCCATGTCCCCGAGCAGCGGCTCCTCGAGGAAGAAGTAGCGGTAGCCGGTGCCGAAATAGAAGTGAAAGTCGAGATAGCAGGCGATCGGGTCGCCGATCGCGCCGTTACGAAGCAGCTCGCGGGCGAGGCGCGGCGCCGGGAACCAGCGGTAGTTCTGATTGACCATGAGCACGCGCTCCCGCGTCCGCGCCAGCTCCTCGAGCGCGCGCGCCTCCGCAAGGGTCTCGGTGAACGGCTTCTCAACCAGGACGTGCAGCCCGGCCTCGAGCGCCTCGCGGGTCACGGCGGCATGGGCGGCGAGCGGCACCACCACCAGCGCGGCATCCGCGGCGACCCGCTCCAGGGCGTCCTCGAGCGCGCCGAACACCCGTTCCTGGGGCAAGCCGAGCGCCACGCAGGCCCGCGCACGCGTGGCCCGGTCGATGTCCACCCAGGCGACGGGCAGGACCCCGGGCGTGTCCCGGGTGACCTCCGCCACCCAGTCCCGCCCCCAACCGCCAAGCCCGATCTGAATCAGCCGCAAGGTCATCACGCTCGGCCTTGTGGCCCGGAATGTGCTGCTGGGCAAGCCGCTCGGCTTAGATTCAGGTCGGCAGATCGAGGCCAAACGAGATCCCTGGTCCCCGCCGACGTGGTTACCCGAGATGGCGTTCGGCGTCCTGCCCGGTGCCGGCGACGTGATGAGATGCGGGAAAGCCAGCGAGCCGGGCAGGCGATGGTCGATCGGTTCCGCACAGGCGACTATGGAGGATCGATCGGCGCGGCTTCGGAATCGCTCGGGCATGGGCTTGGAGCGCTGCCAATGGTGCCTTTTTCGGCGGCATGGCGCGCAATGTACATGACATTCCTTCTCCACCCTGGTATACTAACTGACTTTGGTATACTGAACTACTACCGGCTGACGCCGGTAGTAGTTCAGTATAAGTTTGGCAAGTTTACCGATGTAAGTAACTTGCACTATTGGGTTATGCTGTTTTGGGACAAGATTGTGGTAATCACGATGCTCCATGATCCGCTATGCCAATGTAGCGGGTGCCAAGCCCAAAGCGTCGCTTAGGACTCAACCCACGATAGGGTGCCTAGCTTACGGCGATGGAGCAGCGAATGCGCCCTGGCGTTCACCACGACAGCAGAGGGCGAAATACGGCAGCATCAGGCCGAAGCAGGCGAGCACGAACAGCTTGTTGATGAACCAGTTGGTGGTCCAGATCGTCCACACCGGATCGGACAGGAACAGGACGAATTTGGTAACGATGATCGCGATTTCGACGACCGAGACGCCGAGCGCGAGAGCATAGGTGTAGGGCTGCCAGCGCAGCAGTGCCCAGGCGAGCCAGAGGTGCACTATCCACCAGAAATCCCAGTAGATATAGGTACCTAGAGGAACACCCTCGCCTAATGCATAAGCGATCGGGAACAGGAACTTGATCGTGACCGTCCAGGCCGCGAGCACGATCAGGAAATGCGCGAGGAACGCGATCACCGGGAAACGCCTGACAGCCGGCGCGCCGGGTTGGCTGGTCGGCCGCGCGCCCGAAGGATGGACGCTGCCGGGCGAACGAAGGCTTGTGCTTCGTGAGCCCGATCAGAAACGCCCTCAGCCGAGCCGGGTCGCGGCATCGCGCGTGAGCTCGGGGATCGGCAGGCCGTAGGGGCAGGCGTGAAGGCACGCCTGGTGGGCGCAGGTGAGGCAGGCGCTGGCACCGGCGCCGAGCTTGGCGTAGTCCTCGACGGCAAGCGCGGGATCGCCGTAGTCGACGTCGTACATGCGCGTCCGCAGCACCTCGGCGATCTCGACGTTCTCGGGGCAGGCGCTCGCGCAGAAGCCGCAGCCCGGCCGGCAGTAGCGGGCGTCCTGGAGATAGGCGTAGCGATCGAGCAGGCGCAGGTCCTCGCCGCGGACCTCCGGCTCGCCCGAGGCGGCCACGTACTCGTCGATCCGCTCCATGCTGGTCATCGAGATCAGCAGCGCATCGACGCGCGGGCTGGACAGCACCCAGCGGAACGCCGCCTGGGCGAAGGTGTAGCCTTCCTGCTCGTACGGCCGCATGTCGTTCAGGCGGGCGCCCATCAGCGTCTTCATCGCGATCACGCCGATGCCCTTCGCCTTGGCCTGGTCGAGCGCGCGCGGCAGCTCCGGCTGCAGGGCGACGAAATGGAAGGTGTGGCGCAGGCGGTCGAGGAAATCCGGATCCTGAGCGAAGCTGTAGGCGACCAGGATGACGTCGACCAGGTCCTGCTCGATCGCGTAATCGAGAGCTTCGGCAAGCCGGCTGCCGTGGCCCGACATGCCGCAGAAGCGGATCTTGCCCTGCTGCTTGGCGCGCTCGGTGAACGCGTGCCACTCGGGATTCTGCAGGCGCGCGACGTCGTTGACCGCATGGTTGAAGTAGATGTCGAGGTAGTCGGTCCGCAGCCGGCGCAGGCTGCCCTCGAGCGCCCGCATCATGTCGTCCCGGGTGTCGCGGGCGCCGGCCTTGGTCTTGGAGCTGAGGACGACCCGGTCGCGCACGCCGCGCAGGCCCGCGCCGATCGCCTCCTCCGACCAGCCGAAGCGATAGCTCTCGGCGGTATCGAAGAAGGTGACGCCGCGATCCAGCGCATGGCGCGCCAGATCCGGGTCGTGCGAGCTGGACGAGCCGAAGCCGATCTCGGACACCTCGAGCCCGGTCCGGCCGAGGGTGACGTAGCGGCGGATGCGCGGGATCACGGCGGCCTCCGTGATCGGCGCGGCGAGCGCCTCCAGGCCGCCCGGAGCGACGGCCGCAGCCGCGCCCAGGCCCAGGAGTCGGCGTCGGTCGATCATGACCGATGATCTGCTCCGCCGCGCACGCCTGGCAAGCCCGAAATGGCGCGTGCGCGCTGACGCAGGCGGGGGAGCTCCATGCCGCCCGCCGGCTGCGCGCGGCGTCAACGAGCCAGCTGCTTCTTTGCCGCGCGGGCGCCGATCGGCCGGCTCCTGAGCGGCACGTGCTCAAAGGATCAGGCGCCGGGACAAAAAAATACGCGGCGCCTCGTTGGCGAGGCGCCGCGTCCAGGTAGGGAGGAACGCTCGTTAACCAAAAAAAGCCTCGGAACCCGGTCCTAAGGGGGATTGGTGAATCTTTGCTTAGCGCCCGACGGGCGGGCACGCCCTTGGGCGGCGTGGAGCATCTTTCGCTCTTATTGGCCTGAAAGAGTGGCGCAGCCGGCCCGTAGGCGGCCGTGACTCGACGCCGCGCCATGATCCGCTACATTTCATGTTGAGCTGACGGCCTGAGGGCACCGTAGCAGCCGGATACCGTCTGATAAGGAAAGAGGGCCGATGCGGCCGAGGGTCGCTCTCATCAGTGTGCTCGCATGCGCGCTGGCTGCCTGCGCCGGCACCAAACCGCCGCGGCTGGGCTACGCGCCACCGGCCGAGCAGCCCGCGCGACCAGGCCCGGGCTACGTCGGGCAACCCGCTGCCGACCTGATCTGGAACCAGCTGCTCGACCGTCTGAATCAATCGGATCTCGAGGTCGACCTCGCCGACCGCGAGCGCGGCGTCATGGTCGCGAGCTACAGCGGCAATCCGGCGCCCTACGTCACCTGCGGCTGGATCCTGCTCTACCGCGGCGGCGCGCCGGAGCAGATCGACGCCAGCGGCGCAGCGAGCTTCGATCGTGTGGTGCAGGGTCGCTCGTTCGAGATCGGTCGCGACCTCATGCTCGACGCCCGCCTGGTGGTCGAGATCAGGCCCGACGGCAGCAACGCGTTCGTCGACGCGACCTCGAATTACGTGCTGACCAAGACCGTGGTGGCCGAGGCCCGGGCGGGGTGGCGGCAAGCGCGCAGGTACGAGATCGTCAGCTTCAGCACCGGCGAGCGCGGCGAGTTCAGCAAGGGCACCGTGTGTCAGCCCAATGGCGCGCTCGAGCGGACGGTGCTCGACATATTGCCACCCGCGACGCGGGTCGCGCAGCGCGCGCAGCCCGCGACGCCGCCGACGCAGCGGGCGACGATCGTGGAGACCGAGATCGCGAGCGACGAACTCCCGCAGCAGGCTGCCGCGCGCGACGATCTCCCGCAGCAGGCTGCCGTGACCACCGATCTCCAGCCGCAATCTCCCGCGAGCGACGATCTCCCGCAGCAAGGTTCCGCGAGTAGCGATCTCCAGCCGCAGGCTGCCGCGAGCAGCGAGCTCCCGCAGCAATCTCCCGCGAGCGACGATCTCCCGCAGCAGGCTGCCGTGACCACCGATCTCCAGCCGCAGGCTGCCGCGACCAGCGAACTCCCGCGGCAACCTTCCGCGTGCGCGATCGCCGACAAGGTGTTCTGCGCGGTGCTCGAGATCACCGATCCCTATCGGCGCGCCAACGAGGAGCGCGACCTCGGCCTCCAGGTCGACGACCTCGAGGGCGGCAATCCGCTTGTGGGGGAGAGTGGTCTCGGGCTCGACATCAGCCTGCCGAGCTACGACGCGTATCTGACCGTGAGCTATTTTTTGCGGGACGGCACGGTTCGTCACGTCCTGTCCGGGGCGGGCCGACGCTGGCCGGCCAACGCCCGCGAGTTCGTCGGTGATGCCGGCCTTGGCGCCGACCAGAGGGGGAGCGTCGAGATGGTCGTGGCCATGGCTTCCGACGTGCCGTTGTTCACGTCGCCCCGGCCACCCTCGGAGGCTGCCGAAAGCTATCTCGCGGAGCTGCGCGAGCGCCTGGCCGAGGTGACCAACGGCGATGCCCCGGCCCAGATCGCCGCGAGCCTGGTCGTGATCACGCCCGCCCAGCGCGAGCCATCCTGAGCCATCGCCTCGACGTCCGGCCGATCGGGGCCAGCAGTCGAAGCCAAGCGCGCCGTAGTCGTCCGGCGCCGCACGCCGGGCACACCCGCGCCGGTGCCGGGTTCAATAGACGTCGAGGCCCTGACCCGCATCCGGCATCGCCTCCAGGCTGCCTTCGATCAGGCACCGGAACGCCTCCTCGGCGTGGCGCCCGGCCGGGAAGGCCTCCAGGTACTGCTGACAGGCTTCGCCGGTTCCAAGCTCGCTGGCGGCGGCCCACGCCGCATCGTCGCCGCTCGGCGCCTGCTGAGCGTGCCCGCTGGAGGATCCCGCGAGCGCGGCGAGCGCCAACGCCCGCAGGCCGAAGACGAGAGCAGCCATCCGTTTCATGGATGCGCCGCCTCGATCTGCCCGCTCGCGTGCCAGGCCATGTCCATCCCCTCCGTTCCGCTCTTGAGGGCCGCCGGGACCGGGGTCGCCTCGAACGGCGAGTCGAGCCAGAGCCGCACCACCTCGGCCGCCGTGCGCCCGAACGCAACCACCCGGACCGGCTGCCACTTGCGCCGGATCAGCGCGAGGCGTCGCAGGGTGAAGAGCCGCCAGTCCAGATCCGGGGCGTGGCGCTCCTGCTCCGAACGCCGGGGAAGGAACTCGAACAGCACCCGGCGCCCGCGGAACAGCTGGAAAGCATCGTTGTCGGTCAGCAGCAGCGGCGCGAGATCGCGCTCGGCGCCGTAGCGTTCGACGACCCCGAGAACGCTCAGGATCTCGGTCTCGGACAAGCCGAAAATCACCACGCCCAGCACGGCCTTGGGAGGGCCATTCCTGACCCACGGCACCAACGCCCGCTCAGTCGATCCCTGCTGCGCCGTCTCCGGCCGGGTACCGGTCGGTCTGGCGCGCATCGGAGCCTTCCGGCCATGCCGAATCTTCTCGAGCATGGCGCGGGCTGCTGCGAGAAGCACGGGCTTGCCCCGGACGGCCGGCGCCGAGCGCGCGGTGAGCGCGCCCAGCTCCCGATTGAGCCGCTGCAGTTCGGCATCGCGCCCGGCAAGCAGAGAGGTGAGCCGGTCGCGCTCGCCGATCAGCTGTTGCACCCTGCGGGTGCGCTTCGCGAGGGTCGCCTCGAGTTGCTCGCCCCGTTGGCGAGACTCGGAAACTTCCTGCGTCAGTCGATTGAGCCGCTGCGTGAGCGCCACGACCGCGTCGCTCCGCGTTGGCGCCAGCGCTTCGAACGTCTGGACAGGTTCCGCGGCGATGGGTGCGTCCGAATCGGCGTACTGTCCGATCGACGCGCTGCCGTTTGGCCGTTCCGTCTTGGTGCGAGCGGCCACCATTTCAGGCCCGCGTTGCCTCCCTCCGTTGCCACTCGCCGCGAGCGGGTACAGCCGTTCGCAAGAGCAGTGTTTTCAGTCCAGAGTCAAATGATAGGGTTGCGCATGGTGTCAAGGAGCATGGCCGGTCACCTTGAACAGGAGATACTCCAGTGCCGTCGGCGCTGGTCGGAGGGCGGCGGATCGCCGGGCGTTGCGCCAATCGGAGCGTGGCGACGGCGTGGTCGAGCTCGTGGTCCTGATCGAGGAGATGGCCTACAGCCTCAAGGTCGATCGCCCCTACCATGAGCGCTACCGCATCGCCCAGGACGAGGTGACCGGCAGCTTCGCAAGTGGGAGGGCCGGCAGAGCACCTGAGCGAGGGGCGACGGCGTGCTGGAAGTCGGGCGCGCCGGGCGATGATGTTTCCGGCGCAGCCGACCTCTCCGGGCCGCGACTCCCGAAGACGCCCCGACGGATGCGTGTTTGGGCAAGCGTCCGCCGGGACGATTGCCCGATCAGGATGTTGGTGGTCAGGCGCGGCTTTCCATGAAGCGCTTGGCCGACGGGTGACCGAGGGCCGCGGCGCGGCCCAGCAGCTCTTCCGCCTTGGCGCGGTCCTGGGGCACGCCGTCGCCATTCCAGTAGGCATAGCCGAGCACGGTCATGGCCGAGCTGCTGCCCTGACCGATCGCGACCTCGAGCCAGCGCAGGCCTGTCTCAGGGTCGGGTGACAACGGCGATCCGGTCAGATAGGCAGAACCGAGATCGGTCTGCGCCGCGCTGATGCCGGCTTCGGCTGCCTCCTTGAGCAGGGCCTCGGCGCGCCCGAGATCGGTGGGCAGCGCCTCGCCACGCAGGAGCGCCCGGCCGAGGTACGCCTTGGCCGGGGCGTACCCCTGAGCAATGGCACGCTCAGCCCAATGCTGGCCGCGGGGGCCGTCGACCGGCCGGTCGCCGCCCGCGAGATAGGCGCGCGCCAGGGCCCCCTGGCTGACCACGTCGCCGGCTTCGGCCGCGCGCTCGACCCACTGCCAGTGCGCCTCGGGGTCGGCGCCGGTCAGCACCCCTTCGTCATAGGCGCGCGCCAGCCGCCGCATGGCGCCGACATCACCCTGATCGGCCCGGGCGCGGTACTGGGCCAGGGCTTGCGCGCCGTAGCCCTGCGCCTCCGCGTCCTGGCCGCGATCGTGGTACAGCCCGGCCAGCTTCTCCTGGGCCTCGAGGCGACCGGCGGCTGCCGCCTCGCGCCAGTATGTCTCCGCCTCAGCCATGTCGCCCCGCTCGGCGAGCAGGGTGCCGATCTCGTACTCGGCACCTTGTCGGCCGCCTGCGCGAGCGTACGACAACAATTCAAGCGCCCGCGCCGGCTGACCATCGATCAGCAGCCGGCCCAGGTAGAACGCGGCATCGGCCTTGCGGGCGCTCGACTTCGCGTAGGCGGACTCGAGCAGCCGGATCGCCTCGGCCCGATCCTCCTCGACCCCCTGGCCGGAGGCCAGCACGCGGGCGTATTCGATCTCAGCATACGGGTGCTCGCTGCGCGCCGCGGCCGCGAGAAGCTCGGCGCCGCGCTCGGCATCACCCTCCTGGAGGGCGGCGCGCCCGGCGACGTATTGGCCCTGATAACCGGCCGGCATCCGAGAGCTGTAATGACCTTGAATGCAGCCCGCCAAAGCCAGGGCAAGGACCAGGGCGCTCGGCTTGCGGTGCATCGGCGTTCTCCCAATGCGGTCGGTGCAACCCGGATCCGCGGATGTGACCATACCTGCGGGGCAGCCGTCGTGGTGTTGCCGCCGCTCTGTACTCGGCTACCTCCCCTACCCCGCCCGCGCATGAACCTAGGAGGAAGGCAACCATCCTTCGTTCCATCGCACGAGGCAAGGCTGCGAGAGCCGGATGCGGCAAACCGATCCAGCACCTCCCGTCCGACGATTGCCCGCACAGTGGGGTCGCGAACAAGTTGCTCGGCGTCGTTGACGTCTTTGTAGCTAGCGAGCGACCAACAAGACCGGCTATTACGCTGAGGAGATCCGCTTGCGCGCTACGCCCCAGTTGCCGATAACTTCATGCCTTTCGTAGCCAGTGCTGCGACAAACGAGCAAATCCCACACCTTACGGACCTGAGCGGTCCTGCGCTCCACCTCAGGGATACGCGACATAAAATCCGGAAGCGGCTCACCGGGCTTGATCATCCGCTCATACGTCCAGTCGAGATCGTCAAAGATCACCCAGCCCCCCGGCTTCAGCAGGCGGTCAACAAGGAAAAATGCGTACCCCGTCACGTCCCACGAATGGCCACCGTCGAAATAACAAAAATCGAATGGCGGGCCTTCGTGTTCCTCGATTAGCCGCATCAATCGCCAAGTAAGAGACCTCGGCTCAAGATATACTTGTACACGATGTGCTAACTGCAATCTTTTCAGAATCTCGTACACGTTTGGATTCTTAGACTCTACATCGACTCGGTCAATCGTTACCAATTTACCTTGCCCTAACGCCTCCAAGACTGCGGCCATATAAGCCGTACTCTTTCCGTGGAACGTTCCGAGCTCAAGCAAGCTGCTGAGGCCTTCTTGCTTGATAAGCGCGCCGAGAGACAGCGCCTGTCTGGTGGTCATGTAGGGCAGGCTGCCGAATTGCTCATCGACCGATGCAATCGCCGCCTCGAGATCGCTTGGCGAGGTGAGGGGCCACCGGGCCGCCCCTTTAGCAGTCGCTCCAACTCCTTCTTGGTGCCTAACCGACATCTCCAATATGCCTGCGTGTGCCCCTTGAGGACCGCCCCCGCCGCTTGCCTAGTGGGCGACCCTCGGCGACTTCCTGCCCTGCATTGCACGCCTCGCAAAGGAAGACGGCGTCACGAGAGCAGCCTTTTCAGCTCCTAGTCAAATGATAGGGTAGCGCATGGTGTCAAGGAGCATGGTCGATCACCTTGGGCAGGAGATATCCCAGTACTGACGGCGCGCGTCCCGCCACCACCTCGCCGCGCCGCGGGGGGCTTGGGCGTTCCGGGACTCCTTACGACGTCGTCGCCATCGGGGACTTCCGCTTCCCCGGAGGCACTTCGACCGCGGTGGCCGAGGAGCTGCGCGCTCAGGCCGCCGCTGGTTATCGGGCTGGGCTGATCCAGCTCAAAGGGCCGGTTCTGAAGTATCCGCATCCCATCCACCCGCAAATCCGGCGCTGTCTCGACGAGGGGATCGCCGATCTGCTCGATCCCGATACGACGATCGCCGCCCGCGTCGTCCTCGCTCACCACCCATCGCTGTTCACGCATCTGCCGCGCCGCGCGTTGCGCGTCGATGCCGAAGCGCGCCTGCTGATCGTCCACCATCCACCCTTCGACGGCGCGGGTCAGCCCAGCTACGACTGCGCGGCCATCCACCGGAACGCCGAAGCGGTGCTGGGCGGCGAGGTGCTCTGGGCCCCGATCGGCCCGGCGGTCCGCGCGCAATTCGCCGCGCTCGACGAGCCGCCGCCGCTATTCCACCTCGACTGGCACGGCGTGCTCGACCCTGGTCCGTGGCGGGTAGCGCGCGCCGGACCTCTCGAAGCCCGCCCGGTGATCGGTCGGCACAGCCGGCCGGATCCGCTCAAATGGCCGGATGATCGTGCAAGCACGCTCGCGGCCTACCCGGACGATCCGGCCTTCATCGTCCGCATCCTGGGCGGCGGGCCATTCCTGCGCGAGCTCTTGGGCGGCTATCCGCGCAACTGGGAGGTCTGGCCGTTCAACGCAATTCCACCGGATCGCTTCCTGAGCACGGTGGATTTCTTCGTCTATTTCCACCACAGCCAATGGGTCGAGGCGTTCGGGCGCACGATCATCGAGGCGATGGCGAGCGGTGCGGTGGCCATCCTGCCGCCGCATTTCCAGCCGCTGTTCGGCGACGGCGCCATTTATGCCGAGCCCTACGAAGTGCGCGACTGGGTGCGCCAGCTCCATGCCGACCGGCGGGCGTTCGTTCGCCAGAGCCGACGTGGCTCGGCGCTGGTGGAGCAGCGCTTCGGCC
>JBOHKK010000143.1:0-14433 GCA_050729115.1 Geminicoccaceae bacterium | reverse complement strand
GGATCGACCGGCGTCGGAAGCTCGTGCCAGATCTCGACCTCGTAGCCGTCGAGATCGCGGCAGAAGACGTACGGCTCGCCCGGGCAGAACTCGCCGCGCGTGAGGATCTGGCCGCCGGCCGCCTCGACCGCGCGCACCGCGTCGTCGATGTCGCCCGGGTCGACCAGCCGAAAGCCGAAATGCGCGATGCCGCCGGAGCCGGCCCTGCGCGCGCCCTTCTCCTCGAGCACCAGGACGTCCCGGCTGCCCGGCGTCTGGGCCTGGATGAAGCCTGCCTCGCGGTAGACGGCGACCATGCCGAAGACCTCGTGGTAGAACCGGAACGCGCGCTCCACGTCATGCACGGCGAGAGCGATGTGCGTCAGTCCGAACGTCTTGATCATCCGGGATCTCCGCTACCGCCGCGCCCAGGGGCGGATCAGACCACGGAGATGTCCGGCGCGTCGACCGCCTTCATCCCGACCACGTGGTAGCCGCTGTCGACGTGCAGGATCTCGCCGGTGGTGCCGGCGCCGAGCTCGCTCAGCAGATACAACGCCGCGCCGCCGACGTCCTCGATCGTGGTGTTGCGCTTGAGCGGCGAGTTGTACTCGTTCCACTTGAGAATGTAGCGGAAGTCGCCGATGCCCGATGCCGCCAGCGTGCGGATCGGTCCGGCGGAGATCGCGTTCACCCGGATGGCCTCGCCGCCGAGATCCACCGCGAGGTATTTGACGCTCGCCTCGAGGGCGGCCTTGGCGACGCCCATCACGTTGTAGTGCGGCATCACCCGCTCGGCGCCGCCGTAGGTGAGGGTCAAAAGACTGCCGCCCTCGGTCATCAGCGGCGCGGCGCGCCGGCACAGATCGGTGAACGAGTAGCAGGAGATCATCATGGTGCGCTGGAAATTGTCCGCGCTGGTGCTCAGGTACCGGCCCTTGAGCTCCTCGCGGTCGGAATAGGCGATCGCGTGGACCACGAAGTCGAGCCGCCGCCAGTCCTCGGCCATGGTCGCGAACAGGGCGTCCAGGCTCGCGGGGTCGCTCACGTCGGCCGGCATGACCAGGCGCGCGCGCAGCTGCTCCGCGAGCGGCCGCACCCGCTTTTCGAACGCCTCGCCTTGATAGGTCACGGCCAGCTCGGCGCCGTGCGCGGCGACCGCCCTGGCGATCCCCCAGGCGAGCGAGCGCTCGTTGGCGATGCCCATGATCAGGCCCTTCTTGCCCGCCATCAGGGGCAGAGCTTCCGACATCGGCGAACTCCTGCTAAGCAGACGCGACGTGCCGCCATACTAGCGAGGGTTGAGCGCTTTAGCCAGGGCTCGCCTCCCGCTGCGCGGCCCGTTCGGCGCGCAGCCGCTCCGCCTCGGCCCGTCGCCGCGCGCTGTTGATCTCGGCGCCGAAGATGAAGATCAGCGCGCTGATGTAGAAGAACATCAGGGTGATGACGATGCCGCCGAGACTGCCGTAGGTCACGCTGAAGCGACCGAGGTTCTGCAAGTACAGCGAGAACAGGCTGGCGAGGATCAGCCACAGGAGCACCGTGACCGCGGCGCCGGGCAGGACTTCCCGGCGTGGCAGGTGGCGGCTGGGCAGCCAGCGATAGAGCAGCGCCACCACCAGAAACAGAAGGCCGATCGCGATGATGTAGCGCAGCGCCTCGTAGAACCAGCCCCACTGCCAGGGCACCTTGAGCAGGGGCTGGATGTAGGACCAGACCACCGGCCCGATCACGAGCACCAGCATGACGACGATGATGCTGACCGTGAAGATGATCGTGAAGGCCAGGCTCTGCAGGCGGCAGAACCAGATCGAGCGCGGCTCCTCGACGCCGTAGGCCTTGTTCAGGGCTTCTCTCAGCGCCTCGATGCCCGACGAGACCGCCCACAGGGCGGCCACGATGCTGATCGTCATGAGCCCGGTACGGCGGGTCGAGACGACCTCGTCGATCGCCGGTCGGATCGTCCCGGCAACCTCCTGGGGCATGGCCGCGAGCGACATGTTGACGAACTCGCGCGCCGCGTCCGTCTGCCCGATCTCGGCGGCCAGGGTGAACAGAAAGATCAGGAACGGAAACAGCGAGAACAGCGTCATGAACGCGATGTGACCCGCGTAGGTCATGCCGCCGTCGTCGATCAGATGCATGATCGCCCGCCAGACCATCCTGACGCCTGAGCCCAGGCGGCGCGCCGACCAGCGAATCGGCGCCGCGGCCTTCCCGAGGGGGCCCGCCTCGGCCGATCTCACTGCGGCCCGGGCTCGCGCCGGACCTCGTAGCTGCGCCGTCTCGCCCAACGTTCGAGTTCCGCATCCCGGTCTTCGGGCAGCACCACGAGCAGTCGCACGTACTGGTCGCCCCGGGCGCCGTCCGGCGCGTCGATCCCTCTGCCCTTGAGCCGCAGGGTCCGCCCGCTGTTGCTGCCCGCCGGCACGGTCATGCGGACCGGACCGTCGATCGTCGGCACCGCGACGCTCGCGCCCAGCACGGCTTCCGGCACGCTGATCGGCAGCTCGACGTGCACGTCGTGGCCCTTGCGGGTGAACACCGGGTGCGGGCTGATCGCGATCTCGACCAGGGCATCCCCCGGCATCCCGCCCAGCGCGCCCGCCTCGCCCTGACCTTTCAGTCGCAAGGTGTCGCCGTGCGCCGCGCCGGCCGGGATGCTCACCTCGACCGTGCGGCCCAGGCCCAGATCCAGACGCTGCCTGCCGCCGTGCGCCGCCCTCACGAAGTCGACCTCGAGCCGGTAGCGACGATCGGCGCCGCGCCGGCGCGCCTCGCGGGCGCTGGCGCCTGCCGTCCGCTCCGCCCGGCGGCGCAGCTCGTCGAAGTCGAACGCCGCGCCGCCGCGGTCCCCGAAGCGCTCACCGGCGACGCCGCCGGCGCCGCGTCCGAACGCGCCACCGAACATCTTGCCGAAGATGCCTTCCGGCCGCGGCGGGTCGCCCGCGAACTCGAAGCCGCGAAAGGGGTGTCGCGGCCGCCCCTGGGCATCGATCTCGCCCCGGTCGTAGCGCCTGCGCTTGGCCGGATCGGACAGCAGATCGTAGGCTTCGGTGACTTCTCTGAAGCGCTGCTCGGCCTGTTGGTTGCCCGGATTGCGGTCGGGATGCAGGATCTTCGCGAGCCGGCGATAGGCCTGCTTGATCAGCGCCGGGTCGGCGCTGCGCGGCACGTTGAGAACTCGGTACGGATCTTTCATGGGTACGTTGACGATGAGCGGCGGCGCGCGGGCAGCAGCTTCAGCTCGGACCGGAGCCGGTTGCCGGTCACGCCAGAGCCACGGTGAACTCGAAGGGCGAGCCGGCGCCGCCCGCGACCACGCGGTTCGCGCCGCGCTGCAGGAGCACCGCATCCTGCCCGAAATCCCGGCCGAGCGGCACCTCGTTGACGATCGTGCCGAGCTCGCTGCTGAGGTCGCGGATGAGCACGTCGTGATCTTCGGCGAGCAGGCAGAAGTGGCGCCGCGACAGGCGAAACGGCTCGGGCTCGGGGACCTCCAGGTCCGGCCCGGCGTCCGGCCCCGACTCGTGACGGCCCCGCGCCCGCCCCACGGTGAACGGCAGGGCGGCAATCCTGATCGGCGCCTCGCCGACGTAGAACTTCGCCGCATAAGTGACCGCCGTGAGCTCGATCGCCGGCAGGTCGTGGGCGCGGGCCTCGCGCTCGCGGGCCTCGGCCCCGGCGGCGACATGAAGACGCGTCAGCATGTCCTCGACGTCGCGCAATCGGGAGCTCATCCGGAGCAGAAGCTTGTGCGCCAGCTGCGGGTCGCCGCTGACCCGCTCGAGAAAACCCCGCCGGCCGACCAGCTCCACCTCGAGGTCCGAGGCGGCCACCACCGTGGCGCTGCGCGGTCGCCCCTCGAGCACCCCCATCTCGCCCAGAAACTCGCCCTCCCTGGCGCTGCCGAGCCTGATCGAGTCGGCGCCGATCTCGCGGATGACCTCGACCGAGCCGGAGCGGATCAGGACCACGTGGTCGCTCGGGTCGCCCTGGCGGAACAGGACGTCGCCGACCTCGAAACGCTTGAGCAGGTACATCGGCTGCCCGATCGAAGGCATGAAGCCCCTTAGTTTGCCCGTTCGCGGCGCGTCGTTCAACTGGCATGCCGCGCTCGCCGGGAGGCGGGCGAGCGGGAGCTTGGCCGAAGGCGCGGCGTCTAGCCAGCGGGGATGGCGCCGGCTATTTTCCCGGGGCTGTTTCGGATCGGAAGGAAAGCAGGGGAGTGCACCGAGCCATGGCGACCGTCACCGTCTTCGACAAATCCAAGCTGCCGAGCCGGCACGCGACCGTGGGTCCGGATCGCGCTCCCAATCGCTCCTATTACTTCGCCATGGGCCTGACGCGCCAGGACATCGAGGCGCCGTTCGTCGGGGTCGTCACCACCTGGAACGAAGCCGCCCCGTGCAACATCGCGCTGGCGCGCCAAGCCCAGGTGGTCAAGCGCGGCGTCGCCAAGGCCGGCGGCACGCCGCGCGAGTTCACCACGATCACGGTGACCGACGGCATCGCCATGGGCCATCAGGGCATGAAGAGCTCGCTGGTCTCGCGCGAGGTGATCGCCGACTCGACCGAGCTGACCGTGCGCGGCCACGCCTACGACGCCCTGGTCGGCCTCGCCGGCTGCGACAAGTCCCTGCCGGGCCTGATGATGGCGATGGTCCGCCTGAACGTGCCCTCGGTGTTCATGTACGGCGGCAGCATCCTGCCCGGCCGGTTCCGCGGCCAGGACGTCACCGTGCAGGACGTGTTCGAGGCGGTCGGCCAGCATGCGGTCGGGCAGATCAGCGACGACGAGCTACACGCGCTCGAGGAGGCGGCCTGCCCGTCGGCCGGCGCCTGCGGCGGCCAGTTCACCGCCAACACCATGGCCTGCGTGTCCGAGGCGATCGGGCTCGCGCTGCCCGGCTCGGCCGGCACGCCGGCACCCTACGAGACCCGCGACCAGTGGGCCGAGGCCTCGGGCCAGGCGGTGATGGCCCTGCTCGAGCAGGGCATCCGGCCGCGCGACATCGTCACCCGCAAGGCGCTCGAGAACGCTGCAGTCGTGGTCGCCGCCTCGGGCGGCTCGACCAACGGCGGGCTGCACCTGCCGGCGATCGCGCACGAGGCCGGGATCGACTTCGACCTGCACGACGTCTGCGCGATCTTCCGGAGGACCCCGTACATCGCCGACCTCAAGCCCGCCGGCCGCTACGTCATGCGTGATCTGCACGACGTCGGCGGCGTGCCGATGCTGATGAAGGCGTTGCTCGATGGCGGCCATCTGCATGGCGATTGCCTGACCGTGACCGGCAGGACCATCGCCGAGAACCTGGCGGCCGTGACCTTCGACCCGGATCAGCCGGTGATCCGGCCGACGTCCGACCCGATCACCTCCTGGGGGGGCGTGGTCGGGCTCAAAGGCTCGCTCGCGCCCGAGGGCGGGATCGTCAAGGTGGCGGGGCTCAAGAACCTGAGATTCCGCGGCCCGGCGCGCTGCTTCGATACCGAGGAAGATGCCATGGCGGCGGTCCAGGAACGCCGCTATGACGAGGGCGAGGTGCTGGTGATCCGCTACGAGGGGCCCAAGGGCGGGCCCGGCATGCGCGAGATGCTGGGCGTGACCTCCGCGCTCTACGGCCAAGGGATGGGCGACAAGGTGGCGCTGATCACCGATGGCCGGTTCTCGGGCGCGACCCGCGGCTTCTGCATCGGCCACGTCGGGCCGGAAGCCGCGGTCGGTGGCCCGATCGGCCTGCTTCGGGACGGCGACGTGATCGCGATCGACGCCGAGGGGGGCACCCTCGAGGTCGAGGTCGCGGCAGACGATCTCGATCGGCGCCGCCAGGGCTGGCAGCCGCGCCCGACCATGTACGGCTCGGGCACTTTGTGGAAGTACGCCCAGACGGTCGGCCCGGCCGAGAAGGGCGCGGTCACCCACCCCGGCGCCAAGGCCGAGGTGCGGAGCTACGCCGAGCTGTAACCAAAGCCAGATGAATGATCAGCCAGAGCGAGGCCGCTTCCCGACAGAGAACCTGTCGCTTCTTCGTTATGAGGCGATCATCATCGAGGCCTTAAAGGGCCGCCCTGGTTTTGGTAAGCAGGCGGCGCGGAGTGCCGTGCGGCATGTGAATGCCGCCTGGAGAACGCGGGACAGTGACCTTGAGATGGCTGTGCTTCGAATTATTACGGCTGAAGAGGAGGCAGCAGCCGCTATATTTTACAGCATCAAGAGAAAAAAATACGATGGACACCAACAGATCAATCTCAAGAGTCATATGCACAAGCTAGCTCTTGGCGTATTTCTCCGCATGCTTGGCGATTTTTTCCAAACAATCCATCTAGTCCAGGAATTGGACTTACGTTTGGATTTCACAGAGGGAGACGGTTACGTAAGCACTTCCTTCTCAGGCAAGCCCTATGGACTGGATGGTCGATTCAAGCCGATTCCCCCGCTGCACTTCAGTATGAAGCGGGATGGGTTAGAATATTACTTCGAAGACGAGTTTAAGCAGTTCTGTGAGCGTAAAAATATTAAAAAAATGGAGGAGCACATTAAGGAGTTGGCGGGTATGCGCCACAGCCTCCTTTACGCAGTGGATGCTGGCATAGCCGAGTGCAAAGTGGGTCAGGGCTTTTTTGATACTAGAAGGCGATGGATTTTCTTTCTACTCGCGATCTATGTTATGGTGGACTCATATAGGGAGCATCAGCTGTTTGTGTTGCATGCCGTATCAGCCTTTTGTCGGATGATCAGATATGTGGTTCCTCGTGATGTCGGGCTTGAATCATGAATCCTGCAACCGGAGCCCTCATGGTCCCTGGGGGAGCCGTCAATCTGCACGACTTTACCGTCAGGCAATCGGGGCCGATTTGATCTCCGACTCCAGCAACAGCATGGTGGCAATTCCGAAGCATCCACGACCATCATCGGGGCAGGCCGCGCTCGTCGTAACCGATGATCTCGTCGGGTGTCCGGCCGTCGCGATCGATCCGTGATGCAATCCGCCTCGCGATCGCCATCAGCTCCTCCACCGAGGCCTTGGCGCGCTCGCGCTCCTCGCGCTCGATCCGCTCGCGCACGGCGGTCTTGACGGCGACGGTGATGCTCTCGCCGGTCAGTGTCGCCAGCCGGCGAGCCAGCTGATCGGCCTCCGGATCTTTGATGTTGAGCGCCATGGGTTCTTCCTCAGGAAGAAACGGCTCCGAATTCTCCCTCTAGGGCGCGAAGCAGGGGGGCGTCAAGGCTCGATGGTTGCGAGCCGGACGAGCCGCGCCGGGCGCGGCGTCGGCCATCCCCGCGCGCACCGCGGTCGACCCCCTCGGGCGGGGGCGGCTCGCAATTCGGCCTTGCAATCCAGGGCGCCAGGGCACACATCGCACAGTTCTTAACTTCGGGTTCATTGCTGGTTTGTGGGGGAGAGCGATGGCACACCACTCTCTTGCCCAAATTGGGGTGAACACCGAAGCGGAGGCGAGCAGCGCCCGAGCCGAGGTGGAGGTCCAAGCGGGTAAGTCGGTCGCGAGCGGCGATCATGGTCACGACGATCACTTCGTCGAACGCAACGGTCTGCGCTACGCCGGCAGCCACCTGATCATCGATCTGTGGGACGGCGAGCACTTCGACGACATCGGGGTGATCGAGCTGGCGCTGCGGCGCGCCGTGCAGGCGGCCGGCGCGACCCTGCTGCATCTGCACCTGCACGCGTTCGGGTCGGGCGGCGTCTCGGGCGTCGCGGTGCTGGCGGAATCGCACATCTCGATCCACACTTGGCCCGAGCGCAGCTACGCCGCGATCGACGCGTTCATGTGCGGCGCCGCCGAGCCGCACAAGGTCGTGCCGATCCTCAGACACGCGTTCAAGGCGCGCCGGATCGCGATCTTTGAGCAGCTGCGCGGCGTGCTGTGATGACCGCGTGGTACGAGGAAGCCTATCACCCGCATTGGCGCCAGCGGTTCCAGGTCGAGGCGTTCGTCTACCGCGGTCGCACCGAGTATCAGGAGGCGGTCGTGTTCGAGTCGCCCATCCTGGGCCGCGTCCTCGTGCTGGATGGCATCGTGCAGACCACCGAGCGCGACGAGTTCATCTATCACGAGACGATCAGCCACATGGCGATCATGGCGCACGGCGCGGCGCAGGGCGTTCTGATCATCGGCGGCGGCGATGGCGGCACGCTGGAGGAGGTCCTGAAGCACCAGGGCGTCGCCCGCGCCACCATGGTCGAGCTCGATCCCGGCGTGGTCGAGCTCGCGAGGAGGTACCTGCCTGGCATCAGTCGCGGCGCGTTCGACGATCCGCGTACCGAGCTGATCATCGGCGACGGCGTGCGCTTCGTTGCCGACGCCGATCGGCAATTCGACGTGATCATCGTCGACTCGACCGATCCCTTCGGCCCGGGCGAGGTGCTGTTCACCGAAGCTTTCTACGCCCACTGTCGGGCGCGGCTGCGGCCGGGCGGCATCCTCGTGGCGCAAAGCGGCAACCCGTTCATGGAGCGCGCGCGGCTGGACGCCTGCCTCGCCCGGCTCGGCGGCGTGTTTCGCGACACGAGCTTCATCCTGAGCTCGGTGCCGGCATACCTGGGGGGGCCGTTCGCGTTCGCCTGGGGCTGCGATGATGAGGGCAAGCGCATCCTCTCGGCCGAGCAGCTCGGGGCACAGCCGGTGCCCCCCGGGCTGCGCTGCTATACGCCGGCGGTGCACGCCGCGGCGTTCGTCCATCCGCCGTGGCTGACCACGCCATCCGAATGAGGTCGCACCGAGAGATCAGCTGCCGAGCTCGATCCGCCAGCGCAGCTGCGCGAACCAGGATCGAAGCTCGGCCGCGCTCTCGGTGCCGGCCTCGATCGCCAGGGGCGCGAGCCGCAGGCTGAGGCGGTCGCGTGTGCTCGCGGTCTCGCCATTCGCCTCGATCTGCCAGAACCGGTGCGCCTCGAGCGCGGCCCGGGGCAGGTACGGAATGCGGGCTTGGATCGCCAAATCGTAGCCGTCGAGCCGCCGCGCGGCGATCCGCCGGGTAGCGGGGTGCTGCGGGACATCGTCGAACACGCTGGCGCGCACCTCGATCAGGCTCAGGCCCAGCTCGGCGCCGACCGTGTAACGCTCGACGTCTTGCAGCCAGTTGTTCTCGACGCCCCCTTGCAGACCTAGTGTCACGTCCTGGCCCTGGATACGTCCGCGATAGCGGAAGCCGAGATGGCCGCCGCTGCGTCCCGCGGTGTCGTGCCCGACCCGGCCGTAAAGATCGATCGAGGCATCGCGGTCGAGGGTTCGAAGCAGCGGCCGGGTCGCGAAGAGGGCATATCTCGGCTGGAAGATCGGATCGAAGCTGACGTCGACGCGGACGCTTTGCAGCCACGTCGGGCCGACCCGTCGCAGCTGCGTGAACGCGCCGGACAGGCCGCGATTGAGCGCCTCGCGTCCGGCCAGCGCCGGGTCGTTCGTGGGGGCGGCGGCTCGAAGGGCGGGGGCTGCGGCCTCGGTGAACCATTGCACGAGATCGACCTCCGCGCCGAAGGCGCCGCATGGCGCGCACGTGCCCGCAAGAATCATCGATGCCACCGCGACCCTTGCGCGGCGCGCTGGCTGCCACCAGGGCATGAGGCGTTGTCCCTTGCGCGCTGCGCCGCAGCGCGGCTGACCGAGGCATCGTCCGGCAGCGACCCTTGGTTCTGGCCGTCTCCTGCCGAACGCCGGAGAGACTAAGCCCTGGGCTTTAAGGAACCGTTGTGAGTGGGGGTGCCGAGGCCGCGGCGAGGCACGAGTCGGCGGGCCATCGGGGCAATGAATCCGACCCGCTGGCAGCAACGTCCGTTAAGCATACCGGGAGACGCGCCGACGACCCGCGGGCCGGATTCGGACGAATGGCCGACAAAACAGAGGGTTGAGCGACTAATATGAAGTCCTGTGCCAGACGATCACTAGGCGGCATCGCCTTGTCATTGCCGATCTTTGTGGGTTAGTTAGGCTTGAGACGTTGGTTCAACAGCATGTCGCCGGGATGGTCGGTCACCACTCCAAGCCATCGGGCGCCCGCTCTCAGCTGCCCCAAGCAGTGATCGACCTCGCGCAGGGGGACCAGCGGGCGGTTGGGGCTGAGGCCCCGAGCGTGGGCGCCGTAGAGGTCGAGCTGGCGCTGGCGGATTTCGTCAGCGACACCAACGGCGAGGTGGTGATCTTCAACGATTCCGGATTTCGGACCCTGGCGCTCCATACCGACTCGGTCGTGGTGGCCGGCGGTCAGGCTCACAGCCACGTCACCGCCGGCGGCGAGGACGTCTCCGGATTCAACTACGTCACGTTCGACAATGGCGTCACCGTGTACTTCCCGGAAGGCCTGGATCTGATCCTGGAGAAGTGAGCGGGCAGGGCCGGCGACGGCGGCACCGAGCGGCCGCGGTCGCCTCAGGATTCGTCGCTCAGGGCCTCGAATTCCCTGAGCTCCTCGGTGGTGAGGCCTTGCAGGAGCGCACGCAGCTCCTGGTCCGGCGTGCGTTCGCTCGGCAAGGTCACCAGCTTCAGGCGGTCGGCGAGCCACAGGACCACCCGGACGTTGCCGGCGCGCACCTGGGTCTCGATCGCCCGATGCACCTTGTCGCGCAGATCGGCCAGCGCGGAACCCTCCTGCTCCGGCTGAGCGTCGCGACAGCGGGCCGGCCAGCTCTGAAAGGCGGGATCGTGCCGGCGCTTGCGCGCGAGGGTGGCGCGCGCGCAGCCGACGCGCTCCGCCACGACGGCGATCGTCAGGCCTCGGGCGAGGAGTTCCGCAGCTTGATGCCAGTCGATGACGCGCCGCGCCGCGCGCCCGCGAGCGCGTGGCTCCGGTTCCTTGCTCATGGGAGTTGTCTCCGGTGGTCCCAGGCCGGGCGGGGAGCGGGACGAGGGAGGGCCAGGGCGTCAGGGTAAGTCATATAGGAAAAAGAGCCTAAAGTCAACCGACGCCACGGTCTCGGTGCGCATCGGCCCGCATTAACTCATGCGGGAAGCCCGGGTGAGAAATTCTCTTTTCGCGCTTGCTTTACGAAGTATTAAGGGAACAGCCGCAAACCCGACGACGTGCTGGGTTGGAAAGCAGGCGGAGATGTCGCGTCATCGCGCTGATGCGGCCGGCAGGCCGAGACGGACCAAGGCCGACCGGCCGGAGGCGAGCCTTCGGGCTCTGCAGCGGGAGCTGGCGATCGCGCGTGAGGAATGCGCGGCGGCGCGACGCGCCGACGAGGCCAAGGCCCTGTTCCTCGCGACGATGAGCCACGAGATCCGCGAGCCGATGAACGCGGTCATCGGCATGAGCCGGCTGTTGCTCGAGACGCCGCTCAGCGACGAGCAGCGCGGTCACGTGGACGCCGTGCACGATGCGGGTCAGGCGCTCTTGACCATCATCAACGACATCCTGGATCTGTCGCGCATGGAGGCCGGCCGCCTCGAGCTCGACTGCGTCGATTTCGACCTGCGCACGCTGCTCGAGAAGGTCATCAGGATGATCGAGCCCCGCGCCCGGCACAAGGGCCTGGCACTGGTCCTGGAGGTGGCGCCGGAGGTGCCGCGGATGCTGCAGGGCGATCCCGGCCGGCTTCGTCAGATTCTGCTGAATCTCCTCGGCAACGCCGTGAAGTTCACCGCCGAGGGCGAGGTCGCGCTCGTGGTCGGGGTCGTGGCCGACCAGGGCGACCGGGCGGAGATCGGCATCACCGTGCGCGACACCGGCGTGGGGATCCCCGAGCATCTGCAGGATCGCTTGTTCACCCCGTACGCCCAGGCGGATCCTTCGGTCCCGCGACTCTATGGCGGCAGCGGGCTCGGCCTCAGCATCTGCCGGCGCCTGGTGGCCCTGATGGGTGGCGCCATCGCGCTGGCCAGTCGGCCGGGCGTGGGCACCGCGTTCGATCTCCGCCTGACCCTGGCCAAGGGGGTGGAGGGCCGGGCGGCCCAGGTGCCGTCTGCGGTCGGCATTGCAGGTACCCGTCTGTTGATCGTCGATCCCAATTCGACGACCGGTACGCTGATGCAGCAGCATGCCGCCAACTGGGGGCTCGAGACCATGCTGGTCGCCTCCGAGGACGAGGCCCTGGCGAGCCTTCGCGGCGCGCGCCAGGGCGGCCGCGCGTACGACGTCGCGCTGGTCGACCGCTCCGTTCCCGACATAGGGGGTGAGGAGCTGGGGCGGCGGATCAAGGCGGACCCGGCCCTTTGCGGCACCCAGCTGGTGATGGTGACCTCGTCCGGACTGCGGGGCGATGCCGCGCGCGTGAGCCAGATCGGCTTTGCCGCCTATCTGCCCAAGCCGGTCACCGCCGCCATGCTGCTCGACTGTCTGCGTCAACTGCGCGCTCAGGGTGGCGTCGCGGACGGGTCCGCCGGCGCCAGCGGGCTGATCACCGTGCACAGCATCTCGGAGCGTAAGCCGGCGCCGCTGCGCATTCTGCTGGCCGACGACAATCCAGTGAACTGTCGGATCGCGGTGCTGATGCTGGAGAAGGCCGGCCATCAGATCGATGTGGTCAACGACGGCGCCGAGGCGATCGAGGCGGTGCGCGGCAAGGCCTACGACCTCGTGCTCATGGACGTGCAGATGCCAGGGGTCGACGGCCTGGAGGCGACCCGCAGGATTCGCGCGCTCGCGACCGAGCAGGCTGCGGTTCCGGTGATCGCGATCACCGCGAATGCCATGCAGGGCGACGACCGGCGCTGCTTCGAGGCCGGCATGGACGACTACATCAGCAAGCCGATCGATCGGGCGCGCCTTCTCGGGAAGGTGATCCAGTGGGGCTATCGTGCGGCATGACGGGGTCGGTGCGCGAGCGGCGCGGCGAAAGACCACTTGTTCGGTGACGAATGACTGGATTATGCTACCTCCAGTTGGTCGCGCATTTGGCGCATTCGCGACGGGAGCCCAGACCATCGTCGCGCGTCTAGCGAGTTACTCTGTCCGGCGGTTGAGCGCCGCGCTCGGGTTGGCCGTGGTCGTCTCCGGGTCGCCGGCAGCGGCGGGCTCGGACGACTTCGAGCAGTGGCTCGCGGCTTTTCGTCAGCACGCCGCCGCCGAGGGGATCGGCGCCGCCACGCTGGATCAGGCGCTGGACGGGCTGGCGCCGGTCCCGCGGGTGATCGAGCTGGACCGGCGCCAGCCCGAGGGGCGCCTGACCTTTCGCGACTACAATCGGCGCGTGCTGTCCGAGACCCGGATCGAGCGCGGCCGCGCGCTGCTGCGCGAGCATCGGGCCTTGCTCGATCGGGTGGCCGCCGACTACGGCGTGCAGCCCCGCTTCATCGTGGCGCTATGGGGGATCGAGAGCAGCTACGGGAGCTTCGTGGGCGATTATTCAGTGATCGGCGCCTTGGCCACGCTCGCGTACGACGGCCGGCGCGCGGCGTTCTTCCGCAAGGAGCTGCTGCAGGCGCTGCGCATCGTCGACAATGGCGACATCAAGCCGGCAGCGATGATGGGGTCCTGGGCCGGGGCCATGGGCCAGAGCCAGTTCATGCCGTCGAGCTATCTCGCGTATGCGGTCGACTACGACCGCGACGGTCGACGCGACATCTGGGGCACGCCGGCCGACATTTTCGCATCGATCGCCAACTATCTGGCCAAGGCGGGGTGGAACGACCGCTACACCTGGGGCCGGCAGGTGCGGCTGCCGGAGCAGCTGCCTGCGGTCGCGGCCGGACTGGAGATCGTGCGGCCCCTGCCGGAGTGGCAGGCGCTGGGAATCCGGCGCAGCAATGGTCTGGACCTCCCCATGGTCGCCCTCGATGCCGCCCTGCTGCAGATGGACGACGGCGAAGGTCCAGCCTACCTGGTGTATCCCAATTTTCGCGTCTTGATGGCGTGGAACCGATCGACCTATTTTGCGCTGACCGTTGGCGAGTTGGCCGATCTGATCAGTGTCGGCTGATGGCCCGCGGGCTGCGATCACCCGGCATCTTGGTCGACGACGGGGGCGCAAGGATGGTCCGATCGATCGTGATGCTCGGGCTCGTGCTGATCGCAGTCGCGGGCTGCAGCTCGTCGCCCCCGCTGCAGGGCACGTACAAGCTCGGCCAGCCTTACCAGATCCAGGGGCGCTGGTACTATCCGGAATACGATCCCGACTACGATCGGATCGGCATCGCTTCGTGGTACGGCGAGCCGTTCCACGGTCGGGCCACGGCCAACGGCGAGATCTTCGACCTGGACGTGGTGACCGCTGCGCATCCGACGCTACCGCTGCCGAGCCTGGTGCGGGTCACCAACCTCGACAACCGGCGCGAGATGGTCATCCGGGTCAACGACCGGGGACCGTTCATCGGCGATCGGATCATCGATCTGTCGCAGGAAGCGGCGCGCCAGCTCGGGTTCGAGCAGCATGGGCTCGCGCCGGTGCGGGTGCAGTTCGTGGGCCTGGCGGATGCCCGAGGCACGCCGCCGCGTCCGACCATCCGGCGCGCCCCTGTGCCGGCCGCCGACCCGGGTCACGCGGCGCTGCCCTCGGC
>JBOHKK010000142.1:0-14459 GCA_050729115.1 Geminicoccaceae bacterium | reverse complement strand
CCCGGGAGGCGATCGAGCTGCGCGACGGCGACCCGGCCCGCTACGGCGGCAAGGGCGTGACGCGCGCGGTCGAGGCGGTGAACGGCGAGCTGTGCGAGGCGCTGCTCGGGCGGGATGCGATCGAGCAGGCGCTGCTCGATCAGGCCATGATCGAGCTCGACGGCACCGACACCAAGGGCCGGCTCGGCGCCAATGCGATCCTCGGCGTCAGCCTGGCGATCGCGAAGGCGGCGGCGGCGCAGCTCGGGCTGCCGCTCTACCGCTACGTCGGCGGCGTCGCGGCGCGCACCCTGCCGACGCCGATGATGAACGTGATCAATGGCGGCGTGCATGCCGACAACCCGATCGACCTCCAGGAGTTCATGATCATGCCGGTGGGCGCGCCGTCGTTCGCCGAAGCGCTGCGCATGGGCGCCGAGATCTTTCACGCGCTCAAGCGAGGCCTCAAGGACGCCGGCCACGACACCAACGTCGGCGACGAGGGCGGCTTCGCCCCCAACCTCCGCAGTGCCGACGAGGCGCTCGGCTTCATGGGCAACGCGGTGGAGGCCGCCGGCTACACGCTCGGCGCGCAGGTGGTCTTCGCCCTGGATCCGGCCTCGAGCGAGTTCCATCAGGACGGCCGTTATCAGCTGGCGGGCGAGGGCAAGACCCTGGATGCCGACGGTATGGTGCGCTTTTACGAGGATCTGTGCGCGCGCTATCCGATCCGCTCGATCGAGGACGGCATGGCCGAGGACGACTGGGACGGCTGGCGCGCGCTAACCGAGGCGCTCGGCGAGCGGGTGCAGCTGGTCGGCGACGACCTCTTCGTCACCAACCCGGGCATCCTCGCCGAAGGGATCAGACGCGGCGTCGCCAACGCGCTTCTGGTCAAGGTCAATCAGATCGGCTCGCTCAGCGAGACCCTCGAGGCGGTCGAGCTGGCGCAGCGCGCCGGCTATCGCTGCGTCATGTCGCATCGCTCCGGCGAGACCGAGGACAGCACCATCGCCGATCTGGCCGTGGCCACCAACTGCGGCCAGATCAAGACCGGCTCGATGTCGCGCTCCGACCGCATGGCCAAGTACAATCAGCTGCTCCGGATCGAGGAGGAGCTCGGCCCCGCTGCGCGGTTCGCCGGCGCGGGCGCCCTCGAGCGCTGATCATGGCGCTGCTGGATCGTCTGATCGGTCAGCTCCGTCGCCTCGAGCGGCGGCATTGGCTGGCGCTGTTCGCGTACGGCCTCGCGATCTACTTCGGCTATCATGCGCTGAGCGGCAGCCGCGGCCTGCTCGCCTGGCAGGAGCTCAATCGGCAGCTCGAGGCGACCGAGCAGGAGCTCGCGGATCTGCGCGCCGAGCGCCGCGACCTCGAGCACAAGGTGGGCAGGCTGCGTGCCTCCTCGCTGGATCCCGACCTGATCGACGAGCTGGCGCGCCGCAATCTCAGTCTTGTCGAGCCGCTCGACGTGATCATCTTGCTGGACGAGGAAGGGACGGAATAGTGGCGCCGCGCCCGAGGTCGTCGCGCATGGCAGCTTTGCCCGGGCGAGGCCCAACAGCAGCCGGCGATGGTGTTAGACGGACAGCGGCTTGCGGCCACCGACCATGGTCGCGTCGCGTCCGGCCCACAGCGGGAGGTTGATCATGGCCAGCGCGCAGCGCGGGATCGCAGCGGTCGCCGACGAGGGTGACGTAGCCGACAAGCGGACGGCCGCCTACGACCGCGAGCAGTTGATCGGCTACTATCGGGACATGCTGTTGATCCGGCGCTTCGAGGAAAAGGCGGGACAGATGTATGGCATGGGCCTGATCGGCGGCTTCTGCCATCTCTACATCGGTCAGGAGGCGGTCGCCGTCGGCATGCAGCATGCGATCAAGGAAGGCGATTCGGTGATCACCGCCTACCGCGACCATGGCCACATGCTGGCGACCGGCATGGATCCGCGGCGCGTCATGGCCGAGCTCACCGGCCGGGCTACGGGCTATTCCAAGGGCAAGGGCGGATCGATGCACATGTTCGCCCGGGACAAGAAGTTCTACGGCGGCCATGGGATCGTCGGGGCCTGCGTACCGCTCGGCACCGGCCTCGCGTTCGCGCACAAGTACCGCGACGATGGCGGCGTCTGCCTGTGCTATTTCGGCGACGGCGCGACCAATCAGGGCCAGGTGTACGAATCGTTCAACATGGCAGCTCTGTGGAACCTTCCGGTCGTCTATATCATCGAGAACAACAAGTACGGCATGGGTACCTCGATCGAGCGCGCCGCGGCGGGCACCGAGCTGTACCGGCGTGGCGAAGCTTACGGGATTCCGGGCGAGCAGGTCGACGGCATGGACGTGCTGGCCGTGCGCGAGGCGGGCGACGAGGCCGTCGCCCATGCCCGCGACAAGGGCCCCTGCATTCTCGAGGCGCTGACCTACCGCTACCGTGGCCACTCGATGTCCGATCCGGCCAAGTACCGCACGCGCGAGGAGGTCCAGGGCGTGCGCACCGAGCGCGACCCGATCGATCGCCTGCGCAAGCTGATGCTCGACGAGGGCGTCGCCGACGAGGACACCTTCAAGGCGATCGACAAGGACATCCGCGCCGTGGTCAACGAAGCCGCGAGCTTCGCCCAGGACAGTCCGGAGCCGGATCCGGAGGAGCTGTACACCGACGTGTACCTCGACGCCTGATCTGAGCGGTTAGTCGGAGCGCCACCCATGCCGACCCAGGTTCTGATGCCCGCCCTGTCGCCGACCATGACCGAGGGCAACCTCGTCAAGTGGCTGAAGAAGGAAGGCGATACGGTCGCCGCGGGGGACGTGATCGCGGAGATCGAGACCGACAAGGCGACGATGGAGGTCGAGGCGATCGATGAGGGCACGCTCGGCAAGATCCTGGTCGCCGAGGGCACCGAGGGGGTGGCGGTGAACGCGCCGATCGCCCTCCTGCTCGCCGAAGGTGAGGATGCAGCGGCGCTCGAAGGCGCGGCGGCGGCGCAGCCCTCGCCCAAGGAGGAGGAACCGCGGCCAGCAGCCAAAGAGACCAATGGTGAGGACCGGCAAAAGCGCCGGGCGCGCGGCAACGGTGGCGCGGCGTTTCCGACCGCGGCGCCCCTCGAGCTGATCCCGTCGCCTGCGGCGGATCCCGAGGTGCCCGAAGGCACCGAGATGATCAAGCAGACCGTGCGCGAGGCGCTGCGCGACGCCATGGCCGAGGAGATGCGGCGCGACCCGGACGTCTTCCTGATGGGCGAGGAGGTCGCCGAGTATCAAGGCGCCTACAAGGTGAGCCAGGGCCTGCTCGACGAGTTCGGCGCCAGGCGCGTGATCGACACCCCGATCACCGAGTACGGCTTCGCCGGTCTCGGGGTGGGCGCGGCGTTCGCGGGGCTACGACCGATCGTCGAGTTCATGACCTGGAACTTCGCCATGCAGGCGATCGACCACATCATCAACTCGGCCGCCAAGACCCTGTACATGGCCGGCGGCGCGCTCGGCTGTCCCATGGTGTTTCGCGGCCCCAACGGCGCCGCCGCCCGGGTCGCCGCCCAACACAGCCAGGACTACAGCACCTGGTACGCCCACTGCCCCGGGCTCAAGGTGATCGCGCCCTATTCGGCCGCCGACGCCAAGGGCCTGCTCAAGGCGGCGATCCGCGATCCCAACCCGGTGGTGTTTCTGGAGAACGAGATCCTCTATGGGCATAGCTTCGAGGTGCCCAAGCTCGACGACTTCGTCCTGCCGATCGGGCGGGCGAAGGTCCTGCGCCCCGGCTCCGACGTCACGATCGTCACCTTCTCGCTCATGGTCGAGCGGGCGCTCCAGGCGGCCCAGGCGCTGGCGGAGGAAGGCATCCAGGCCGAGGTCATCGACCTGCGCACGATCCGGCCGCTCGATGTCGCGACCGTCGTCGAGTCGGTCAAGAAGACCAACCGGCTGGTGTCCGTGGAGGAGGGCTGGCCGCGCTTCGGGATGGGCGCGGAGCTGGCGGCGGTGATGATGGAGCACGCCTTCGACCATCTGGATGCGCCGGTGCATCGGGTCACGGGCAAGGACGTGCCCATGCCGTATGCCGCCAACCTCGAGCGCATGGCTCTGCCGCAGACCGACGACGTGATCCGCGCCGCCAAGGCGGTGTGCTACGTCTGAAGCAAGCAACTTGTGAGGGAGGCGTCATTTGCCGATCGAGATCCGCATGCCGGCGTTGTCGCCGACCATGACCGAAGGCAACCTTGCCAGGTGGTTGAAGAAGGAAGGCGATCAGGTGGTCCCCGGCGACGTCATCGCCGAGATCGAAACCGACAAGGCGACCATGGAGGTGGAAGCGATCGAGGAGGGGACGCTCGGGAAGATCCTGGTCGCCGACGGCACGGAAGGCGTGGCGGTCAACGCGCCGATCGCGCTGCTTCTGGAAGAAGGCGAGGACGCCGCCGCGCTCGAGGACTTCAAGCCATCGGACGGGGAGACGCCGCGGGCCGCTCCCGAGCCGAAGCCAGCCGCGTCCGGCGAGGCGGAAGCCACACCGGCCGCTGCCGAAGAGCCGGCGCCGGCTCCTGACGCGAAGCCGGCACCGCGGGCCCGCAAGGACGGCAACGGCGCCGAGCGCGGCGAGCGAATCTTCGCGAGCCCGCTCGCCAAGCGCATGGCCGAGCAGGCCGGGATCGACCTCGGAGGGCTCGAGGGCAGCGGGCCGCATGGCCGGATCATCAAGGTCGACATCGAGCGCGCGATCCAGTCGGGCGCCCCGGAGAAGGCGCGCCCTGCCGAGCAGCCGCGGCCCGCGGAAGCACCCGGCGCCGCGCCGCCGGTGCCGCCGATCCGGCCGCCCGCCGAACCGCACGAGGAGATCAAGCTCTCCAACATGCGCAAGGTGATCGCGCGGCGGCTCACCGAGTCCAAGCAGAGCATCCCCCACTATTACCTGACGCTCGAGTGCGAGCTGGATGCGCTGTTGAAGTTGCGCCGGGAGCTCAATGCGCGGAAGGGCGCCGACTACAAGCTGTCGGTCAACGATTTCCTGATCAAGGCGCTGGCGCTCGCGCTGCGCAAGGTGCCGGCGGCGAACCGCGCCTGGGGCGGCGACAAGCTGTACCAATACCGAGACGTCGACATCGGTGTCGCGGTGGCGATCGCCGACGGCCTGGTCACGCCGGTCGTTCGCGAGGCCGATCAGAAGGGGCTTGCCGCCATCTCGAAGGAGATGCGCGATCTGGCGGCGCGCGCCCGCGATCCCGGCGGCATGAAGCTGAAGCCGGAGGAGTACCAGGGCGGCAGCTTCTCGATCTCCAATCTGGGCATGTACGGCATCCGCGAGTTCGCCGCGGTGATCAACCCGCCGCAGGCCGGGATCCTGGCGGTCGGCGCCGGGGAGCAGCGGCCGGTGGTCAAGGACGGCGCGCTCGCGACCGCGACGATGATGACCGCGACCCTGTCGGCCGATCACCGCCTGGTCGACGGCGCGACCGGCGCCCAGCTCCTTTCGGCGTTCAAGCGCTACGTCGAAGAACCGCTCTCGATGCTTCTCTGAAAACGCCCATGGCAACCAAGGCGGCCGAGCTCTACGACGAGGATTTCTACGCCTGGACGCAGCAGCAGGCGCAGGCGTTGCGCACGCACTTCAAGGGCGACAACCGCCTCGACGTCGAGCATCTGGCCGAGGAGGTCGAGGACCTGGGCAAATCCGAGCTGCACGCGGTTGAGAGCTATGTCGAAAACGTCATCGAGCACCTCTTGAAGCTCGACTACTCCGGGTGGGTCGAGGCGAGGAATCACTGGCGAGCCGAGGTCGATGCGTTCCGGGCGAGCATCGAGCGCAAGATCACGCCGAGGATCCGCCAACAGGTCGAGACAGAGCTCGAAGCGCTCTCTGATCGGGCTCGACGCGCAGCGGCCCGCTCGTTGCATCAGCGCGAGCCTGACTTCGTACGGCGGCTTCCGAAGCGCTGCCCCTACGACTGGGACACGATCTGGCATCGTGACGTCCTCGCCGAGGCTGGTATCGACCTCTCGAACGCCAGCGAGGAGCAGGCCCAGAAAGCCCGACGACGAAAGAGGAACGCCTGATGGCGAAGCACGAGTTCGACGTGGTCGTGGTGGGCGGCGGGCCGGGCGGTTACGTGGCCGCGATCCGAAGCGCGCAGCTCGGCATGAGGACCGCGCTGGTCGAGCGCGAGCATCTGGGCGGCATCTGCCTGAATTGGGGCTGCATCCCGACCAAGGCGCTCCTGCGCGCGGCCGAGATCTACGCGCTGATGCACCACGTCGGCGACTTCGGCTTCAAGGCCAAGGACATCGGCTACGATTTCACCAAGGTGATCAAGCGCTCGCGCCAGGTGGCGAATCAGCTCAATCGCGGCGTGCACCACCTCATGAAGAAGAACAAGGTCCAGGTGTTCGACGGCCACGGCCGGCTCGACGGCAACAAGACGGTCGCGGTCGAGAAGGACGGCAAGGGCACCGAGAGCGTCATGGCCGAGCACATCATCCTGGCTACCGGCGCCCGCGCGCGCACGCTGCCGGGCCTCGAGCCCGACGGCAGGCACATCTGGACCTACAAGGAGGCCATGGTGCCCGAGGCGATGCCGAAGTCGGTCCTGGTGATCGGCTCGGGCGCGATCGGCATCGAGTTCGCGAGCTTCTACGACCACATGGGCGCGGACGTGAGCGTGGTCGAGGTGCTCGACCGGGTGCTGCCGGTCGAGGACGAGGAGATCTCCGCGTTCGCGCGCAAGCAGTTCGAGAAGCGTGGCTTCAAGATCCACACCGAGGCCAAGGTTTCGGAGCTCCAGGTCGCGAACGGCGCGGTCAAGGCGAAGATCGAGCCGGCGGGCGGCAAGGCCGAGATCCTCACGGTCGATCGCGTGGTCCTCGCGGTCGGCATCGTCGGCAACGTCGAGGACATCGGGATCGAGAACACCAAGGTGAAGGTCGAGCAGAGCCACATCCTGACCGACGAGTGGCTGCGGACCGGCGAGCCCGGCGTGTACGCGATCGGCGACGTGGTCGGGGCGCCGTGGCTGGCGCACAAGGCGAGCCATGAAGGCGTGGTCTGCGTCGAGCGGATCAAGGGGCTGAACACGGTGCATCCGCTGGACATCACCAAGATCCCGGCCTGCACCTATTGCACGCCGCAGGTGGCGAGCGTCGGGCTGACCGAGGGCGCGGCCAAGGCGCGCGGCTACGAGGTCAAGGTCGGGCGCTTTCCCTACGCCGGCAACGGCAAGGCGATCGCGCTCGGCGAGACCGAGGGCATGGTCAAGACGGTGTTCGACGCCAAGACCGGTGAGCTGCTCGGCGCCCACATGATCGGCGCCGAGGTGACGGAGCTGATCCAGGGCTACGTGGTCGCGCGGCAGCTGGAGGCGACCGAGCTCGACCTGATGCACACCATCTATCCGCATCCGACGCTCTCGGAGATGATGCACGAGGCGGTCCTTGACGCCTACGGCCAGGCCATCCACTTCTGAGACCGGACGGAGATGGAATGGTGGATCGCCGTCTCGGAGTTGGTCCGGAACTTTGGTCTGCTCGCTGCGGCGGTGGTCGGGCTTGTTCTGGGAGGGATGCGCGTTCTCGCCGCCAATCGCCAAGCCGACGCCGCCCTGCGTCAGGCGGAGTTGGCAAGGAGAGGTCATGTCGCAGAATTGTTCAACCGCGCGGTCGGGCAGCTGGACGACCCGAAGCTGCAAATTCGGCTCGGCGCGATCTACACGTTGAGGCAGATCAGCCGAGATTTCCCGGACCTGACGCGACCGGTGTACGACTTGTTGAACGTCTATGTACGAGAAAATGCCACGAATCAGGCCGATGAGGCGCCACCGGCCGATATCCGGGAGATCATGACGATCTTTAGGGAAGATTTGGAGCGATCCTGATGTTGAGGTTGCCTTGGGCTTGGTCCCGGCCTTCGGATGAAGGCCTGAACCGCCAGCGTGGTGCAAGCGGTTCGAATGCGTCGCGTCGGCTGCCGCCGCTCGATCTTCATGGGGCATTCCTGCGCCGTGTCGACTTGAGCGACACGAATCTGGAGGGAGCCAACTTCGCCGAAACCGACTTCACTGACGCCAATCTTCGCGGTTCCGACCTCAAGAACGCCAATCTGAAGGGCGCTATCCTGCGCGGGGCCGATCTGCGCGACGTGGCTAATCTTACCTGGGAGCAGCTTTCGGAAGCGGTGATCGACGAGACGACGATGCTGCCAGCACATCTTGAGGAACACTGCCCCTCATGACGGCAATGCGGAGAGGCTCGAAAGTGGCGCTTGACGCCTACGGCCAGGCCCTCCACTTCTGACCGATGTCGACAGTGAACCTGCTCGATGACTGAGCTCCTCAATCAGGCCACCGGGGCCGGCTTCAAGCGCAAGCCGCCGTGGATCCGGGTCAAGGCGCCGACGTCGCCGGGCTACCACGCCACCCGTCAGCTGATGCGGGCGAAGCGCCTGCACACGGTGTGCGAGGAGGCGGCCTGTCCGAACATCGGCGAGTGCTGGGCGCAGGGCCACGCCACGGTGATGATCCTCGGCGACACCTGCACCCGGGCGTGCACCTTCTGCAACGTCAAGACCGGGCTGCCCCAGGGCGTCGATCCGAACGAACCCGAGCACCTGGCCGAGGCGCTCGCCGAGCTCGGCCTCGAGCACATCGTGATCACCTCGGTCGACCGCGACGACCTTCCCGACGGCGGCGCCTTCCAGTTCGCGCGCTGCATCGCGGCGATCCGGGCGACCTCGCCGGGCACCACGATCGAGGTGCTGACCCCAGATTTTCTGCGCAAGCCGGGCGCGCTCGAGAAGGTGGTCGATGCCCGGCCGGACGTCTACAACCACAACCTCGAGACCGTGCCGCGCCTCTATCGCGCGGTGCGCCCCGGCGCCCGCTACTATCACTCGCTGCGGCTGCTCGATCGCGCGAAGGAGCGCGATCCGGGCATGTTCACCAAGTCCGGGATCATGGTCGGGCTCGGCGAGGAGAAGCGCGAGATCTACCAGGTGATGGACGACATGCGCTCGGCCGGGGTCGACTTCATCACCATCGGCCAGTATCTGCGGCCGACGCCGCGCCATCACGAGGTCGCGCGCTACGTCCCGCCCGATGAGTTCGAGGAGTACGCCCGCATGGCGCGGGCCAAGGGGTTCCTGATGGTGTCCGCCTCGCCGCTGACCCGCAGCTCGTATCACGCCGGCGCCGACTTCGCGCGGCTGCGCGCCTCACGCGCGGCGGCGCTCGCCGCCGCGGCCGAATAGAGGCCGCCCGTGCCGACCCACGCCGAGAAGCGCCATCTGCCCTACACCCAAAATGAACTCTACGAGCTGGTCGCCAGGGTCGACCGCTATCCCGAGTTCCTGCCGTGGTGCACCGCCGCGCGGATCACAGAGCGCAAGGGCGACACCTTCTTTGCCGACCTCGTCGTGCAGTTCAAAGTGTTCCGCGAACGCTTTCGCTCCAAGGTGACGTTGCACCCGCATCACCTGATCGACGTCGAATACATCACCGGGCCGTTCCGCTATCTCAACAACCACTGGCGCTTCATCGAGGCCGACGACGGCGGCTGCATCATCGACTTCTACGTCGACTTCGAGTTCAAATCGCGCGTGCTGCACCGGCTGATCGGTCTGCTGTTCAACGAGGCGGTCTCGCGCATGGTCGGGGCCTTCGAGACCCGCGCCCGTCAGCTCTACGGCGAGCGCGACCACGGCCCGCGCGCCGCCGCCAGCCAGTCCCACCCGGCGACGTCGCGAGCATGACGGTAGCAGGTGCTTCAGGGTAGCCGCGCACAGCGAAGATATTCGATCGCTACGCAAGACGGTCCGCCCGTGGGGCAGCCGAGGCTCGGCGTTCGCTTGAGCCGATGGTTGGGGAACGATGGCGTCGCGCCTGCGTTTCTCCCGACATTCAAGCGCGCTCTGCTGAGCGCCCAAGGGGAGGAGCAAGGCGATGATAGGCTACGTCGACGACATCGAGAAGGCCACCAAGGGCAACGACGACTTCCGCCGGGTCCTCTACACCGGGGCGCATCTGCAGCTGGTGCTCATGACCTTGCAGCCGGGCGAGGAGATCGGCGAGGAAAGGCACCAGGACCGCGACCAGTTCTTCCGCATCGAGGACGGGGAGGGCGAGATCCTGATCGATGGCAGCCGCCACCGGATCGAGGATGACTGCGCCGCCATCGTGCCGGCCGGCGCGCGGCACAACGTGGTCAACACCGGCGACGAGCCCTTGAAGCTCTACACCCTCTACGGCCCGCCCGAGCACCGGGATGGCGTGGTGTATCGGACCAAGGCTCAGGCCGAGGCCGAGCACGAGCATTTCGACGGGAAGACGACGGAGTAGTCCCCGAGCCGGCCGTCCGCTCCTGCGCGTGACGATTGGCCGCGCCTGTCATTGACGCCATAGTCTGCGAGCCCCCGACCCTGCGAAGTTCTCGCCTTCGCGTCGGTATCGCGCGGGGTTGGCTGGTCGGCCGCGCGCCCCAAAGACAACGATGATGCCGGGTGAAGGTTGGAACTTCGTGAGGCCGGTATCACAGCAACGGCGACAAGACCCTGGCGACCGAATCCCTGAACCGGACCACGGCGTTGCGACCCCGATACTCGGCGGCGTCGAACTCCGTGCAGTGGGCGAGGTCCCGCTCGAAGTCCTGCTCGAGCTTCTTGGCGAGCCGCTCGCTGTAGAAGACCGCGTTGAGCTCGTAATTGATGCTGAAGCTTCGAATGTCGATGTTCGCCGACCCGACCGAGCAGACCTCGGAGTCGATACTGATCGTCTTGGCGTGCAGATAACCCTTCCGGTAGAGGAACACGTGCACCCCGGCGGCGACGATATCGGCGACATAGGTGTTGCCCGCCCAATCCGGGAGCTGGTTGCCCGAAGCTCGTGCGCTCAGCATGACCCTGACGTCGACGCCGGCAAGGGCCGCCGATCTCAAGGCGTCGGCAATGGTTGCATCGGGGATGAAAAAGGGCGACTGGACGAAGACGTGTTGCTGCGCCGATGCGATCATGCAGGCGTAGAGCTGTCGGATAGCCGCCCATTGCGAATCCGGTCCCGACGTCAGGATCTGGACCGGCACGCCGTCTTCGATCATTGCCGCTGCTTCGGTCGGGTAGTACGCCTCCGTGAACAGATTCTCCCGGACGGCATTGTACCAGTCGACCATGAACACCGCCTGCAGTACGGCGGCGCCTTCCCCGACGATACGCAATTGGGTATCGCGCCAGGAAGTGAAGCCCTTGCCGCCGTCGAGGTGCTCCTGACCGATGTTCATGCCGCCGGTATAGCCGATGGCCCCGTCGATCACCGTGATCTTGCGGTGGTTGCGGTAGCTGATGGTATGCAGTCTGTAGAGGGGCGAGGTGGGGGCCATTCGGACGCCTGCCGCCTGCATGTCCCTGACATAGGCACGGCTCAGATGGGCGAGCGAGCCTATCGGATCATAGAGCAGGCGAACCTCGACACCCTGCCTCGCCTTCGCGCTCAGGATCTCCTTCAAGCCTTCGGTGAAAGGGTCCGCGCCCCAGATGAAGTACTGGAGATGGATCGAGCGCCGCGCCGCCTTCATGTCCTCCATCATACTGGGGTAAAACTCGGCCGCGTCCTGCTGGATCTCCACTCGGTTGCGCCTGGTCAGCGCGGACCGGGAGTTCCGCCTCACGAGCATCATCAGCTTTCTACGGCTCCCACTCTCGCCCTCCAGCCGGGCGATCTCCGCATCCTGGCGGGACAGCACCGGCGACAGGAGGGCAAAGGCGTCGCCCTCCAGATCCTGCCGGAGGAGCCTGCTCTGCTTGCTGAACGCTTTTTGGTCTCTGCCGAACAGGATGTAGATCAGAAGTCCGATCCCGGGAGCGAAGACAAAGACGAGCATCCACGCCAAGGTCGCTTGCGGCCGTCGGTTCTCCGAGATCAGGAAGATGCCGGTCCCGAGCGCGTACAGCGTGAGCGAAGCGGTCAGGATCGTGCCCAAATGGCTCATGAGTTCCGCTCCTTGCAGGGCGAATCTCAGCCCCCATCGGTGGCCGGCGACCGTCGCCGTTCATCAGGCGCCTGTGCGCTCCCCGGCTCCGTCGGGGAGCAGATCCCGGTAGACGGCATCCAGCGGGATCGGGTCGTCGCAGCAGGCAAGGCCGATCTCGGCTTTGCCGATCAGGTCTTCGACCCGCCAGCCGTCCGGCGCGCGTCGCTGCACCTCGACCCGGCGCTCGTCGCTGAACACGACCAGGATCTCCTGCACCGACAGTAGCCTCCGGTAGTCGGCGACCTTGCGCCAGCGGTCGACCTGGCCGGTGGATGGCGACAGCACCTCGACCAGCAGGACCGGTTCGACCACCATCCGCCGTCCTGGCTCTCTTGGAGCGCACGTGACGGCCAGGTCGGCAACGTAGTAAGTGTCGGCACGATCGGCGATGACGATGCCGGCCTCGCTGATCACCCGGCAGGGTGGCTTCACACTGGTGCCGATTTCAATCGTGAGCCGAGCGGCAAGCTCGCCGTGCGCCTCCAGGCTCGGCGCCATCATCACCGGAATGCCGTCCAGCAGCTCGTAACGGCGGTCGCTGCCGTCGTCCCATTCCAGGAACTCGGCAAGCGTCATGCGCTTGGGGGCAGGGGCGGCCATGGCTTGAAACTAGCGAAATGGCGGTCTGGCAACAAGCTGAGACCCTCAGGTCTCTGACATCATGTCTGAGCGAGCTTGGAGGAGCGCGAGCAGCTCGGCGGGGAGCGGCACGGCGCGCATGGTCGCCTGGTCGGCGTGCACCCACACGACCTCGCCGGTGGCGCGGGGCGCGGCCTCGCCGGCGACCCGGATCGCCGGGGCGAAGGTCAGGCTGGTGCGCCCGATCCGGCCGAGCGCGACCGCGACCTCGAAGGCCTCGTCGAAGCGCAGCGGCCGCCGGTACTCGACCACGGAGCGCACGATGTTGAAGTCGGTGCCGCTGGTCGTGCGCATCGCGGTATAGTCATACGGCAGCGCGCGGAAGAACTCGTGGATCGCGACGTCGAAATAGGTTGCGTAATGCGCGAAGTACACGATGCCCTGATAGTCGACCTCGGCATAGCGTACGCGCAATCCGAAACGAAAGGTGGAAGCCTGCTCTGGCATCAGATCCCCTTGCTCGCGAACACCATCGGGCCTCGACCCGGCACTCCGCACCTCGCCCCGCGTCGGCATGGCCCGCCCGTGTCATGGATGCCCGAGTGCTCGTATGGGGATGACGGCGGTGGGCCGGGGCGCACTGTCGTTCGGCGTTGCTCGTGTCCGAAAGACGTGCGACATCAGGGTCGCAAAGCAACAAGGCGTTGGCAGGGATGGCGAGTCAAGCGGAGATCGGCCTGATCGGCCTCGGCGTGATGGGGCAGAACCTGGCCCTCAACATCGCCGATCACGGCTTCGAGATCGCGGTGTACAACCGGACCGGCGCGCGCACGGAGGCGTTCGCCGCGAGCGACGAGGCAAGCGCGCGCCCGATCGTGCCCAGCGCGAACTTGGAGGGCCTGATCGGCGCTCTGCGCGCGCCGCGGGCGATCATCCTCATGGTCAAGGCGGGCGCGGCCACGGACGAGCAGATCGCGGCGCTCGCCCCGCTGCTCGAGCCGGGCGACGTGATCGTCGACGGCGGCAACGCCCGCTACCAGGACACCGTCCGGCGCGAACGGGCGCTGCGCGAGCGCGGCCTGCGCTTTCTCGGCGCCGGCATCTCCGGCGGCGAGGAGGGCGCGCGCTTCGGCCCCTCGATCATGGCGGGCGGCGAGGCCGAGGCCTACGCGCGCCTGCAGCCGGTGCTCGAGGCGATCGCCGCCAAAGTCGACGGCACCCCGTGCTGCGCCCACCTGGGGCCGGACGGCGCCGGGCACTTCGTCAAGATGGTGCACAACGGCATCGAGTACGGCGACATGCAGCTGATCTGCGAGGCCTACTTCCTGCTTCGCGAGGCCCTCGCGCTCTCGAACGATCAGCTCTACGACGTCTTCGCCGATTGGAACCGGGGCGAGCTGGACAGCTACCTGATTGAGATCACACGCGACATCTTCAGCGTCAAGGACGAGCTGACCGGCCAGTATCTGGTCGACATGATCCTCGACAAGGCGGGCGCCAAGGGCACCGGCAAGTGGATGAGCCAGTTGGCGCTCGACCTGGGTGTGCCCAGCACGCTGGTGACCGAGGCCGTCTATGCCCGCTGCCTGTCCGCTCTCAAGGAGGCCCGCGTGCGTGCCAGCCAGGTTCTCTCCGGTCCGCCCGTCCGCTTTGAGGGGGACAAGACGACCTTCATAGAAGAGGTCCGCCAGGCCCTCTACGCCTCGAAGATCGCGAGCTACGCCCAGGGCTTCGTGCAGTTGCAGGCAGCGGCCAAGGAGCACGACTGGCCGCTCGACTACGGCAACATCGCCTTGCTCTGGCGGGGCGGTTGCATCATCCGCGCCCGCTTCCTCGATCGGATCAAGGAGGCCTTCGACGCCAAGGGCCAGCTCGAGACCCTGCTGCTGGCCCCGT
>JBOHKK010000141.1:0-14543 GCA_050729115.1 Geminicoccaceae bacterium | reverse complement strand
CCCGAGAACGGCGGCTCGATCTCGAGCTCGTTCTCGATGCCGTGCAGGCCGGCGGCGAGCAGGGCGGCGCAGGCCAGATAGGGGTTGGCGTCGGCGCCCGGGATCCGGCACTCGACCCGAAGCGCCGGCCCGCGGCCGACCACGCGAAAGCCCGCGGTCCGGTTGTCCGTGCTCCAGACCGCCTTGGTCGGCGCGAACGAGCCGGCCTGGAAGCGCTTGTAGGAGTTGATGCAGGGGGCGAGGAAGTAGGTGATGTCGCGCGCGAGCGCCAGCTGGCCCGCGAGGTAGTGCCTGAACACCTCGCTGTAGCCCTCGCCGGCCGCGAATGCGGGCGCGCCGTCGGCGCCGACGAGCGAGGTATGGATGTGGCAGCTGTTGCCGGCAAGTCCATAGTCCCACTTGGCCATGAAGGTGACGCACTTGCCTTGCAACAGGGCGATCTCCTTGACGCCGTTCTTGTAGACCACGTGGCGGTCGGCCATTTCGAGGGCCTCCGCATAGCGCAGGTTGAGCTCGGCCTGACCCGGCCCCCACTCGCCCTTGGAGAACTCGACCGGGATGCCTGCGCCCTCCATGCCGTTGCGGATCGCGCGGATCAGGCCCTCCTCTTTCGTCGTCTGGAGGATGTGGTAGTCCTCGATGTACCAGCCGGCGGTCTCGAGGCCTCTGTAGCCCTTGTGCCGGGCGCTCCTGTACGTCTCGTCGAAGACGTAGAACTCGAGCTCGGTCGCCATGTTGACGCCGTAGCCCATGGCCATGGCGCGCTCGACCTGGCGGCGCAGGATCGAGCGCGGGGCGTGCGGCAGCAGCAGGCCGTGGTGATCGACCACGTCGCCGAGCACGAGCGCGGTGCCCTCGAGCCAGGGGATCCGGCGCAGCGTGGCGAGGTCGGGGCGGATCGCGAAGTCGCCGTAGCCGAGATCCCACGACGCCGCCGCGTAGCCCGGGACCGGCTCCATCTCCATGTCGGCGGCCAGGAGATAGTCGCAGGCGTGCATCTCCTCGGCGACCTGGTCGACGAAGAAGTGCCCGGTCACGCGCTTGCCGATCAGCCGGCCCTGCATGTCGGTCATGCACACCAGCACGGTGTCGATCGCCCCGGCGGCGACCTGCTCCTTCAGCGCGTCGAGGTCGAGATTGCCGCTCATGGTCCGAAGATCCAACCCCGTGGTCCGTGAGACCGGCTTTGTGCGTCAAGCCGAACCTTCAGATCAAGTCATGGCGTGGTCATCATCGCGCTCGCTCCATGGCGCGGCCGGCACAAAATCTGCCTGCCGGGAGCAAGGGAGCGCAGAGCGGCCTGCACGACCTTGCCGACGATCGCCGGCCAAGGCGTGCACGCGCCGTGAGTTCGCGCTAATGTAGCCCCTCGGGATTGCAGGAGGACCGATGGCGAGAGCCGCGCTCGAGGACGATTGGCCGCGCACCGTCGCCGAGTTCGAAGCTTGGCATGCGCGCCAGCCGGAGCGATGGGAGTTCGTCGAGGGCCGGCCGCGCCTGATGGCGCCGGGATCGATGAAGCACACCATCATCAAGGCGAACGTGTTTCGCGCGCTTGACCGCGCCCTGGCCGAGCGCGGCTGCACGGTTCTGATCGACGGCGCGCAGATCCTTACCGACGAGATTTCCACCGTTCCCGACGTGGTGGTGACCCGTGCGCCCATCGACCTGTCGACGCCGGTCGTCGCCGAGCCGACGGTCATCGTCGAGGTCATGTCGCCCTCGAGCGAGGCCGACGACACGCTCCGCAAGTGGTTCGGCTACCGCCAGATCGCGAGCCTGAAGCATTATCTCGTGCTCGCGCAGGACCGGCGCCTGGTGCAGATCCACAGCCGCGCGGGCGATCTCTGGCGCGAGCGCTTCGTGAGTGAAGGTACGATCGAGCTCGACGACCCGCCGCTCCGCCTCGAGGTCGCCGCGCTCTACGCCGCGACCGAGGCGGCGGCGTAGGCGCTCCAAGCAGGACCCGATCCCGCTTTCTCGCCCGAGGCCATGGTGCGGCGGCAGCAGCCCGCATTGGCCGTTGCGCGAGCCCGATCGAGATCCGTCTTCGGGGCCGGTCGATTGATACCGCCCGAAAAAGGGGTCAGACCCCTTTTTCCCCCCTTTTTCCCCTTCGGTCGGCCGCGCGCCCGAGCGCGCGGGGTTGGTCGGTCGGCCGCGCGCCCACAGAGAAGTATGATGCCGGGCGAACGAAACTTCGTGGGCCCGGTATGAGTTGCCCGCGACGGGGCCGACCCCGACGCATGCAACCGGGGCGCCGAACCGCCACGCGCCTGCGCAGCGTCATCGCGAGGGCGCGCCAGCGCCCGTGGCGATCCAGCGGCGTCTGGATTTGCTTCGTCCCTCGGGTCTCCGCCCGAGGGCAGGCTGCTGCGCTCCTCGCAATGACGGTGCAAAGCATGGCGCCCGAGTTTCGTACTGGCCGTCAGAGCCCGTCGCGCGCCATGACGAAGGCGTGCACCTTCCAGACGTCGTCGGGCGAGAGGACGTAGCCGAAGGGGGGCATGTTGCCCCGGTTGCCCGCGCGCCCGCCGATCACAATCTCGAGGAACGTCTCGTCGCTGAGCTCGGTCCGGAACAGCACGGGCGCGCGGAGCGGGCTCCAGTGACAGCCGGTGCAGCGGCTGCGGAAGATCCGCTCGCCCTCTTCGATCGCCTCCGGCTCGCCGAGATAGGGGTTGGTCAGTCCCTCGTCGTTCTCCTGGGCGCCGGCGGGCGGGGCGAGCGTCGCCAGCGCGATCAGGGAGGCGATGAGCCCGGCGGCCAGCGGCGCGATGTGCGACCGTCGCGCAACCACCGGGCGCGTGTCCAACAGCTATTCCTTCTTCACCGGCTCTTTCGCTTCCTCGGCCGGATAGCCGTAGCCGGGCATGACGCGACCGCCGAGCGTATGGCCTGGCTCGCCGATCTCCGGCAGCGAGCCGGGCAGGACCTGGAGATTCGCCGGACCGGCCAGCTCCGTCGGCGGCGCCGGCCGCTCGAGCGCGAACGCGATCAGGTTACCGGCCTTCGGCTCAGTGTAATAGAAGGTCAGATCGCCGCCCATGCCCGAGGGAAACAGCACGTACTGGGTGCCGTCGATCTCGTAGCTCACGGGGCTGCCCGCGATCGGCGAGCCGGTCGGAAAGTGCCAGAGGATCTCGCCGCTTCCGGCGTCGAGCGCGAGCGCATAGCCATGGTTGTCGCCGGTGAACACGAGGCCGCTCTCGGTGACCAGCGCCCCCGCCCAGAACGGCTGATCGCTCTCCAGGCGCCAGAGCTCCTCGCGGTTGGCGACGTCCCACGCGATGAACGCGCCATTGGGCACGTCCGGCCGCAGGTACTCCTGGTAGTCGGCCCCCAGATACCACTCGCCCTGGGTCGGCGGCGCGAACTTGTCCTCCTCCCAGAACCGGTAGCCCATCGCCCAGTTGTTGGACATGAAGAAGATGTGCTGGGCGTTCGGGTCGTAGGCGAGCGGCTGCCAGTCGATCGCGCCCTCGAGGCTCGGGATGATCGGTGCGATCTCGGGGCCGCCGGACTGCGCGATCATCTCGGGGTTGACGTCCGGCCGGCCGGTCGCGGGGTCGAGCCCCTTGGCCCAGTTGATCCCGGGCACGATCGGCTCACCATAGATGAACTCGCCGTTGGTCCGGTCGAGCACATAGAAGAAGCCGTTCTTGTCGTGGTGCATCAGCACCTGGCGCTCCTGCCCGTCGATCGTCACGTCGGCGAGCACCGGCGTGCTCACGGCGTCGTAGTCCCAGCAGTCCCAGGGCGTGTACTGGAAGCCCCACGCGATCGCGCCGGAATCCGCGTCCATGGCGATCGTGGCCGCGGTCCACTGGTTGTCGCCCTCGCGCACCCGGCAGTTCCAGGGCGCGGCGTTGCCGGTGTTCCAGTACACCAGGTTGAGCTCGGGATCGAACGCGCCGGTGGTCCAGGTCGGGCCGCCGCCGTTCTGCCAGGTGTCGCCCGGCCAGGTGTCGTTGCCGGGCTCGCCGGGGCCCGGGATGGTGTAGGTCGTCCAGCGCTCCTCGCCGGTCGCGGCGTCGTACGCCTTGACGAACCCGCGGATGCCGAACTCGCCGCCGGCGATCCCGGTCAGCACCATGTCCTTGAGCGCGAGCGGGGCGCCGGTGATGCTGTAGCCCTGCCGCCAGTCGATCACGGGGGTGTCCCAGACGACCTCGCCGGTGTCCTTGTTGAGCGCGACCAGGCGCGCGTCCATGGTGCCGACGTAGACCAGGTCGCCGAGCAGGGCGACGCCGCGGTTGTTCGAGCCGCAGCAGTAGACGCGCTCGGCCTCCTCGGAGACCTCCGGGTCGTAGCGCCACTTGATCACGCCGGTTGTGGCGTCGATCGCGAAGACGCGGGACTCGTCGGCCGACATGTAGATCACGCCGTCGTGGACCAGGGGCGTCGCCTCGAGGCCGCGGTTCTCGCCGCCGGTCGCCACGATCCAGACCGGCTGCAGCCCGCCGACGTTCTCGGGCGTGATCTGATCGAGCGGGACGTAGCGGTGGCCGTCGTAGGTGCGCCCGTAGGTCAGCCATTCCGAGGTGTTGTCCTGGGCGTTCGAGATGTCCTCGTAGGTGACTGGCTCGGCGTGCACCGCGGCGCCGACCGCGACCGCCATGCCGGCAATGGTGAGCATGGTCTTCATGGCAGAACTCCTCCCCTCGGTTGAGCAAGCTCTCGGCATCCGGCAACGACGTCGGCGCGACGGGCCACCCGAGCAAGCCAGCGGGCCACCGCTGCCCGCGTCGCCGCTCAGATTCTCGCCAGATCGTGGTTTCGGATCGACAGGCTCGGGACCCCCAGGTTGCCTGGCCGCTGTCTGCGAGCGCCGTTGCGTTCTCGTCTTCGGCAGGCGTGGCCGTTTGATCAGCTTTGGCGCAAGGATAGCACGGTCTCCCGACCAGCTGAAGTTTCACGTTGCGCCCAGCGGTCGCCCGCCCGGCCCTGCCGTCTGTCCGGCGAGACGTTCTCGGCTTTCGAGCCGCCCGGCACTTCGCCGCGACACGGAATTCGACGCCGTCGCGACTCTGGTGGTTGACCACCGTTAACGCCCTGGTATTCGATCCGGATGTAGAATTGCTCGGCGCGGGGTCTTGCTCGCTGCCCGGGCACGGGAGCCTTCGGATCGAGAAGCCCAAACCAAGGAGAAGCAGAGTGCCTGGCCAGGGGTCGGATCGTACGTATTGCCGTCGCCGTCGCTTCCTGGGTTGGTCGATCGCCGCTGGTTGTGGCCTGCTGGCCCCCGGCGCGAAGGTGGCGCTCGCCGCCACCACGACCGCCCGGCAGCTCGAGTTCCACCATCTTCACACCGGGGAGTCGTTAAGCGCGGTCTATTGGGAAGGCGGCCGGTACCTCGCCGACGGCCTCGCCGAGATCGATTACGTGCTGCGCGATTTCCGAACGGGCGACGTGCACCGGATCGATCCCGCCCTGTTGGATCTGGTCCATCGGTTGCGCCTCGCGATGGACTGCGACCGGCCGGTCCACGTCATCTCGGGGTACCGCTCGCCCGCGACCAACGCGATGTTCGCACGGCGCAGCAACCGCGTGGCGAAGAACAGCTATCACGTCAAAGGCATGGCGATCGACCTGCGCCTGCCGGATCGGCGGCTCGAGGATCTGCGCGCCGCAGCGCTGGCGCTCGCGGGCGGCGGCGTCGGCTACTATCCGAAGTCGGACTTCGTGCATATCGACACGGGACCGGTGCGGGCCTGGTAGGGCAGCGATCCCCAGGATCAGGGCAACCACCGGTCGAAAGGCTGTCAATTAAAGGTTTGCTTTACGCAGCCTCGGGCGTAACATGCGCGCGCTCAATCTTTGCTCATGGAAGAGGTTCTAAATGCGTAGGTTCGGAAGAGGTTTACGCCTCGTGACGGCGGTTGTTGGGCTGGCTGCGCTGGCAGCCTGCGCGCAGATGGGTGACAGCGACCGTGCGATGATGGAGCAGGCACGCGCCGATGCTCAAGCCGCGCAGGCGGCGGCGGATCGGGCTGCCGAGGCGGCGGACCGGGCAGCGGCGTCGGCCAACGAAGCTGCGGACGCCGCATCGAGCGCGACCATGGCCATGGAACGTCAGGAGCGGATGGTTCAGCAGACCGTACGCAAGTGAGCGTATGGCAGCTCCGGCCGATCGGGCGCCGACGCCGCGCACGATCTTCTGCGCGAGGGGCGCCCTGAGCACCGCTCGGGGCGCCGCCGCGTCACCGGGTGATGCGAATCGGATAGCCGCGGCGCTCGACGGTCACCCGGCGGATGCGGCTCCAGTCCAGCCGGCTTGACTGGTCGCCGGCCAGCCTGATCACCGTCTCCACCACCTGGCCCGGCAGTTTCGGCGTGAACCGGCCCTCCGCTTCGAGCTCGTCGCTCTGAAGCTGGGTGGGGTGCGCCTCCATGAACAGCTCGCCATCGACCCACTCGAGCTTGATCGGCTGGTCGACCACCGTCACCGTGGTCCCGATCGCCGCCAGGTCGAACAGCTCCTCGGCATCTTCGGGATACATCCGGATGCAGCCGCTGCTGCTGCGCCGGCCGATGCCCCACGGCTTGTTGGTGCCGTGGATCAGATAGGTCGGCCACCCGAGGTACATGGCGCGGTTGCCGAGCGGGTTGTCGGGCCCGGGCGGCACGACTTCGGGCAGCGCCGGGTCCTCCTCGCGCATCCGCGCGGTCGGATGCCACGTCGGATCCTTCTTCTTGCGCACGATCTCGGTGGTGCCGAGCGGTGTGGTCAGACCATCCCGGCCGATGCCGATCGGGTAGGAGCGTGGCGGGCTGCTGGGATCCGGGAAGTAGTACAGGCGCATGTCGGCGAGGTTGATCACGATCCCCTCAGGCGCGGCGTCCGGGAGCAGGTGGACCGTCGGCAGCACCACCTCGGTGCCTGCGCCCGGGATCCAGGGGTCGGTACCCGGGTTGGCGGCGACGATCTCGACGTAGCCGAGCTTGAAGCGCCGCGCCACCTCCAACAGCGTGTCCTCGTAGGCGGCGCGGTAGCTCGTGGTTTCACGCAGATTGCCCTCCCGGTCGATCAGCTGGTCGACGTTGCAGCCGCCGGAGAACCAGACCCCGACCAGGCACAGGGCGGCCGCCGGACCGCGACGCCCCATCAATTCTTTGTTAGCTCTACTCATGCACGTTGCGTTGGTTGTGATCCACCAGGCTCAGCTTCACGGGCGGGTTTACAACATCGAGCCTTTCCATTGAACTAAAGAACATGCGCCAGGTCGCACAACTCCCTCGTCGACGGTTCTGCACCTCGGCCGCGCTGGCGGTCGCAGGTCTGTGTGGCCTCGCCACGGCGCCCGTCGCCCCGGCGCTCGCCCAGTTGCCGCGGCTCGAGCCGCAGAAGGCCGATCTCGTGGTCGTGCGCAAGAGCAAGCGCATCCTGCAGCTCCTGCGCCAGGGCCGGCCGTTCAGGACCTACCAGATCGCGCTCGGCCCGGAACCGGTCGGGCCCAAGCGCCGCTCGGGCGACGGGCGCACGCCGGAGGGCGTCTACACCCTGGACTGGCGCAATCCCAACAGCAGCTTCTATCGCGCGATTCACGTCTCCTATCCAGCCCCTCACGACCAGGTGGCGGCGGAACGCTGGGGCGTCGCTCCGGGCGGCCTGATCATGATCCACGGCCTGCCCAACGGGGTCCCGGCGGTGCGCGTCGGCCATCCCTGGAACAACTGGACCAACGGCTGCATCGCCGTGACCAACCACGAGATGGACGAGATCTGGGCGCTGGTCGACGACGGCACCACCATCATCATCTATCCTTGAGCAGGCCCTCGTCCCGGACCGGCCCCGTCGCTCGAAGGCGCTCGAGGGGCCGCTTCCTGGCCGCCGCGGTCTCCAAAGCCTGCACATCCCGGGCGCGCAGCGCCGCCGAGCGCAGGCGCCGATGGCTCGCCTCCTGCCGATTCGGAGCCCTGTGCGGTCGCCAGAACCACGGATAGGGAGCTTCCCCAGCGGTCATGAACGCGCTACGTTTGGGTCGACACCGGTGGGCGATGAAAGGCTCACCCTTGTCCGTTCCGAACCATTCAAACCGTGCAGGGGGGCTGCCATGGCAACTCGGAGTTATGGATGTGGGCCGGCCGGAGCCGTCTGGCTGGCCGGCGCGCTGGCAGTGGCGTTCGCGGCGCCGGCGCTCGCGGCCGGTGAGACCACCGCCGAACGGCTGCTGAACGTGCGGGCCGAGCCGCACAACTGGCTCACCCATCACAAGGACTATGCGGCGACCCGTTATTCGACGCTCGACCAGATCGACCAGGACAACGTCGCGGGCCTCGCGGTCGCGTGGACCTTCGCGCTCGGCGGCATCGAGGGCGGCGGCATCTGGCCCCATGGCGGCCTCGAGGGCACCCCGATCGTCGAGGACGGCTTCATGTACGTCACCGACGGCTGGGGCGCGGTCTACAAGCTCGATCTGCGCGATGGCGCGGGCGAGCTGGTGTGGAAGATGGACCCGGCCACCGACAAGGACTGGTCGGGCGCGGTGTCGTGCTGCGGGGTCAACAACCGCGGCGTCGCGCTGTGGCAGGACCAGGTGATCTCGCACACCTTGGACGGCCGCCTGATCGCCACCGACAAGGCGAGTGGCGAGGTCACCTGGGAGCGCCAGGTCGCCGATCCGGGCATCGCCGAGGTCATCACCGTGGCGCCCCTGGTGGTCGGGAACCTGGCGATCACCGGGGTGTCCGGGGCGGAGTACGGCATCCGCGGCTGGCTCGCCGCGACCGATCTGAGCACCGGCGAGGAGGTCTGGCGCCGGCACACCATCCCCGGGCCGGGCGAGCCGGGGCACGACACCTGGGCCGACGACCACGACGCCTGGAAGACCGGCGGCGGCTCGACCTGGGTGACCGGCTCCTACGATCCCGAGACCGACCTGATCATCTGGGGCGTGGGCAACCCGGGGCCGGACTGGGACGCCGAGTACCGCCCGGGCGACAACCTGTATACCAACAGCGCGATCGCGCTCGACCCGGAGACCGGCGAGATCGCGTGGCACTACCAGTACACGCCGAACGACCCCTACGACTACGACGGGGTCGCCGAGCACATCCTGGTCGACGCCGAGGTCGACGGCGCGCCAAGGAAGCTCGCCCTGCACGCCGATCGTAACGGCTTCGCCTACGCGCTCGACCGCACCAGCGGCGCGTTCGTCTGGGGCACCCAGTTCGTCAACGAGCTGACCTGGACGCGCGGCCTCGACAAGGTGACCGGCCTGCCGCTCGACTACGATCCCGAGAGCGAGGTCCAGCTCTACGTCGCCGGCACCGCGCCAAGCCGCGACAATCCGGTCGGCACCTCGTGCCCCGGCAACATGGGTGGCAAGAACTGGCCGCCGACCGCGTATCATCCGGAGCTGCAGATCTGGTACATCCCGGTGATCGAGAGCTGCAACCAGATGACCAACGAGGAGATGATCCCCGGCCAGTCCTACAAGCCCAGGGAATTCTTCACCGGCGGCGGGCCGCGCCAGCATCAGCCGATCACCGGCAGCGTGACCGCGATCGACGCGAGGTCGGGCGCGATCGTCGCCAAGCACGAGACCGAGTACCCGATGCTCGGCGGCATGCTCGCGACCGCCGGCGGGCTGGTGTTCACCGGCCATCCGTCGGGCGAGTTCGTCGCGCTCGATGCCGAGACCCTGGAGGAGCTGTGGCGCTTCGAGACCGGCTCCGGGATCAACGCGCCGCCGATCACCTACGCGGTCGACGGCAAGCAGTACATAGCACTCCTGGTCGGGCTCGGCGGCGCTTGGCCGAAGTGGTTCGTCGACAGCACCGAGGGGCTCGAGAAGGTGGAGCCCTCCTCGATGCTCTACGTGTTCGCGCTCTGAGTTCAGCGCAGCGGAGCGGGTCTCCGGGCTCGCTCCGCTGTTCCGCCGCCCCGCCTTGCTCGTCCGGCAATCTTCGGAAGCTCCCGGCAGCGCAAGGGCCGCGAGCGACCTTTCGCAACTGGCTCGGTCAAGCTGGCTCGCGGTCGCGCCGCCTCAGCGGGCTGTGGTGGCATTGGCAGGGCGCTGCGTGCGGCCTCGATCGAGGCCACGCGCAGGCGGGGTTTGCCCGGCAAAACCTTTGGCATATATTGGCAAAGTATGTCATAGCCGGGTCGAGAGGAGCTCCGCCATGGCGACCTTGAACGTATCGCTGCCTGATCCGATGCGGGAATGGATCGACGCCCAGGTCAGAGGTGGCGAATACGCCAATGCCAGCGACTACATCCGCGACCTGATCCGCCACGATCAGCGTCAACGGGAAGCGCTGAAGCTGGCCCTGATCGAGGCCGAGCAAAGCGGCGTCAGCACGCGCCAGGTCGGCGATATCGTCGCCGCCGCCGAAGCCCGCCTCGACCAGGGCTGAGTACGAGCTGTCCAACAAGGCGGACGAGGACCTCAACGAAATCTACATTTCTCCCGTCAGGGCTTCGGCAAAGCCAAGGCCGACGCTTATCTTCTGGCGCTCGAGGAGCGCTTTTCGATCCTGGCATCGCAGCCCCGTTTGGGCCGCCAGATCGACCACATCCGACCGGGCTACTTTTGTTGTGAGCACGCGAGCCATTCGATCTTCGATCGGCTGACCGAAAACGGGATCATCGTCATGCGGGTGCTGCACCGGCGCATGGCTGTCGAGCAGCACATCGGATGACTTCCGAACCACAAGAACTTCAATTGCGCCGGTCTCCGCGTTGACTGCTCAACGCATCGCCGCGCACGCGCGCGAGGCCTTGCCCCAGAAGGCGACGCAGTCCTCGTAGGTCGGCTCGCCCTCGCCTTGGAGACGGCGGATTACGTAAGCGGTCACCGCCTCGATCTCCTCGGCGCGCAGGAAGGTCGCGGCCTTGGGCGGGATGTCGGCGCCGAGCTCGGCCCTGGTCATGCCGCCGTAGCATTCGACGGTCCTGTAGGCGTTGCGGTGGTGATAGGGCATGCGGGTCGCCGGGCGGCCGCAGCGGATCACCTCGAGCAGCAGCGCGCGATCCAGCGGGGTCTCGCGCAGCGACAGGGCCGCGCCGCCGTAGCCGCCGCCGCCGCCGCCGTGCCATTTGTGGCAGCCGACGCAGTTCGCTTTCTCGTACACCTGCCGGCCGAGGTCGGGCGCCTGGGCGAGCGCCGGGCCGATCGACGATGCCAGTCCGGCCAACACGGCGCCGGTAGCGACGAGACGTGCGATCCCCGCGGCAGACATGAGCGATACCTCCCTTCCGGTTGCGCTGTCGGCATTGTAGAGAGGCGATCTTGCGGTTGTGAAGGACCGGCCGCAGGGCCTATTGGGGAGGATCACCAGGGGAGGAGCGATCGTGGCAGGGAAGGGCAGCAGGATGAATTCCCGTCCGTTGTGGGCGAGCTTGGCCGCGCTTGCGCTCCTGGCCGGCGCCGCGCGCGCCGCCGAGGACCCGCTCGAGGGCGACCTTCGGGACCTTCGGGTCGGGATGACGGTGACCGAGTTGCCAACCGAGGGCTACGTCGATCTGGCCTGCGGCAGCGACGGCGGCGAGCCCGGCGCAGCACTCGACGACTGGGCGGACTACGCGCGCTGCCCGCCCGATCAAGCAGGGCGGCACGAGGTGACCTTCGCCTTCGCGCCATCGCCGCTCGCGGCGCTCGGCGAGCGCTGGGAAGGAACCAAGGTCGCGGGCCATCCGGTGATCCCCTCGCTGCTGATCGACCGCGAAGGCGTGGTCCAGGGCATCCGCATCGTGACCGATCCCGAGGCCCGCCTGTACCTCAAGAAGAAGGCGTTTTTGCTCGGCATCCGGGTCATGGGCCGCTACGGCCGCGACGGCTGGACCTGCGCCGAGGCCGAGCCGGGCGACGGCCGGACGCCGGTCGGCGGCATGTTCATCGATCGCCGCTGCGAGAAAGTCTTCCATGACCGCCGTCTGATCCTGGAGACCGATCTCTACCGGACCGCAGAGCAGCAGGGGCGCGAGTTCACCGACGCCACCCGGCTCGAGATTTTCCGGGTCGCGGGCTGAACGGTCCATGACCGGCGGGTCGCGGCTCTCCGGCGAGGTCTACCTGGTCGGCGCCGGCCCGGGGGCCGCGGATCTGTTGACCCTGCGCGCGCTCCGGCTGATGCGCAAGGCCGACGTCGTGGTCTACGACCGCCTCGTCGGACCCGAGATCCTCGAGCGGGTGCCGGCGCGCGCCGAGCGGATCTTCGTCGGCAAGATGCGCGATCGCCACGTGCTGCCGCAGGCCGAGATCAACGCGCTTCTGGTCCGCCTCGCGCGCGCCGGCAAGCGCGTGCTGCGCCTCAAGGGCGGGGACCCGTTCATCTTCGGGCGCGGCGGCGAGGAGCTCGAGGCGCTGGCCGCCGCGGGCGTCCCGTTCCAGGTCGTGCCGGGGATCACCGCCGCGCTCGGGTGCGCGGCCGCCGCCGGGATTCCGCTCACCCACCGCGACCATGCCCACACGCTGGTGTTCGTGACCGGGCACACCACCGAGGGCGAGGTCGAGCTCGACTGGCCGGTGCTGACCCGGCCCGGCCAGACCGTGGTGGTGTACATGGGGATCAAGGCGCTCGCCAGCCTGTGCCGGCGCCTGATCGGCCACGGCCTTGCCCCCGGCACGCCGGCGGCGATCATCGAGAACGGCACCTACCCGCACCAGCAGGTCGTGAGCGGAACCCTCGGGACTCTGCCCGCCCTCGCGGCCGAGCGTCGCCTGAGCGGGCCGTCGCTGATCGTCGTCGGGGAGGTCGTGCGCGTGCGCGAGCGCCTCGCCGGCCATCGCCGCGCAACGCAGCCGCAGGACGCCATCGCCGACGGTGAGTAGGACAGGGCACCTACCCAGGCGGCGCGCTTGCGCGCTATCATGTCCGGACGGAATGCCATCGGGGGAGGGGAGAGCATGCGTCTGGTCCAGTTCATTTCGTCCGCCGGCGGCCGGCGGGTCGGCCGGGTCGCGGCTGGCGGGATCGTCGAAGCGCTGGGCGACGTCCGGAGCGTCTACGAGCTGGCGCGTCACGCCGCGCGGGGGCCTCATGCGCTCACCGAGTTGGCAGCCAGGGCAGCGAGCGATGAGCGGATCGAGCTCGCCGAGCTGCAGGCCGCGGGGCGCCTGCTCGCGCCGCTCGATCATCCCGACCCCGCGCACTGCCTCGTCACCGGGACCGGTCTCACCCACCTCGGCAGCGCGCAGGCGCGCGACTCGATGCATCAGGCGATGCAGAAGGCCGAGGCCGAGCTCACCGACTCGATGAGGATGTTCAAGCTCGGCCTCGACGGCGGCAAGCCCGAAGGAGAAGCGCCGGGGGTCGCGCCGGAGTGGTTCTACAAGGGCGACGGCAGCATCGTCGCCGCCCCCGGCCAGCCTTTGACCATGCCGGGCTTCGCGCTGGACGGCGGCGAGGAGGCCGAGATCGCGATGCTGTACCTGATCGACGACGCCGGCCGCCCGCGCCGGGTCGGCTACGCGCTCGGCAACGAGTTCTCCGATCACGTGCTGGAGCGCCGGAACTACCTGTATCTGGCGCATTCCAAGCTGCGGCCCTGCGCGTTCGGCCCGGAGCTGCTGCTGGGCGACCTGCCCGCCGAAGTACGCGGCACGATCCGGGTCCTGCGCGCCGGCCAGGCGATCTGGCAGGCCGAGTTCCTCTCCGGCGAGACCAACATGTCGCACACCCTTGCCAACCTCGAGCATCACCATTTCAAGTACGCGGCGTTTCGCCGCCCGGGCGACGTGCACGTGCATTTCATCGGCGCCGCGACGCTCAGCTTCACCGCCGGCGTGCGCGCCGAGCCGGGCGACGTGTTCGAGATCGACGTGCCCACCTTCGGCGCCCCGTTGCGCAACGCGCTCGCGATCGCCGAGCCCGAGGCCATGGTCCGGGTAGAGCCGCTCTGACTCTAGAGCAGCATCCGAATTGACGAGATCGCCGACGGCGATCATCGTCCGGATAAAGCTGCTCTAATCAACTGAAATAGAGCAATTTTTACCCGATGAGCGGAGGATGCCGCGATCTGAAGCGGTTCCGTCTCATCGGGAATTGCTCTAGGCAACGTCGACGATGAGCGGGTCGGGGGCGCGCAGCGAAACCCGACGAGCTGCCGCCGGCGGCCGATGCGGGTTGGCCATCGGCTCACGCGTCGCGCTGCCGGATGGATCGAGGCTGTTGGGTTCCGCCTTGGCTTACCCAACTACGCTTGCTGGAGCCGGTGGCCACCGCTCGTCGGATGCTGCCGTCCAAGACGGCTCGCGGATCGCCCAAGCATTCTGTCAGCAACACCAGCCAACGTTTGGTTTGACGGCGAGGGGCCTCGCGCGTTCCTCCGCGCCTGCGACGTTGTGGCGAACGAAGTCGAGGAGGCGGTGCTGGAACGCGTGGCGCACCAGTTTGCGGAGCGTCGCCGCGGCGTCATGAGGCGCAATGGCTGCGCCACGCATGCGGCGGCCAGGCATTCCGACCGGCGAACTCGCCGTCCTTGCGGAGGCCGCGGGCTCGCGCATTTTTCGATCAGCTCGCCCCGGCCCGCTCCCCCTCCCAACCACCCCAAGGGTACCATCGGTGGGTGGTTGGGAGGGGGAGCGGGCTGGGAC
>JBOHKK010000140.1:0-14595 GCA_050729115.1 Geminicoccaceae bacterium | reverse complement strand
CCTTGGATGAGGCCGAGGCGCCGCTCGATCCGGCCGAGCTCGAGCGCCGCCTCGGCAAATGGGCGTATCGGATCCCCGAGCACCTCTACAACCGGCTGACCACGGGGCGCGCCGAGTTCGTGAGCCCTCAGGACGGCACGTCGTGAAGCTCGAGAACCCGACGCCGCACGCGAACGGCGGCGTCGAGACCCGACTGATCGATCGGATGGCGGCGCCGGGCGGACCAGCGCCGCCGCGTTTCAGGCTGGCCGATCAGCTTTCGGCGGTGTCGAACACCAGGTCGTAGGAGATGTCGAAGGTGCCGTCGCCGGCATCGGCGCCGCCGCCGCCCAGCTGGGCGACGCGTCCTGTGATGCCCTCGAAGTCACCGCTGCCGCTGCCGTCCTCGATCTCGCCGGCCGCATGGAACCCCTTGCCGTCCCACGCCCCGGACGAGGTGTAGGAGAAGCCGCCGCGATCGCAGCTCACGTCGCCCGCGATGTCGAAGATGCCCCAGGCGCCGTCGTCGCGACCATAGAGCGACTCGACGATGTCCACGGTGCAGCCGTCGAGATCGCCGCCCTTCAGCGTGATCTGGTAAGCCACCTCGACGCCGTCCGCGGGCTGGTTCGCGGTCTTCTCGCCGATGCCGTTGTTGAACGCGACCGCGGACTTGAGCGTGTCGGCGGAAGCCGGCGCGGCCGCGATCACGGCTGCGATGGCGGCGGTGCACAGCAGCTTACGTTTTGGTTGCATACTAGGCACTCCCTTTTTGGAGGTTTGATCGAAGTTACGAGCCTGCGAGATTGATGAACGTCTCCAGAAGAGTGAAAGCATCATGCAGATTTTATCGTTTGACATGTCCCATGTGGGACATAGGCTGCCCGGGTGAGATATTGGCGCGGGGCACACAGAGGGAGCACATGGTGCCCGAAGGCAGCTCGAAGCGAGCCGCTGAACTCGAGAATTTGCTGGTGCGAATTCATGAAGCGGCGCTGGAGCCGGAACTCTGGCCCGAGATTTTGGGATCGATCATGCGGCTGGTAGGTGGCCGGAGCGCGCACATGATGCTTTTGGAGTCGAACTCTCTTGCGCCGGCGCTCTACATCACCCGGAACATCGACCCGGAGGCGAAGCGCCTGTTCCAGACCTATTGGTATGAGCATGATCTGTGGATGCAGGCCGGGGCGAAGTATCCCGCCAGATCGGTCGTCATAGGCCAGGAAATGGTCCCCGATGCGACCATGTTCGCCAGCGAATTCTACAATGACTTCGTGCGGCACCAGAATGTCGGCCGCGTGCTGTCGAATATGTTCGAGAAGAACAGTGCCATGTGGGCCCATGTCACGGCTCACCGGGCGGCGCGAGACGAGGAGTTCGGGGAACTCGAGTGCAAGGTCATGCGGGCTCTTACCCCGCATCTGGCGACCGCTGTGGCCGTGCAGGTTCGGTTGTCGGGCCTCGAGGATCGACTCCGAGCGACCGAGGCGGCTTTGGACCGGCTGCCCGTGGGCGTGTGCCTGATCGATCAGACGAGCAGGATCACGCACCGCAACCTGATGGCAGAGGAGATCCTGGCTGCGAACGACGGGATCGCGGAGCGCTCGGGCAAGCTCTATGCGGCGGCACCCCGCGACGACCGCAAGCTGGCGGTGCAGGTCGCGGCGGCGGTCGCCACCGGTCTCGGCAGGGCTGGTTTCCCGGGGGCCGTGCTGGCGATCGGCCGGCCCTCGCTGAAGCGGCCCTACTCCGTGCTGGTCGCGCCGCTGATCCGGGCCAGGGATCCGACCAACGGCGTGCTCGGCGGGACGCGCCCCTGCGCGATCGTGCTGATCGTCGATCTGGCGCAGGAGCTCCGTTATCCGACCGCGCTGCTCGCAGAACGCTACCGGCTGACCGCCGCCGAAGCGAGGCTGGCCTGCGCGATCCTCGCCGGCAGCTCCTTGCAGGATGCCGCCGACAAGTTCGGCGTCGCGATCGGCACCGCGCGCAACCAGCTCAAGCAGATCTTTGCCAAGGCCGGCGTCAATCGACAGGCCGAGCTGGTGCGCCTGCTCACCGCCGACTTCGCCGCCCACGCCGCTGATCTGGTTCGCAGCTAGTCAAGCAGGGCGTCGACGACGGGGCACTCGGGCACGGCGCCGCCGGCGCACTGCGCCACCATGTCCTCGAGGATCTGAGCAAGCTTCTCGAGGTCGGCGATTTTTCGCCGCATGTCGGCGAGGTGCTCGAGGGTCATCGCCCTGACCTCGGCGCAGGTCCAGTCGCCGCCGTCCACGAACCCGAGCAGCTCGCGCACCTGGTCGAGCGTGAAACCCAGTTCACGCGAGCGCCGGATGAAGGTGAGGCGCTTCAGGTGCTCTCGGGCGTAGTCCCGATGGCCGCCCGCGGTCCGCGGGGGCGGCGGCAGAAGCCCTCGCTTCTCATAGAAGCGGACGGTTTCGACATTGCAGCCGCTCCGCTGCGCCAGCTCACCACGTCGCATCGCTCGCTCCCGAATCCGTGAAGTCGGATCCCGCGAAAGCGCTTGAACCTGTATCTGGTACAGACCCTACGTTGCGCCGACCGCGAACAAGGTCAAGGCATGGCGTCGATCAGCCGAGGACGCTGCGGGCGCGTCGGATCGCGTGCGCGTGACCGGCCAAGAAGACGTGATCTGCCTGCATGGCCTTTTGTTGGGAGCTGCCGGTGATGGGCTTGGAGCAAACGACGGCTGCGGCATCGAAGGTCGGAGCGATCGGCCTCGACCTGGGGCAGGTTGGGCGGATCGCGCGCTTGCTTCTGGGGACGGCTATGGTCGCCGGGATTCTCTACGATCTGGCGATGTCCAATCCGCCAGCCATGTTCTTGGCGGAGGCGGCATCATACTTCGTGCTTTCTCTTGTCGCTTACGCTGTGACTTTCTACGCGCTGAGAGACCGCATCTTCTCGCGTAAGAATCCATGGGTCGGAACCGCAATCATTCTTACGCCTGTTCTGGTCGTCTTGGTGTTTGATATCGGGCCGCCGGCGTTCCAGATCGGCATCAATGCCTACGTGGGCGTCTCTTTGATCATCGCTTCTTTCATGAGGTACGGCGGATGTGAGGTCGTCGCCATCCCCAGCCTGCTGTCCGGCAAGCGCTACATCATTTACTGCCCATACAACGTCATCGACATGGCCGAGAGGGCGGTGTTGGACCGGCGCAAGGCTCGGTGACCGCGACCTCACGAAACCAACCTGGCGGAGACAAGAGCATGCCAAGGTGTGAAGCCACGCCCGTTGCGTGCACCCTGACGCCCGGCGACCTCAACAGTCGCCTTGCCTGGATCGCGGAGCTGACACGCGACGCCCTGCGGCAGCATCGACGATACGACCTCGTTCTCCAACTCACCTATGCGCCCGAAGCAGCCCATCGGGTACGCGAGATGGTCCGCAAGGAGCAGGCATGCTGTCCGTTCCTCACCTTTGATCTTCGCGAGGAGCCGGATGCCGTGCGGCTCATGATTACGGCGCCTGAAGATGCCCGGGGCGCCGCTGACACGTTGTTCGAGCAATTCGTAGCAGGTGACGCGGACCACGGCGCGCAGCAGCTTTCCGTCGCTGGTGGTCGAGCAATACAGCCGACGTTCTCGAACCGCGCCGCTTCGCCCAAAGCCGAGGTCGGCCAGCTGGAGCAGCGGCTGACCAGCGTGCTCCGCCCCGGCGTGCTCTTTCCCGACTGGACCGTGCTCGCCTCGGCTTTGGCCCGAGCGACTTTGGTCGCGATGCTCGAGGCGGTCTGGGATCAGCGGGCCTGGCAGGACCACACGCCGGCCGAAGACGCGGTGCGCCGGGCAGTCCTCGAGTGCTTCAGGGAGCGCGGACATGCACCGTCGCCGGAGGAGATCGCCCGACGCTCGGGCACGGCGCCAGAAAAGGTGCGCGCCCTGCTGCAGCGCCTCGCCGGGCGTGACCTGGTGGTCCTCGAGGGTGATCGGGTCCTCGGCGCCTATCCTCTGAGCGAGCGCCCGACCGGGCACCGGGTGCGGATCGGCAAGCACGTCCTGCACGCGATGTGCGCGATCGACGCGCTCGGCGTCGGTGCCATGTACCGCACGAACTCCGTGATCGAGGCGCGGTGTCGTCTCTGCCGTGCCACGATCGACATCACGACGGGCGACGACGGACGGCGCCTCGACGCGGTGCTGCCGGTTGATGCGGTCGTATTCGCGGGCATCGGCTACCGGGGCGGCTGCGCCGCCACCTCGCTGTGCACCACCATCGCCTTCTTCTGCGGCGCTGCGCACCTGTCGGCGTGGCGAGCGAGCCAGCGGCTCGAAGGGCCAGGGTATCGTCTGTCGATCGATGAGGCCTTCCAGGTCGGCAAGGCGATCTTTGGACCGGTTCTGGCGCCGCCGCCTGGTCCTGAGGATCAGCCGGGGCTGAACCCATGAGCGACAAGAAACTGCTCTGCACCGGCGCCGCCGGCTCGGTGACCGCCGCGATCTGCTGCTTCACGCCGGCGCTGGTGCTGCTGCTCGGCGCAGTCGGGCTATCGGCATGGCTCGCTTGGCTGGATTATGTGCTGCTACCGGCGCTGATCCTGTTTCTTGGAATCACGGTCTACGCCCTGATCCGGATCCAGCGGGCCAAGGCCGGGCAGACCCGACCATCGGCGGCGCGATGAGCACCGGCTGCCCCACCGGCCGCTATGACCTCGCGGTCGTCGGTGCCGGCTCGGCCGGCTTCTCGGCCGCGATCACGGCGGCGGAGCAAGGCGCCAAGGTGGCGCTGATCGGCCATGGCACGATCGGCGGCACCTGCGTCAACGTCGGCTGCGTGCCGTCCAAAACCCTGATCCGCGCCGCCGAGAGCCTGCACAATGCGCGCGTCGCCGCCCGCTTCGCCGGCATCTGCGGCGAAGCGACCCTGAATGACTGGCGGACGCTGGTGGCGCAGAAGGACGAGCTGGTCACGAGCCTGCGCCAGGCCAGGTACGTCGACCTCCTGCCGGCGTACAACACGGTCGCCTACGTCGAGGGGCCGGCGCGGCTGGCGCGTGGCGGCGTCGAGGCCGACGGCGAGCTTCTCGGCGTCGGCAGCACCATCGTCACGACGGGCGCTTCGGCGGCACGACCGTCGATCCCCGGCATCGAGGACGTCGACTACCTGACCAGCACCACGGCGCTCGAGCTCCAGGCGCTGCCGCGCTCCATGCTGGTGATCGGCGGCGGCTACGTCGGCTGCGAGCTCGCGCAGCTGTTCGCGCGCGCCGGCGTGCGCGTGACGCTGGTCTGCCGGACCCGCCTGCTACCCCAGGGCGAGCCGGAGATCAGCGCGGCCCTCGCCGGCTACCTGCGCGAAGACGGGATCGACGTCCGCAGCGGCGCGGCCTACCGCGAGATCCGCCGCGCCGGCAGCGGCATCGCCCTCGATGTTGGCCTGAACGGCGCCGCGGCGGCGCTGGAGGCGGAAGTTGTGCTCGCCGCGACGGGCCGCAGGCCCAACACCGACGGTCTCGGCCTCGCCGAGGTGGGCGTGGCGCTGACGCACACAGGCGGTATCCGGGTCGACGAGCATCTGCGCACGAGCAATCCTGCGATCTACGCCGCGGGCGACGTCACCGGCCGGCACCAGTTCGTCTACATGGCGGCGTACGGCGCCAAGGTCGCGGCGCTGAACGCCCTGAACGGCGACGCGCACCGCTACGACGCTTCGGCCATGCCCATGGTGACCTTCACCGATCCGCAGGTCGCCACGGTCGGCCTCAGCGAGGCCGCGGCGCGCGCAGAAGGCATCGACGTCAAGACTGCGGTCTTGCCGCTCGACCAGCTCCCGCGGGCAATCGTGGCCCGCGACACCCGCGGCCTGATCAAGCTGGTCGCCGACCGGGCAACCGACCGTCTGCTCGGCGCCCACATCCTGGCGCCCGAAGGCTGCGATTCGATCCAGACCGCGGCCCTCGCCATCAAGCACGGGATGACCGCGAGAGCGTTCGGGGAGACGATCTTCCCTTACCTCACCACGGTCGAGGGGCTGAAGCTCGCCGCCCAGAGCTTCGACAAGGACGTGACGAAGCTCTCCTGCTGCGCCGGTTGATCGACGGCGCGCTCGAGCCGTCGGAACCACAGGAACGCCTGGCGGGTTCTGAGTGCAGACTCCGACGACCTCGTATTCTCGCTGCCTTCGCTGGAGAAGCTGGTGATGGAACGGACCTTCGATCTGGTCGTGGTCGGCACGGGCGTCGCTGCGAGCACCGTCGCCGGGCGCTGCCGCGCCGCCGGCTGGTCGGTGGCGATCGTCGACGAGCTGCCGTACGGCGGCACCTGTCAGCTGCGCGGTTGCGATCCCAAGAAGGTGCTGCGCCGCGGTGCCGAGGTGGTGGACGCGGCGCGGCTGATGCACGGGCGCGGCATCGCCGACCCGGGCCCGCGGATCGACTGGCCGAGCCTGATGGCGTTCAAGCGCAGCTTCACCGAGCCGGTGCCGGCCAACAAGGAGCAGGCCTTCGCCGCGAGCGGCATCGCCACCTACCACGGCACGGCGCGCTTCGTCGCCGAAGATGCCCTCGCGGTCGGCGGCGAGCGTCTGCTGGCGCGCCACGTGGTCATCGCGAGCGGCGCGGAGCCGGTGCCGCTGCCGATCCTCGGGGCCGAGCACGTCACCATGAGCGACGCGTTCCTCGAGCTCGAGGCGCTGCCGCCGCGCGTGCTGTTCATCGGCGGCGGTTACGTCTCGTTCGAGTTCGCTCACATCGCGGCGCGCGCCGATGCCCGGGTGATCGTGCTCGACCGCGGCGAGCGGCCGCTCATGGGGTTCGATCCGGACCTGGTCGCAAAGCTGCTCGAGCGGACCCGCGCGCTCGGCATCGACTTTCGCGCCAAGGCGGCGGTCGAGGCGATCGCGCGCGCCGGCGCCGGGCTGCGGGTCGCGGCCACCATCGATGGCCGGAGCGAGACCTTCGAGGCGGATCTGGTGGTGCACGGCGCCGGACGCGCGCCGGCCCTTGCGCGCCTGGACCTCGAGCGGGGCAACGTCCGTGCCGAGAAGAAGGGCGTCGCGGTCAACGACTTCCTGCAGAGCGTCTCGAACCCGCGGGTGTACGCGGCCGGCGATGCCGCAGCGACGGCCGGTCCGCCGCTCACCCCCGTCGCCAGCCTCGAAGCCGAGGTGGTCGCGACCAACCTGCTGGATGGCAACGCCGCGACGCCCGACTATACCGGCGTGCCGAGCGTGGTGTTCACGATCCCGGAGCTCGCCCGGGTCGGCATCGACGAAGCCGAGGCGCGCGAGGAGGGGCAGGAGGTCGAGATCAAGGCCACCGACATGAGCGACTGGTACAGCGTCGCCCGGGTCGGCGAGACCCACGCCGCGGCCAAGGTGCTGATCGAGAAGGACACCGCGCGCATCCTCGGCGCCCACCTGCTGGGTCCCGAGGCGAGCGAGCTGATCAACTTCTTCGGGCTCGCGATGCGCACCGGCCTCACCGCGACCGATCTCAAGAAGCTCGTATCCGCCTATCCCTCGGCGGCATCCGATCTGGGCCATCTGATCTAGCGCCCTGACGCATTCGCATGATTCCATGGTCATTGCCGGGCTCGACCCGGCAATCCACACAAGCACCGCAACTGGCATCGGGTGTGGATGCCCGGATCAAGTCGATCAAGCCCGGGCATGACAAGTCCAGGGAATCTTCTGTCGGCATCGTTGCCGTAGCGGTACGTTCGGACGCGACGCGGCCGCGCCCGCAACTGTTGCGCTCGGACCCGGTCTGAGCGCCCAGGCTCGTGGGTCCTCGGGTCGAAGGCCGAGGACGACAGCACAGCAAACGAGCGTGAGCCTCACCGTCCGCGCCTCGGGCCGGCGGCCGGTTCAGGCGTCGCCGAACCCGCTTGCGTAGACCTCGCGCAGCCCGGCGAGCGCGTCCTCCGGCAGCGGCCCCATCGCGGCGGCGGCGAGCGCTTCCTCGAGATGGCCGAGCTCGGCGAGGCCGACCACCACGCCCGCGATGTCGGGATTGGCGAGCGCGAAGCGGATCGCCGCCTGGGCGCGGGTGCCGTAGCGCTCGCCGAGCCGCCGCACCACCGCCCGCGCGCGCCGCTCCTCGCTCGACAGATCGGCTTCCGGCATGATCACGGCCTCGCGCCCGTGGCGCTCCTCGCTCGCGAGCACCCCGGCGGCGAGGACGCGGATGTTCATGACCGCGACGCCGTGCTCCTTGCAGGTCGCGATCAGGCCGCGAAAGTCGTGGCCCCGCCAGGCGGGCGGCATGTCCTGCCCGGCGCTCGGATTGAGCATGTTGTAATAGACCTGGGCCGAATCGAACCGGCCGCTCGCGAGCACCTCGCGGATCGCCCCGGTCGCGCCGATCGCGGTGATGCCAAGGAACCGGGTGAGACCCTGCTCGCGCAGTCGGTCGAAGGCGTCGGCGACCCCGCCGTCGCCCAGCACCTGATCGATCCCGATCCGCTCGCCAGAGGTCTGCGGCCCGATCGGGTTGTGCAGCTGGAACAGCTCGACCGAGTCGCAGCGCAGGCGCTCGAGGCTCTGCTCCAGGCTGCGCTCCACCTGACCGGCAACGTCGTCGAGCCGGCTCAGATCGAGCCGGACCTTGGTCGAGAGGTACGGCCTTTCCGCCAGGTCCTGGAGCAGCCAGCCGAGCGCCTGTTCCGACTGGCCGTCGCCGTAAGAGGGTGCGGTGTCGATCCAGTTGATGCCGGCCTCGAGCGCGCGCCCGATCGCCGCCCGCCTGGTGGCGTCGTCCTGGTGGATCAGGATGCCGCCCACCCAGCCACCGCCGAACACCAGCTCCGAGACCTGAAGGCCGGTCTTGCCGAACGGTCGATAGCGCATGGCTTTCCTCCTCAGGTGATCGGGATCATGACGTGCTCGCGAAACGGCGCCCGCTCCGCGAGGCGCCCGTACCACGCCTCGACATTCGGCAGGTCCGGCCGCTCGATCGGCAGGCCGTAGTAACGATAGCAGGCGGCGCCGACCGGGATGTCGCCCATCGTGAAGGCGTCGCCGGCGACGAACCGCCGGGTCGCGAGGCGATCGTCGAGCATCGGCCAGAGGCTGCCGAGTCGCTTTGCCGCCGCCTGGATCGCGGCGTCGTCACGCTGGTCCTCGGGCGTGCGGATCAGGCCCCAGAACACCACCGTCATGTCCGCAAGGAGCGTGGTCTGCTGCCACTCCATCCACATGTCGGCCACGGCGCGCTGGGCCGGGTCCTCGGGCCACAAGGTCCCCGCGCCGTAGCGCGCGGCGAGATAGCGCACGCAGGCGTTGGATTCCCAGACCACGACCTCGCCGTCCTCGACCGTCGGCACCCGGCGGTTGGGATTGAGCCTGCCGTACGCGGGCGTGTCCAGGCCGCCGAACGCGCCGCCCGCTTCGATCCGCTCGTGCTCGAGACCGAGCTCGCCGACCGCCCACATCACCTTTTGCACGTTGATCGAGTTGTTGCGCCCCCACACCCGCAGCATGGCCTCTCCCCCGCTCGGCTGATCTCGAGGCGTTGTAGCGATGATGTCGGCGTTTCGCCAGCCATGCGCCCGCCAAGCCATCTGCGCGCGCTCACGGACAGTGGGCCTGTCGATCAGCTCCACCGCAGGATTCTTGACAACGGCGGTTCAACCAGTAGGAGATATTGTACGCGCCGTACCCGGATGGGGAGCGGTAAAGGTGAGCGCCGCTGCCGCGAATCGCGGCTGCTCGGTTCGACACGTTATCGAGCCAGTTCTGGGACGCGACAGGGATCGCACTATCATCGTGTTAGTCACTTATCTCGACGATAGTGGAACTGACTGGGACTCGCCGGTCGTGACGATGGCCGGCTATGTTGCCGGGTTCGCGGAATGGCAACGTTTTGAAAGCGGAACAGACGGTGTCTTTGACCGATACGAAATTCCCTTCTTTCACTCTAAGGAATTTCACGACACTAAATGCCAGTTTAGCGGGTGGTCGAGGATCAAGAAGAACAGTTTTGTTGATGAATGGTATGGTGTGGCCTCACCCTTTGTCCGGTTCGGGATAAGTATTTCCGTTCAGAAGAAAACCTATGATCTTAGGAAGTTGCAGCTTGGACTCGGGCAAAATATGTCGGCGTTTGGATTTTGCTTCAACGTCGTTATCGACAGACTTTTGCGTGAGCCAGAGATAGGGCGCATAGTAGCAGCAGACGGTCTGTCATTCATCGTTGAATCGGGCACCACATATAACTCATCTTTAGAGCGGATTTTTCATGGTGTGATGCGGCGGCACAATCTGGAAAGTAGGCTGAAATCTGTATCGTTCGCCGACAAGCGGCAGTGTAAGGCGCTACAGCTCGCCGATCTACTGTCATTCTATGCAAAGCGTCATTTCGTCCAGTGCAACAAAAGAGGTCGAAACATTCCGGTTGATGGCATCCTGCAAAGGGTAACTCGCCGGATAAGGACATGGGCGTTCTTTGCCAACAATTTTGGCAAAGTAAGGCCGCTTAGTGATTGGACGGGCGATGACGCGGGGGGCGACTGACCCCCGCACCGTCGCTTCCGAGACACGGTACAGGCTCATGCACCGCGAAACCAAACGAACCTACGCCAGCCGGTCCAGCACCGCGGCGTGGCGGGTGAGGCAGTCGAGGCCGAAGGCGGTCGGCGCCTGGGCGGGCTGGCGGTCGTGGACCTCGGCGATGCCCAGGCGTTTGGCGGTCAGGCGCTTGCCGTAGCACAGGAACTGGTCGACCGACTGCATCAGGAACATGATCAGCGGGGCCAGCTGCGCGTACAGGCGCTCCGCTTCGACCGCGTCCTCGGCGCGGCCGGCCTGCATCAGCTCGAAGATCCGCGCCTGGACGTGGCAGGACTCGACCGAAGGGATCATGCCGACGCAGCCGGCGCGCATGACGTCGGTGAACTCCATCCCGCCGCGCCCCTGGAACACCGCCATCCGGCCCAGGGTCAGCTCGATCAGGGCCCGGGTTTCCACCGCCGAGCCTTCGGCCTTCAAGAGCCGCACGTTCGGATGCTCGCGGCTCAGGCGGTCGAGGCCGGCGCCGGAGAGCCCGACGCCGATGTACTGGGGCGCGTTCTGGATCGCGACCGGCACCGGCGAGGCATCGGCCACCGCGCCGAAGAAGTCCACGAGCTGGTCCTCGGTGACCTTCTCTCCGGTCTGCGGCGGCTGCAGGATCACCCAGTCGGCGCCGCGCAGGGCGGCGGCCTGCACGAACGCGCTCTGCTCCGCAGGTGTCGAGCCGAACACGGTGATCGCAAGCGGCAGACGCCCGGCCAGATCCGCGGCCGCCCATTCCATCACCAGGCGCCGCTCCTCGGCCTCGAGCTTGCTCACCTCGGTGCCGAGCCCGAGCGCGGCGACTCCGTGCGCGCCGTTTGCGACGCAGTACTCGACCTGCGCCCGCATCGCCCCCCGATCGAGCCGCCCGCGGCCATCGAAGAACGCATACAGCATCGGATAGACGCCGCGAAAACTGCCCTCTTCGGCCACTGTCGCCTCCTTCCTTGCGGAGCCTTTCCGCTCTTTCGTGTTAATCGCCCTCGAGCGCAAATCATACGATGGATGCGTTGGCTGCGGTCTTCGCGTGCCGTCCGGTGATCCGGCATGGCCGCGGGTTCGGTCCGACCGCTTATGGTCCCGCGATCGCCGCCCTTCGGCACTCCGGGTTCAATCTTGTGTCGACCTCCGCCCCTGCGTACTTTATGCGCATGAGGCGGTCGGTGAGCAGCCGGCAAGCGATTAGGCGATCGAGGCCGAGGGTTGGTTTCTGGTCCGTGCCACCGGCGACCATCACCAGTCTTGACATCCGACCAGGCCTGTCCTCGGGCCGGCGAAGCCGGACCCGTGGGCGCGGCAAGGTCACCGTCCCGCATCCGGCAAAGGATCTGCCCGTGCAGGTGGTGGTCAGCATCGAGCGCCAAAGCGGCGTCGACCTGCGTGGGCGACGGAGACGATGAACATGGCAGCGCGCTATTTTCCAGCCGTGGTCGAGCGCGGCGCGACCAACTATGGCGTCACTTTCCCCGACTTTCCCGGCTGCGTGAGCGTGGGCGACAGCATGGAGCACGCGATCGAGCGGGGCCACGAGGCTTTGGCCGCACACATCGAGCTGATGCTCGAGGACGGCGATCCGATCCCCGAGCCGAGCCCGCTTGACGCGCCCCTGCCGGACTGGCTCGAAGGCGTGGGTGAGGTCGCGCTGCGGACCCTGGTCCGCGTCGAGCTGCCTCGCCGGGCCGTGCGGCTTTCGATCACCATGGACGAGGCCCTGGCAGGCGCCATCGACCGCGCCGCCGCCGCCCAGGGCTTCACGCGCTCCGGCTTCCTCGCCGAGGCCGCCCGGCGCATGCTGCGCGAGCGCGCCGAGGCCTGACCGAGCTTCTGCACCGCATGGATCGGTACCGTTCCCAGGCTGTCGATCGTCAAGCGCGCGCCCAAACCCGAAGATCGGCAGGATGCCGATTCCAATGCGCCCCGCTTGGCGTTCCCGCCCCCCTTGTCGGGGCGCCCCCTTCCTGTACGATCCTTAGCAGGCGGCGGGGGCCGGACCAACCGGGCGCGACATGCGATCGGGGAGGAGCCACGTGAGCGCGCGCGACTACGTCCATGCGGTCCGCATGGCGAACGTCCACATGGCGTTCGGCAACGTGGTCGCGCTCAAGAACGTCGACTTCGAGGTCGGCGCCAACGAGATCGTCGGCCTGATCGGCGACAACGGCGCCGGCAAGTCGACCCTGATCAAGATCGTGACCGGCGTGCTCAAGCCGACCGCCGGCCGCCTGTACATCCGCGACCAGCTGGTCGATCCGGCGCGCTATTCGGTCCGGCGCGCCCACGATCTGCGGATCGAGGCGGTGCACCAGGAGAAGTCGCTCGCCGACAAGCAGCCGCTCTGGCGCAACCTGTTCGTCGGCCGCCAGATCACCAATCGCTTCGGCTTCATCGACGTCAGGCGCCAGAAGGCGCTCGCGAACGAGCTGCTGCTCGAGCAGATCGGCTTTCGCGGCGCCGGGATCGACGCCGACTCGACCGTCGGCGATCTGTCCGGGGGCGAGCGCCAGGGGATCGCGATCGGCCGCGCGATGTATTTCGATGCCGACCTGATCATCCTCGATGAGCCGACCGTGGCGCTGGCGCTGAAGGAGGTCCAGAAGGTCCTGGACTTCGTGCGCCGGATCAAGGATTCGGGCCGCGCCTGCATCTACATCGAGCACAATCTCGCGCACGTGCACGAGCTCGCCGATCGCCTGGTCGTGCTCGATCGCGGCGAGGTCGTGAGCGTGCTCGGCAGGGGCGAGCTGTCGCTCGGCGAGCTGACCCGGCACCTGCTCGAGCTGCAGGAGGAGCGGGAGCACGCAGGTGGCTGAGCCCAAGCGGCGGCGCCACTGGGGCAAGATCGAGGGTCTGCCGATCCTGATCGTGCTCCTGGTGATCGTCGGGATCTTCATGATCACCGCGCCGCAGAGCTTCCTCGGCCCGCGCATCTACATGTCGTTTCTCGCGACCGTGCCGCCGCCGTTGATCCTCGGCCTCGGGCTCACCCTGGTGATCGCGGCGGGCGAGATCGACCTGTCGTTCCCCTCGGTGGTCAAGATGTCGGGGATCACGTTCGCGATGCTGACCAAGTTCGTCGCCTTCCCGATGGACGCCGGCGACGATCTGATCATCCAGCCCGGCGAGGCGAGCAACCTGCTGCCCTGGCTGTTCGTCGTGGCCGCGGTCGCGGTCGGCGCCGCGATCGGCTTTTTGAACGGCATCCTGGTCGCGGTGATTGGGATCCCCTCGATCATCGCCACGCTCGCCATGCTGTTCGTGTTCGAGGGCGTGTCGCTGATCGTCGGCAGCGGTCAGCAGTACAGCCTGCGCGGGATCGACGAGTATTCGGTGCACGCGGTCCTGACCGGGCAGATCGGGCCGGTGCCGGTGCAGGCGATCTGGGGGCTCGCGATCGCCGGCGTGGTCTGGCTGATCCTCAATCGCCACCGCTTCGGCGAGCATCTCCTGTTCATCGGCGACAACCAGAGCGTCGCCCGCATGGTCGGGGTCAACGTCGGGCGCGAGAGATCAAGCTGTTCACGCTGATGGGCGCGCTCGGCGCCATCGCCGGCGTTCTCGTCACCCTCGAGAACCGCAACTTCTACACCACCCAGGGCACCGGCTTTCTCCTGATCGTCATGGCCGCGGTGTTCATCGGCGGCACCGCGATCACCGGCGGCAAGGGCAGCGTGCTCGGCACCCTGCTCGGGTCGTACATCGTCGGCTGCATCGAGGCCGGGATCGTCGCGAGCGGGCTCGGCGGCTACTGGACGCGCCTCGTGGTCGGCCTCGTGTTCCTCGCCGCCGTGGTGTTCCACCTGAGCCTCGAGGATCCGGCGCGGCTGCGCCGGCTCGCCGGCTTCCGCCTGGGCGGCCGGCTGGAGCGGCGGCCAGCGCCGTCGGCCCAGACTCCGCCCTGATCGCGGGCCACCTTCGGCTCTGCCGGCGGCACAGCGAAAGTGTGATGCCGACCCCATGAAGTCGCGACCGATGGGTCGGTGCGTCTTTTCTGTCATGCCCCGGCTCGACCGGGGCATCCAGACTGGACCCCCCGGTCAAGCCGGGGGGTGACAAGAAGAGCGGTCGATGGGTCAAGTCTTCGTGATCCTGGTATGAGAC
>JBOHKK010000139.1:0-14650 GCA_050729115.1 Geminicoccaceae bacterium | reverse complement strand
CGCGCGGGGTTGGCTGGTCGGCCGCGCGCCCGAAGAGAAGGATGATGCCGGGCGAACGAACTTGGTGAGCCCGGGATCAGGCCGGCAGGCGGGCGATCGCGAGCGCCAGCGCCTGCGCGCGCGGCACCAGCGTCTCGAGATGGCAGACCTCGTCCGGCGAGTGGGCCTTCTCGCCGATCGGCCCGGTGCCGCAGAGCGTCGGCGCGCCGATGGCCGCGGTGAAACCGGAGTCGGCCGAGCCGCCGGCGTACTCGCCGCCGACCGCGATGCCGAGCTCGGCGGCGCAGGCGACGTAGTGCTCGAAGATCGCCCGGCTCGCCGCCGTCTGCTCGAGCGGCAGGAACGCGGCCTTGCGGGTGATCCGGGTGGTCGAGCCCGCGAGGTGGGTGCGCTCCAGGATCGCAGCGATCCTGGCCTCGGCGTCCGCCATCGCGGCGATGGTCTTGAAGCGGACGTCGACCTCGGCGACGGCGAGCGGCGCCACGGTGTTCACCGATTGCCCGCCCTGGATCAGACCGACGTTGACGGTGGTGCCGGTCTCGTAGTCGGTCAGGCCATGGAGTTCCAGCACCTTGCGGCAGAGCTCCTCGATCGCGCTGATCCCCTGCTCGTGGGCGCCGCCCGAATGGGCCGCCCTGCCGGTCACCTCGATGGTGATGAACATCGCGCCCTTGCGGCCGACGACCAGCGCGCCCGAAGGACGCCCGGGCTCGGCATTGAAGACCGCGCGGGCGCCGCGCGCGGCGGCCTCGATCACCGGACGTGACGCGGGCGAGGCGATCTCCTCATCGGAGGTGATCAGATTCACGAGCGGCCGCGCGGTGCCGCCGAACCTGGCGAACGCCTCGAGCACGAAGGCGTTCATGACCAGCCCGGCCTTCATGTCGGCCACGCCCGGGCCGTACGCCCGCCCGCCCGCCACCCGGAACGGCCGTTCGGCCACGGTCCCTTTGGGAAACACGGTATCGCGATGGCCGAGCAGCAGGATGTGGGCGTTGTCCGCGACCGGCTCGCGCGGCGGCAGCGTGGCCTTGACCGAGAAGCTGCCGTCGGCCTGAATCACCTCCTCGCACGCGATACCGCGTCTCAACAGGTGGTGGTGGATGATCTCGCCGGCGCGGGCGACGCCTTCCTTGTCGTAGGACCCGGAATCGGTGTCGACCAGCTTGCCGAGCAGCTCGACCATCGGCTGGTACTGGGTATCCAACCAGCCGAGCAGCTCGGCCTCGCGCACGCTCAACGCCATGGGCGGTCCTTTCCGTGACGATCCTGCGCCGCCACGCTTCCGCAGTAGCAGCTGCAGGATGGCACGGCGTGCCGGATCGGGCCAGAGATCATGCTGCCCCGGCGTGTGCTTTTGATTTCGAGGCGCCGCGCCAGTCCGGGCGGCAGGCGCGGACGGCCGGCTCAGCCCCGACGGGTCACCTTGAGGGAGCGGCGGTCGACGGCGCGCTCCACCTCGGCGAGATCGACGTCGTGGCGGGCGAGCGTCGTGAGCGTGAAATAGAGGACGTCGGCGGCCTCGTGAATCACCGCGGCGCGCGCGTCGGCGTCGGCCAGCTCGCCCGCCTCCTCGCGCAGCTTGGCCCCGAGCAGCGCCGGATCGGCGAACAGCCTGGCGGTGTAGGAGCCCGCGGGGGCGGCGGCCCTGCGTTCGGCGAGGCGGCGCGCAAGGGCGCCGAGGCCGGCGTCGGCGCCCCAGCAGGTCCGCGTGCTCCGATGGCAGAACCCGGGCGGCTGCTGGCGCACGGTGAAGCGCAGGCAATCGCGATCGCAGTCGGCATCGATCCGGAGCAGCTCCTGGGTGGCGCCGGAGGTGGCGCCCTTGACCCAAAGGCCGCGCGAGCGCGAGTGGTAGATGCCCTGGCCCTGCTCCAGTGCGGCGCGCAGGGACTCGAGGTCGGAATAGCACAGGCCCAGGGCGACGCCGCGGTCGTCGACCACCACCGTCGGCCACAGGCCATCCGGGCGCTCGCTCTGCAAAGGCGCGGCGAAAGCCTCGGCGAGGCCGAGCCTGCCGGTGTAGAGCGCCATGCCCACCTGGGCATCGCAGCCGAGGCGATCGAGCAGGGCGACCTCCTCGGCGGTGGTGATGCCGCCGGCGATGGTGACATGGGCCTCGCCCGCCGCTGCGCGGATCTCCTTGGCGAACGCGAGGTCGGTGCCCTGAAGGCGCCCCTCGCGCTCGACGAAGGTCACGAGAAAGCCGCCCGCCAGATCGCGCAGCTCCGCGATGCGCTCCAGCACGCCGTGGCCGGTGCGCGTCTGCCAGCCCTCGACCACGACCTCGCCGTCCCGGGCATCGAGCGCGGCGATCACGCGCTCGCGCGGCAGTCGCTCGAGCACCTCCCGCCGCGCGGCAGTGCCCAGCACCACCTCGAGGGCGCCCCGATCGAGCCAGGAGATCGCGCTGGCGGCGTCGCGGATGCCGCCGCCGACCCGGCACGGCGCCAGCTCGATCAGGTCCAGGGTGACCGCGGCGTTGGAGCCTTTGCCCAGCGCCGCGTCGAGATCGACCACCGCGATCTCGCCGACCCGGCCGTAGCGCCTGGCGAGCGGGCGCGGATCGCCGGCATCGAGCGCCTTGGTCTCGCCGCCGATCAGCTGGACGGCGTGGCCGTCCTGGAGGTCGATCGAGGGGACGATCATGGCCGCAGGTGCACGCCGAGCGCCGCAAGCGCGCGCTTGACCTCGCCCACGGTCATGTCGTCGTCGTGGAAGATCGAGGCGGCGAGGACGGCGTCGGCGCCGGCATCGAGCGCCGCCTTCAGATGCGCCGGCGTGGCCGCGCCGCCCGAGGCGATCACCGGAACCCGGACCGCATCCGCCACGGCGCGGGTCAGCTCCAGGTCGTACCCCGCGCGCGTGCCGTCGCGGTCCCAGCTGGTGAGCAGGATCTCGCCGGCACCGCGGTCGGTCCCCTCGTGCGCCCAGCCGACGGCGTCGATGCCGGTGCCTTCGCGACCGCCCTTCACCAGGACCTCGAAGCCGCCGCCGCGCTGCGCGGCGTCGATCGCGAGCACGGTGCACTGGCGGCCAAAGCGCAGGGCGATCTCGGTCAAAAGCGCAGGGCGATGCACGGCGGCGGTGTTGATCGAGACCTTGTCGGCGCCGGCCTCGAGCAGGGCGCGGGCATCGTCGATCGTACGGATGCCGCCGCCGACGGTCAGCGGAATGCCGAGGTGCCTGCGTACGCGCTCGACCGTCTCGACCTGGTTGCCGCGCGCCTCAGGCGTCGCCGAGACGTCCAGGATCACGATCTCGTCGGCGCCCTGGCGCTCGTACAGGGCAGCGCGCTCAGCGGGATCGCCGGCATCGCGCAGGCCCTGGAACCGGACGCCCTTGACCACGCGGCCGTGGCTGACGTCGAGACAGGGGATGATCCGGGCGGCGAGCATCAGGCGGCCAGCCAGCGGGCGATCAGCGCGTGCCCGTACGCGCCCGACAGCTCGGGATGGAACTGGCAGGCGAGCACGCGATCCCGCTCCAGCGCGGCGACGAACCGGCCGCCGTGCTCGGCCGTCGCGACGGCGCAGCCCGGCGCCTCGGCCACGCGGTAGCTGTTGGCGAAATAGGCGTAACCGGGCTCGACCAGGCGGCAGCCGGACTCCGGCGCGATGCGGTTCCAGCCGAACTGCGGCACCCGCACCGCATCGGGAAACCGCCCGACCCGGCCGGGGAGCGCAGCAAGGCCCGTAGCGTGCGGGCTCTCGTCGCTCGCCTCGAACAGCACCTGGAGCCCGACGCACATCGCAAGCGTCGACCGCCCGGCCTTCACGCGGGCGGCGATGGCCGAGTCGAGCTGCGCCTCCCGCAGCCCCGCCATGGTCGCGCCGAAGCTGCCGACGCCCGGCAGGATCACGTGCGCCGCGCCCTCGATCATCGTCGCGTCTTCGGCAACCCGCGCGTGAGCCCCGAGCCGGGCGAGCGCCGCCAGCACCGAGGCGAGGTTCGCCGTTCCGGTCGGCACCACGACCACCTCGGCGGCGCTCACAGCACCCCCTTGGTGCTCGGCACCTGATCCGGGCCGTGGACGCGCACGGCCTGGCGGAGCGCCAGCGCCGCCGCCTTGAACGCCGCCTCGGCGCGGTGATGGTCGTTGGCGCCGCGCAGCACGTCGACGTGCAGGGTCATGCGCCCGGCGGTCGCGAGCGAGGTGAAGAAATGCGCCACGTTCTCGCAGGCGAGCCCACCCAGCGCTTCGCGCTCCAGGCCGAGCTCGACCACCGCGCACGGCCGGCCCGACAGGTCCACGACAACACGCGCGAGCGCCTCGTCGAGTGGCGCGTAGGCTGAGCCGAAGCGGGCGATGCCGCGGCGCTCCCCGAGCGCCTGATCCAGCGCCTGCCCCAGCGCCAGCGCGCAGTCCTCGACGGTGTGGTGATCGTCGACCTCGAGGTCGCCCTGGCACTTGAGCGTCAGGTCGAAGCGGGCGTGCCTCACAAGGGCGCCCAGCATGTGGTCGAAGAAGCCGATGCCGGTTGCGACCTCCGCGCGGCCGGTGCCATCGAGGGTCAGCTCGACCTCGACCGCGGTCTCGAGGGTCTTGCGGCTCACGGCAGCCCGGCGCGCCCTCATGTCCGCATCCCGGCTCGCCATGGGACCGTCAGGGCACGATCTGGGCGAGCGCGGTGACCACGATGTCGGTGCCGCCGCGCGCCTTGATCTCGGGGATCACCCGTGGCAGGTCGGCCCGCGGCACCGCGGCCTTGAGCGCGAAGCCCTGATCGCCATGCAGGGGCGCCATGGTCGGCTCGCGCATGCACGGCAACACCTCGACCACCGCCTCCAGGCGATCGGCGGAGACGTTGACCTCGAGCATGACCCGCTGGCGCGCATCCAGAACCGAGCGCAGCAGCAGGACCAGGGTCTCGATGCGCTCGCGCTTTGCCGGCGCGTCCAGGGCGCGCGGATGGGCGTAGAGCCGGGTCGAGGAGCGCATCAGCTCGTCGACCACGACCAGGCCGTTCGCCTGCAGGGTCTCGCCGGTCGCCATGTTGTCGACGATGCAGTCGGCGTCCTCCGGCGGAAAGACCTCGGTCGCGCCGTACGAATGCACGAAGGTCGCCTGCAGGCCGCGCCGCTCCAGCCAGGCGCGGGTCAGCCGTTCGTATTCGGAGGCCACCACGAACGGGGCCTGCGCCAGTCCGCCCTCGGCGAACTCCGGGGCGGCGGCGGCGACGAGGCGCACCGGATCCAGCTCGGTGTCGAGCAGCTCGACCAGCTCGGCCGCGAGCTCCTCGACCCAGTCGGCGCCGGCGAAGCCGACGTCGCGCGAGCCGAGGTGCAGCATCTCGACGATGTTCTGGGGCTTCAGGGTCTTGGTCTCGAAGCCGTCGAGCGACAGGCTCGGGCGATAGCCGCGGCGGCCGAAGGTCACCCGGATGCCGGCGCCCGCGAGCAGCGCGAGCACACCGTCTTCCATCCGCCCCTTGGGCAGGGCGAGATGGACCAGGGTTCGGGCCTCGACGGGTACGGCGCTCACGGCGCGTCGGATGCCTCTCTTGCACTGCAACAACCGCGCGCGACCCTAGCCCGAGTGCTCGCGACTCGGCAAGCCCGCCGCACCGGCCGAAGACCGCGGAAGGTAGCCCGCCGCCCGGCGTTCGGCAAGCGAGCGGCAGAGCCGAACGCTCGCCGACGCGTAGGTTGGGTGAGCCGCGGGCGAAACCCAACAACGCCCCGAACCGCGCTGGCCACGTGGTCGTTGGGTTGCGCTTCGCTCCACCCAACCTACGACTTGCCTGGCTTGCGGAAACCCAGCAAGGTGCCGGGGTCAGGGAACCGGGGAGGATGCGCCGTGGCCACCGTGTTGTTCGTCGTCAAAGCCTCGATCACGCCCGAGCAGGAGGAGGCTTTCAATCGCTGGTACAGCGAGGAGCACTGCCCCCAGCTGTTGCAGTTCCAGGGCGCCGTCAGCGCCCGGCGCTACAAGGCGATCATGGGCGAGGACAAGTACCAGTACATGGCGCTCTACGAGTTCGAGAGCGAGGCGACGTTCCAGCGGTTCCTCGAGTCCGGGCACCTGGAGGAGCTGAAGCGCGAATACGACGCCCATTTCGCCGGCGTCTCGGAGCGCGCCCGCTCCGCCTACGTCCAGGTGTGGCCGTAGCCGCGACGGCCACGGCGCGGCTGCCGGAGCGTCGCGGGTCCAGGCTGAAACGACCTGCGCGGCGTGGCGATCTCGTCGAGCCATACCATGCGCAGGCACGGGACCGGCATGTTCTTGCATAGGGCGTCGGCTTGGGTCGTCCCGTGCGACGACGGCGGACTCCCGCTGGTCTGACCATGGCGGGCGACGTCGTGCGCATCGCGATGTGGTCGGGGCCGCGCAACATCTCCACGGCGATGATGCGCGCGTTCGAGAACCGCCCCGACACCGTGGTCACCGACGAGCCGCTCTACGGCCATTATCTGCTCGCGACCGGCCTCGACCATCCGGCGCGCGAGGAGGTGATCGCAGCGCAGGAGACCGACTGGCGCAAGGTCACGGCGGCGCTCACCGGCCCGGTCCCCGGCGGCAAGCCGGTCTGGTACCAGAAGCACATGACCCATCATGTGGTGCCGGAGATCGGGCGCGCCTGGCTGGACCCTTTGACCAACTGCTTTCTGATCCGCGATCCGCGTGAGGTGCTGGCCTCCTACGTCAGGACCCGGGCACAGCCGACCATCGACGACCTGGGTGTCGCCCGGCAGGTCGAGATCTTCGAGCACGTGCGGGCGCAGATCGGCGCCGTGCCGCCGGTGCTCGATGCCCGGGACGTGCTGGAGCACCCGCGCCGCATGCTCGGCCTGCTGTGCGCCGCCATCGGCATCCCGTACTGCCCGCGGATGCTGGCCTGGCCGGAGGGCCCGCGCCCGACCGACGGCGTCTGGGGCCAGCACTGGTACGCCGGCGTCTGGCGCTCGACCGGCTTTCGCCCGTACCGGCCGCCAGCCGCGCCGCTGCCCGCAGCGCTCGAGCCGCTCGCCGGGTCCTGCGCGCCCTATTACCGGCTGCTCCACGCCCATCGTCTGGGGACTGGCTGACCTGGCGTTCCGAAAGCACCGATCTCGGGGATTCGATCGGCTGCCATGAGCGGCGGTTGCCTCGCCGCGCGCGCACAGCCAGATTGGGAAAGACCGACACCAACGGGGAGGCTTGCGATGGCCTGGCACCTCAAGGGGAGCTATTTCGAGACCTGCAACTGCAACGTCGCGTGCCCGTGCGTGTTCTTGAGTCCGCCGACCGAGGGCGAGTGCCGGGTCCTGGTCGCCTGGCACGTCGACGACGGCAAGGACGGCGAAGTCGACCTCTCGGACCTGAACGTTGCGATGGCGATCCACAGCCCGGGCCACATGATGGAGACCAAGTGGCGCGCGGCGCTGTATCTGGACGAGCGCGCGAGCGACGCCCAAAAGCAGGCGCTGACCCGGATCTTCGCCGGCCAGGCGGGCGGACACTTGGAGGCGCTGGGATCGTTCGTCGGGGACGTGCTCGGCGTCGCGAGCGTCAGGATCGACTACCAGGCCCTAGGCAAGAAGCGCAGCCTGGCAATTCCCGATGTCGCGAGCGCCGAGATCGAGGCGATCGAGGGCCAGGGCGGCGGCGACGTGACGATCAGCGGCCACCCCTTGTGCGTGGCGCCGGGCGAGCCTGCCGTGGTGGCGAAATCCAAGCGGCTCGACTACACCGACCACCACATGACCTGGGCGATCTCGGATGGCAACGGCTTCTACTCGCCGTTTGCGTATCGGGGCGGCTGAGGCGATCGCGCAGGAGCGGCCCGACGAGGCGAGCATGGACTTCACCGACGAGCAGATCGAGCGCTACGCCCGGCACATCGTGCTGAAGGAGGTCGGCGGCGCCGGCCAGCAGCGGCTGCTGCGCGCGAAGGTCCTGGTGATCGGCGCCGGCGGGCTCGGCTCGCCGCTGGTCATGTACCTTGCGGCCGCGGGGGTCGGCACGATCGGGGTGGTCGACCACGACGTCGTCTCGCTCTCCAACCTGCAGCGCCAGATCGCCCACGTGACGGCGCGCATCGGCAGCCCCAAGACCGCAAGCGCCGCTTTGAGCGTGGCCGCACTCAATCCGGACGTCCGCCTGGTCGAGCACCAGACGCGCCTGACCGCGGACAACGCCCTGGATCTGATCGCCGCCTACGATCTGGTGGCCGACGGCAGCGACAACTTCGCGACCCGCTTTCTGGTCAACGACGCCTGCTATCTGAGCGGGAAGACCCTGGTCACGGCGGCGATCGCCCAGTTCGACGGCCAGCTCGCGACCTTCAAGGCGCACGAGGACGGCGATCATCCCTGCTATCGCTGCCTGTTCCGCGAGGCGCCGCAGGGCGATTTCGACGAGAGCTGCGCGCGCGATGGCATCCTGGGCGCCCTGGCCGGCGTCATGGGCTCGCTCCAGGCGGTCGAGGTGCTGAAGGAGCTGCTCGGCATCGGCACCTCGCTCTCGGGCTCGCTCACCATCTACGACGGCCTGGATGGCCGCTTTCACCGCATGGCCGCGCGCCGCGATCCCGAGTGCCCGCTGTGCGGCGAGAAGCCTACGATTCGCGATCTGTCGATTCATCGGCGGCGAGCGCCGCAAGCAGTGCCCGCAGCGGCAACATGACGCACTCGTGCCGGCTGCTGTGCGCGCGCACCGGCTCGAGCGCGGCGTAGCCCGACCAGGCGCCCGCGGGCGCCTCCCCCTCGGCACGGAGCATCGCCTCGATCTCCGAGGCGAGCTCCCGGATCTCCGCCGCGGTGCGATCGATCGCATGGCGCCCGAGCAGCGAGGCTGAGGCCTGGGTCAGCACGCAGGCGTGGACCTCGTAGCCGATCGCCGCGATGCGCGCGCCGGCGGTCCTGACGTCGACCCGGATGCGGTCGCCGCACACCGGGTTCACGATCTCCGCGCTGGCATCGTGCTCGGCCAGCCGCCCGGCGCCGGCCGCCTCGGCCGCCAGCCGCAACATCCGCGCGTTGTAGATGCCCAGTTCCATGACCGATCAGGAGCTAGTGCTGCAACTCCATCACTTCTTGTCATGCCCGGGCTTGACCCGGGCATCTACGCCCTTACCGGACGGCTATGCCGCGGTTGGGGATATGGACCCTCGGGTCAAGCCCGAGGGAGACAAAGAAGAGAGCAAACGTCGGAGTCGCTGCACTAGCCCGGGCCGCTGTCGTTGGCAACATGGGGTCGCACCTGGGCGGTTGTGACCGGGCCAAGATCGCGGCAGATTGGCGCCCATGACGGTGAGCACCTTCGTCTGCATCGACGGTCACACCTGTGGCAATCCGGTGCGCCTGGTCGCGGGCGGCGCGCCGTCGCTCCAAGGCGGCTCCATGAGCGCGCGGCGGCAGGACTTCGCTGTGCGCTACGACTGGATCCGCACGGCGTTGATGTTCGAGCCGCGCGGCCACGACCTCATGTCCGGCGCGATCCTCTATCCGCCGTGCCGCGAGGATTGCGACACCGGCATCCTGTACATCGAGGTGACCGGCTGCCTGCCCATGTGCGGCCACGGCACGATCGGCGCGGTGACCTTCGCGCTGGAGCAGGGGCTGGTGAGCCCGCGCAAGGACGGCCAGGTGCGTCTCGACACGCCCGCGGGCCTGGTGGTCGCCGACTACGAGCGGGCGGATCGCTTCGTCGAGCGGGTGCGCCTGACCAACGTGCCGAGCTATCTTGCCCTGCCGGACGTCCGCACCTGTTGCCCGGAGCTCGGCGAGCTGGTGGTCGACATCGCCTACGGCGGCAACTTCTACGCGATCGTCGAGCCGCAGCCGAGCTACGCCGGGCTCGACAGCCTGTCCGCTGGCGACATCCAGCGCCTCAGCCCCGAGCTGCGCCGGCGTCTGAACGAGCGGCTGGCGGTCGTGCATCCCGACGATCCGACCATTCGCGGCATCTCGCACATCATGTGGACCGGCCCGGCGCGCGCCCCGAAGGCGCATGCACGCAACGCCGTGTTCTACGGCGATCGGGCGATCGATCGCAGCCCGTGCGGTACCGGAACCTCGGCGCGCATGGCCCAGCTCGCGGCGCGCGGCCGGCTCAAAGTCGGCGACGATTTCGTGCACGAGAGCATCATCGGCAGCCTGTTCGAGGGCCGGATCGAGGGTGCTGTTCGGGTCGGGGAGCATCCGGCGATCGTGCCGAGCGTCGCCGGCTGGGCGCGCCTGACCGGGCTCAACACCATCTTCGTCGACGAGCGCGACCCCTACGCCCACGGCTTCCAGCTGCGTTGAGCAGGGGCGCCATTCATGACCGTCGTGACCATCCGCTTCGCCTCGCGCACCATCTGGGCGGCGTCGCCCCACTCGCCAAGGATGCATGCATTCGGTCAGCGTTCGCGGTGGGCTATTTGGAGACGCGCAAGCTGAGCTTGGTCTCGCTGCCCTGGGCCAAACGGCGGATGTTGCCGGCGTGCTTGAGCACGATGATCAACGCCAGCAGCAGGTACAGCTCGGCCGCCTGAACGTCGCCGAGGAGATAGGCGCCGGGCGCCGCGGCGACCGCGCCCAGCATCGAGCCGAGCGAGACGTAGCGGGTCGCGACCACGATGAGCACGAACACGCCGAGCGCGATCGCGGCGACGGCGGGCGTCAGGGCGACCACAACGCCGGCCGCCGTCGCCACCCCCTTGCCGCCTTTGAACCTGAGCCAGACCGGGAAGCAGTGGCCGAGCACCGCGCCGAGCCCGACGACCACCGCCATGTCGGGGCCGAGGTAGCGGTAGGCGAGCCACACCGGCAGCGCGCCTTTGAGGAGGTCGAGAGCGAGCGTCGCGAGCGCCAGGCCCTTGCGCCCGGTGCGGAGCACGTTGGTGGCGCCGATGTTGCCGGAGCCGATCTCGCGCACGTCGCCGGCGCCGGCGAGCCGGGTCAGAATCAGGCCGAACGGCACCGACCCGATCAGATACCCGATCACGAAGCCGACGATGAAGGGCACCCAATAGGCGGGACCGCCCAACGGATCGATCATCGGTCGAGCCCTCCGCGATGCGAGCCGGACGACATTATCATGGTCGGCTTGACGGCGCGACGCAACCGCCGATATGGTCATGTAGAATGACCATCGAGGTGCTGAAAGTGAGCGAAGCCGTCCTGGAGATCAACGTCACCGACTTCAAGGCGAAGTGCCTGGCCCTGTTCAAGGAGCTGGAGAGGCGCCGCTACGCGAAGGTCGTGGTGACCCGCCGCGGCCGGCCGATCGCGCAGCTCACTCCGGCCGTGAACGAGGTGCCCGACCTGTATGGCTGCATGAAAGGCTCGGTGAGCATCCCGCCGGGAGTCGACCTGACCGAGCCGGTCCTGGAGGAGATCCCCGAGGCGGAGTCGGGCGAAGGACCGTTCTTCTGAGCGTGCCATGCTCCTGCTCGACACCTGCGCCATCATCTGGATGGTCCAGGAGCAACCAATGGCCTCAGGGGCGTTGTCGGCGATCAGGCAGGCCGCAGCGACGGATTCGGTGCTCGTCTCGCCGATTTCCGCCTGGGAGGTCGGGCTCCTGGCGACGCGACGGCGGCAACCGCTGACGTTCAGGCCGACTCCGGTCATGTGGATCGAGCGACTGCTGGCGCGCCCCGGGATCCGGCCAGCGCCGCTCAGCCACCGCGTTGCCGTCGGCGCCGCCTCCCTCCCGGGCAAGCTGCACGGAGACCCTGCCGATCGTCTCCTGATCGCCACGGCGCGCGAGCTCGGCGTGCCGCTGGTGACGCGCGATCGGCGCATTCTGGACTACGCCGAAGAGGGTCACGTCGACACCATCGCCTGCTGAGGCGACGCGCGACCTGCGACCACGCGGCGCTTGGCCTTCCGGCCCGCGATCGATAGAGATCGGCCCGAGTGAGGAGGATCCATGCTCCAGCCACGCCCCGCCCCCGCCGCTCCGACGTCCGGTCTCCGAGCGGCGATCGAGCGCCTGCCGTCGTCCAAGATCCGCGAGATCGCCCACGCGGGCATGGGTCGCGACGACATCATCCCGCTTTGGTTCGGCGAGCCCGACACGCCCACGCCCAAGTTCATCTGCGATGCCGCGGCGCAGGCACTCGCCGCCGGCGACACGTTCTATCAGCCCAACCCCGGCATCCACGAGCTCCGGCTCGCGCTCGCCGACTACATGAACGGCCTGTACGGCACCCGTCTGGCCGCCGAGAACGTCATCGTCTCGGCATCCGCCATGAACGCGCTGATGCTCGTGATGCAGGCGCTGGTCGATCCGGGCGACGTGGTCGTGACCACCACGCCATCCTGGCCGAATTTGCCCGCGCTGCCGCAGATCCTTTCCGGCCAGGTCCGCAGCGTGCCGCTCACCCCCGGGAATCTCGGCTGGCGCCTCGATCTCGACCGGCTGGTCGATGCCTGCGATCCGCGCACGCGCGTGATCTTCCTGAACTCCCCCAACAACCCGACCGGCTGGATGATGTCGGCCGAGCAGCAACGCGACGTGCTCGCGTTCGCGCGCCGGCGCGGCATCTGGATCGTGAGCGACGAGGTCTATGCGCGGATCGTCTACGATCGCCCCCACGCGCCGTCGTTCCTCGAGCACGCGGAGCCCGAGGATCGGGTGATCGTGGTCAACAGCTTCTCCAAGACCTGGTCGATGACCGGCTGGCGGCTGGGGTGGATCACCGCGCCCGCGGCGCTGGCCCCGTGCTTCGAGATGCTGACCGAGTACAACATCGCGGGGCCGCCGGGCTTCGTGCAGCGCGCCGGGATCGTCGCGGTACGCGAGGGCGAGCCGTTCGTGGCCGAAATCGTCGCCCGCTACCGCGCCGCGCGCGATCTGGTGCTCGAGCGGGTGGCTGCGATCCCGCGCCTGTCGCTGCCCCGGCCGGAGGCCGCGTTCTACGCCTTCATCCGGGTGGGCGGCATGCCCGACAGCGTGGCGTTCGTCAAGGACCTCCTGATGCGGACCGGGGTCGGCCTCGCGCCCGGGGCGGCGTTCGGCGCCGGCGGCGACGACTACCTGCGCCTGTGCTTTGCCGCCACGCTGCCCACCCTCGAGCAGGCCTTCGACCGGCTCGGCGACCATATGGCGTCCCTCTGAACCATATGGCGTCCATGGCGACGGTCCGCTGTGTCCCGCGGCGGCCGCTTGCCTGCCTCAAGAAGATCGCCGTAGGTGAGTTTCGCCGCGCGAGAGTATGGTCTCGATCACCGCGCCCAGTTCCCGACGTGCCAGATCCAGCTCGTAAGTCTTCTGGAGATTCATCCAAAAGTCGGCGGACATTCCGAAATAACGACCCAGACGCAACGCCGTGTCCGCCGTGATGTTGCGTTTGCCAGCGACGATCTGGCTGATCCGGTTGGCCGGCACGTCGATCGTGCGCGCGAGCTCGGCGGAGGTCAGCCCCAGATCGCTATTCGAAGCAGAACCCCTCCGGGCGTTGATCCGAATGCTATATCGGCCGTTCCGATCACTGGGAGAAGGACCCGGAACTCGAGCGGGCGACGGCAGCCGGGGTGCCGCTCGGCCGGGTCGGCACCACGGACGACATGGCGAACGTCTGCCTGTTCCTGCTGTCCGATCGGGCCGCGTTCATCACCGGCACCGAGCTCGTGGTCGACGGCGGCCGCATGGCGCTGCCTTGAGTGGGTATCTGCCGCTATCTTGATCCTCGATCGCCGCAGCCGCGGCGGCCGTAATACAGGGTCACGGTGTGGGTGGCCTCGGCGAAGAACAGCCAGCGCTCGATGGTCACCCCGGCGAGCCCGGACAGCGCCGCCAGGGAGGCGGACACGAACGCGAGAATGCCGCTCGAGAGCAGCGCGAGCAGCGTCAGGAGCGACGCCCCGACGAAGCCCGAAAGCCAGGCGTACAGGCGGAGCCTCGCCGCGTGCCGGCGCGCCACGCGAAAGCCCATCTCGCTGAGCAGATAGTTGGTCTGGGTGTGGGGCGGGTCGAGCATGCGGACTCGGCCCAGCGCGCCGAGCCCGGTTGCGCTCTCGGGCGTCGGGCCCGGGCCGGCGCGCGCGATCGTCCACCAGTAGACCGCCTTGAGGGCGAAGGCGAGCGCGGTCGCGAGGAGCGCCAGCGTGCCCGCCCAGTCCCGGGCTGCGCCGGCCAGGGCGAGGAGGGCATGCAGCAACAGGGCGCCGGTCATCAGGGCGAAGGCCAGATAGATCACCGGCACCAGCGGGTGGTGCCACTCCCGGATCGGCGCGAGCGAGGCATAGATCATGCTGGTGCAGTACACGGTCAGCGCCGCGCCGAGCGCCGCCAGCAGAGCGAACGGGGCGAGCAGGCCGGCGGTCGTCTCGGCGAACACCCAGCCGGCGCCGAACGCCAGCGCCGGCGGGTAGGTCAAGAGCGCCACCAGCCCCTCGCGGGACAACCAGGACGAGCGCCATTGCGAGAGCGCGCGCCAGGCGCGCTCGGGATGACCGAGGTGGAACAGGGACCCGATCAGGCCGAGGGTGATCAGGCCCAAGGCCACCACGAGAGCGGCCAGCCCGAACCAGCGGCGCGTCGGCAGCAGCTCCGCGGGCGCGGTCATGGCGAGCAGGAACAGGAGGCCGTAGCCGGCGCCCGAGGCGGTGGTGAACGCGATGATCGACGGCGCCGGATGCACGGCTAGTCCATTTTCGCCTTGGGTGGACCCGCGGCCCCGGCCCGCTCCCCCTCCCAACCACCCACCGATGGTACCCTTGGGGTGGTTGGGAG
>JBOHKK010000138.1:0-14727 GCA_050729115.1 Geminicoccaceae bacterium | reverse complement strand
GCGCTCGCAGGCTGGCCTACGAGGTCACGCTCACGCCGGTCGACGACGGCAAGCAATTCGCGGGCAGGCTGCTCCGGATCTTCGACGCCGGTCACCAGTTCGAGGACCTGACCATTCGCTGGCTGCAGACAGCCGGGTTCGACCTGCGCACCCGCGACCGCGACGGTCGCCAGTACGGCTTTAGCGTCGCGGGCGGCAGGGTGCGCGGCCACATCGACGGCGCGATCGTGTCCGGCCCGGACGTAGGCATCGCCTGGCCCGCGCTGTTCGAGCACAAGGCGCTCAAGCAGAGCGCGTGGACCGATCTGGTCAAGCGGGGGCTCAGGCAGTGGAAGCCGATCTACGCCGCGCAGTGCCAGCTCTACATGGCCTACATGCAACTCGAGGTCGCCCTGTTCACCGCCATGAACAAGGACACCCAGGAGCTGTACCACGAGGTCGTGCCGTTCGAGCCGGCCGAGGCGCAAGCGCTCTCCGACAAGGCGGTCGACATCCTGCGCGCCATCGAGGCGGACGAACTGCCGCCCCGGATCGCTGCGGCACCTGACTTCTACCTCTGCCGGATGTGCCCCTACGCCCGACGCTGCTGGATGGATAAGCATTGAGCTCACACCAGCAGAGGTTCGGGAGCGAAGCGGTAACCGAGGAATGGCGACCCGTACCAGGCTGCCCGGCGTACGAGGTCAGCGATCGAGGTCGGGTCAGGCGCTCCCGTGGCGCGCGAGGCTGGGCCGCCGGCCACATTCTGAGGCCCGCAGCCGGCCGCGGCGGCCATCTCTACGTGATCCTGGCTGACGGGAGCGGGAAGACGCGTAAGCACTTCGTTCATCGCTTGGTTGCGATGGCGTTCGTCGGCCCACCGCCATTCGAGGGCGCCTTCGCCCTCCATCAGGACGACGATCCCGCCAACAACACGCCGGACAACCTCTACTGGGGAACGCGCCAAGACAATGCTCTTGATGCGAAGCTCAATCGAAAGCTTCGCAGCGGACCTCTCAAGCACGGTGGCCAACCGGGCGAAGCCAATGGCTCAGCCGTCCTGACTGAAGAGGAAGTGGTCCGTATCAAGGGCCTCCTGGGCCTCGGGCTCTGTGGTGCCTGCATCTCGCGGCTGTACGGCGTGCGCAAGGAGACGATCTACGCGATCGCCAAGGGTCGGATCTGGAAACACGTCACGGAGGAGGCGTGCCGGTGGATTGCGTGACCCTCACTGCAGAGCAACAGTCAGCAGTCAAGACCATCGTCCATTGGTTCAATCACCGCACGCGCGAGCAGCAGGTGGCGAGGATCTGGGGGTTCGCCGGCTGCGGCAAGTCGACCATCACTCGCTACATCATCGACGAGCTCGGCCTCGATACGATGACCAAGGACGCGGACGGGCTCGCCTCCGCCTCGGACGGCGTGCTCTACGCTGCGTTCACCGGCAAGGCGGCGCTGGTGATGACCCGCAAGGGCACGCCCGCCTCCACGATCCACAGCCTGGTCTACCGCGTCTCGGAAGCCACGCCCGACGAGATCGAGCGGGTCAAGCAGGAGATCGCCGAGATCAGGGCCAAGCTGCCGGCGCTCGATCCCGCGGTCCGGCTGTTCGAGGAGTCGCGGCTCCGGAGTCTCGAGATCCGCCTCGACGACATCCACCAGCCCCGCTTCGTGTTCAACGAGCAGTCCCTGGTGCGCGACGCGGCGCTGATCGTGCTCGACGAGGTCTCGATGGTCGGTGACGACATGGCGCGCGATCTCCTGGCGTTCGGCAAGCCGATCCTGGTGCTGGGCGACCCCGGCCAGCTGCCGCCGATCAAGGGCGAGGGCGCGTTCACCAAGGTCGAGCCCGACGTGATGCTGACCGAGATCCACCGCCAGGCCGGTGAGAGCGCGATCATCCGCCTCGCCACCATGGCGCGGCAGGGCCTGCCCATCCCCTATGGCGAGCACGACGCGTATGTCTGGAAGATGCCGCGCAGCTCGGTGGCGCCCGAGCAGATGCTGCGCGGCGGCCAGGTGATCTGCGGGCGCAACGCCACCCGGATCCAGCTCAACACCGCCATGAAGCGGGCCGCCGGGTTCGACACAGTCTACCCGACCGGCGAGGCGCGCAACGGCCAGATCGAGAAGATCATCTGCCTCAAGAACCGCCACGACCTCGGCATCGTCAACGGCATGTTCCTCGAGTTGTCCGACGTTCGCGACGAGAACGAGATCGGCTTCTCCGCGACGATCCGCACCGAGGACGGAGATCAGGTCGGTGCGACAGCTTCCAAGCCGGCCCGGTACATCATCTACAAGGGCCACTTCGACGACCATGTGCAGCGCGACCCCGAGCGGGAGCGGCGCGACCACTGGGTCAAGAAGGGCCTGATCGAGGCGGTGTGGGGCTACTCCATCACCGCCCACAAGGCTCAGGGGTCGGCATGGCCGAATGTCATCGTGTTCGACGACGGTCTCGGCCGCACCGCCGAGGATCGCGCCCGCTGGCTCTACACCGCGATCACGCGCGCCGAGCAGGGGCTGGTGATCCTTGATTGACCTCAGCGACATCCGGCCGCTCGGGCTCGCGCCTGCGCACTACGACATGGACGCCGTCGTCGCCGGGCTGCGCGCGACCGCCGCCAGCTGGGTGCCATCGCACTTCCGAAATGGAAAGCGCCTAGGCGACGAGTTGCGGCTCGCCAACATCCGGGGCGACAAGCCGCGCAAGCAGGGCTCGTGCGTGATTGCGCTCGAGGGCGAGCGCGCCGGCGACTGGATCGACTTCGATGATAACCAAGGCGGCGGGCCGCTCAGCACGCTCGAGCACGCGACCGGACTCACTGGTCGGGCGCTCATCGAGTACGCGGCCGACCTCGCCGGCTCAACACCTGTGAACGGCGCCAGCCACCCGATTGCCGAAGCCCTCAGCAAGGAGCAGCGCGCGGAAAACGTCGTGCGAGAGATCGAGCTCATCCTGGGGCGGTCGGTGCCGCTCGGAGGGACTGCGGCCGAGGTATACCTGGACGGTCGCGGCCTGCAGGTGCCCGATACACCCGACCTCCTGTTCCACCCCGATCTGACCTACTGGGACACGCGCACCGGCTACCCGGCGCTGATCGCGATCGTGCGCAATGCCGCAGGCGAGCAAATCGCGATCCACCGCACCTATCTGGCGCCCGATGGCTCGGTCAAAGCCGACTTGCCGAAGCCCCGCATGATGCTGGGCTCGACTGCGGGCGGCGCCGTGCGCCTCGGGGACAATGGTGAGCATGGTGTGGTCGGCCTCGCCGAAGGCATCGAGACGGCGCTCAGCGTCATGCAGGCGTGCCCCGATCTGCCGGTCCGGGCGGCGCTCTCCTCGGGCAATCTGGAGCAGGTCACCCTGCCGCCCGAGGTCACGCGCGTCGTCCTCCTCGCCGACCACGATGGCGAGGGAGTGGGCCTCAAGGCCGCCGAGCGTGCCGCCGGTCGCTTCCATGCCGAAGGACGGCGCGTCTGGATCGCGCATCCATCGGACGCCGGCGACGACTTCAACGACCTGCTACTGAAGCGGGGCAGCGACGTTGTCCGCCAGATGGTCGAGGCCGCGGCCGAATGGCAGCCCGCGCCGCAGCCACGAGCACATCAGCCTCAGACGGCCGCACCGGAGCTCGGCACGCACCGGGCGCTCGGCTTCCGCGCCCCGACGTCGCCGCTTCCCCAAATGCGCGCCGACGATGGTGACCTCGCCCGGCTCACCAATCGCTCCTGGAGCCTGCTGTTCGCCTCGAACATGCCGCCCTGGCTCTACCGCTGTGGCGGCGGGCCGTCCTGGGTCGAGCGGGACAACGACGGCCGGCCGGTGCCGCGGCCCATCACCGAGGATCGCCTGCGGCATGTGCTCGCCCAGCTGGTCAACTGGCGCAAGCGCGCCCCCAACGGCGACCTCGTGCCGGCCTATCCGCCCCCGGTGCTCCTCAAGAACGTCCTCGCCACGCCCGATCCGGCGCTGCCGGTGCTGGCCGGCATCGTCACCGCACCGGTGTTCGGCAGCGACGGTACGCTGATCACGGAGCCAGGCTATCATCCAGCAACCAGGCTGCTCTACGAGCCGACAGAGAACTTCACCCTGCCGCCGGTCCCCGACGACCCGACGCGGCAACAGATCGCGGCTGCGCGCTCGCTGCTGCTCGACGACCTGCTCGGCGAGTTCCCCTTCGTCGGCGAGGCTGAGCGCGCGCATGCGCTGGCGCTTCTACTCCTTCCCTTCGTCCGTCCGATGATCTCGAGCCCAACACCGCTGCACATGGTCGAGAAGCCCACGCCGGGTACCGGCGCCACGCTGATGGTCGACGCCATCTCGATCGTCGCCACCGGCACCAGCGCCAGCGTGATGGTCGAGGGCCGGGACGAGGACGAATGGCGCAAGCGCCTCACCGCCAAGCTGCGCGAGATCCCCTCGATCCTCCTGATCGACAACCTGCGCCGGCAGCTGGATGCATCCGCCGTGGCCGCGGCGCTGACCGCCCCCTACTGGGAGGACCGGGTGCTCGGCAAGTCCGAGATGGTCCGCTTCCCGATCCGCTGCGTCTGGATCGCCACCGGCAACAACCCGCAGTTCTCGAACGAGATCGCCCGCCGCATGGTCCGCATCCGTCTGGATCCCCACGAGGACCAGCCGTGGCTGCGTGAGGGTTTCCGCCATCCCAACCTGCTGGCCTGGGTGTGGCAGAACCGGGCCCACCTGGTGACCGCATGCCTCACGCTTGGCCGCGCCTGGATCGCCGCCGGCATGCCGCGGCACCAGAAGACCATCGGCAGCTTCGAGGGCTGGGCACAGGTCATGGGAGGGATGCTCGAGGTCGCCAGCGTGCCCGGGTTCCTCGGCAACCTGAAGGAGATGTACGAGCGCGCCGACGCCGAGGGTGGTGTGTGGCGCGGCTTCGTCGGGCTCTGGTGGGATCGGTTCGGCACCCAGCCGGTCACGTCTGCCGATCTCTGTGAACTGGCGATCCAGTGCAGCATCCCGATGGCGCGGGGCGATGAGCACGCCAAACGGACCAGCCTCGGCAAGGCGCTCGGGCGCATGCGCGATCGGATCTACACGATCAACGCTCGGCGGCTCCGGGTCCATCATGCCGGATCGGCGCACGGCGCTCAGCGGTGGCAGTTGCAGGTCTCCGAATCCGATGCCGGATCGACATCACCAGGCTCACCCTTCAGAGCTGGTGCCGGAATCACCTCACCAACCTCACCCGCGGGAGGTGAGGTTCCGAGAACCTCACCCGAACCTCACCCGGAAAAACACGAGCAAAATCAATGCGCCGGTGAGGTTGGTGAGGTTGGTGAGGTCGTTTCACCCTTACGCGTACGCGCGCGCACACGCGCGATAGAGGGGCCGGGAAAAAGCTCACCAACCTCACCAGGCTCACCAAACCCAGGAAAACCGCCGTCTTCCGGCGGTGAGGTTCGAGGTGAGCCTCTGAGTCGACCCTCACCAGGGTCCAACGGCGGCTGGGAGGAGCTGATATGACCGCGCTCGCCATCGACCTGCTGCGGCAGGTGTCCGAGGCCGGCGGCACGGTTCGGCTGGAAGGCGAAATGCTCCGGCTGTCGGCGCCCGAGCCTCTCCCGGACGGGCTGCGCGCACGGCTGCACCAGCACAAGGCCGAGATCGTGGCGCTGCTGTCGGCGGCGGAGCCGGCCAACGATGCTGCACCGGTTGTGCAGGGCGTCGGCGGCCTGCCGCGGGAGATCGCCGACGGCGTTCGCGCCATCCTCACCGCTGACGGAGTTCACGGGATACCGCCACAGCGCTGGCCGCGCGTGCGACGCGATGCTGCACGGCTGGTCGAAGGCGGCTGGTTGGAACGAGCGCTCGCGCTTGGCTGGATCGCCAACGACCTGTTCGGCTGCGACCGTCGGGCGGCATGGCACCGGCTCGACCGGGCTGGGCTCGTCCTGCTGGTTGGCGGGCATGAGATCGTTGAGCTCACCCCGGACGTCGCGGCGCTCAGGACATCTACGGGATCGGTGCTGCGCTTCCGGCGCCGACCGCCGGCGAGGCCGCCCGTGGCGCTGCTATGGGAACTTCTGATCTCCGCTCAGGCCACAGGGCCACCGATCCGCGGGCCGACAACACCTCCGGACGAAGGAGCGGATAGCGGCGACGTACTTGGCAGGACCCCGCCGCCATCCTGACCACGATCACTCATGAGGGAACGATCATGGCTGGATCGACTCTGCGCGCCGTGCGCAGTGAAGCAAGAGCTATCTCGGTGCCGGTGGCCGCTCTGGCTGCCGGCGACCCGACCGGCATCGCGGTCTTGGCGCTCGACCTCGGCCAGAAGACCGGCTGGGCGGTGCGCAGTGCCGATGGCGCCATCGCCAGCGGCACGGTCGAGTTCAAGCCGAGCCGCTGGGAAGGCGGCGGGATGGTCTTCCTCCGCTTCCGCGCCTGGCTGCAGGAGGTAGACGAGACCGCCGGTGGCGTTTGCGCCGTCTACTTCGAGGAGGTTCGCTCGCATCGTGGCGTAGCAGCCGCGCACGCGTACGGCGGCTTCCTCGCCCATCTGACCGGGTGGGCCGAGGCCAACAAGATCCCGTATGCGGGGGTGCCGGTCGGCACCATCAAGCGGCACGTGGCGGGTAAGGGCAACGCCGACAAGGAAGCGGTGATCGTGGCGGTCCGGGCGCTCGGATTCGATCCCGCCGACGACAACGAGGCTGATGCGCTGGCGCTGCTCGACTGGGCGCTCAGGAACGGAGGTCGGCGATGAACGGGCCGGAGCTCCTCGAGCACGCCGCTGGCCTGGTCAACCGGCGCAGGCGCGAGTACGGCGAGCCCGCTGATCTGTTCGAGTATGTCGCCCGACGCTGGTCGCTGACCCTCGGCACCAAGATCAGTCCGGCGCAGGTCGTGCTGTGCCTGATCGACCTGAAGCTGGCCCGGCTCGCACGCGACCCGAAGCATCTCGACAGCCAGGTCGACGTCGCGGGCTACGCCGCGGTCCTGCGGGAGGTCAGCCGATGATCGGACCGGCAGGCTTTCGCTCGTGCCTGGCGCGACACCAGCCGCGCACCGCGCCCAGCGACGACGACCTGCTCGCCATGCGGCGGGCGGTTTGGCAGACCCAGGGTGTCGTCGTACTCCGGCCCGAGGACGTCCGGGATGACTGGACCCGCCAGGCGCTGGTCAACGAGGCCAACCGGCTGTACGGCCGGGGGCCGGGAGGCGGGCAGTGAGCGCGCGTCGTGCGCCGATGGCCGCTCGTCTCAAGCCGCACCAGGTGCTTGGCCGCGAGCTCGAGGAGGTGCGTGAGAAAGACCCGGATGGCCGGATCGTCGTGCACCACCGGACCGTGGACACGCTCGGCAAGATGCTCCGCGCCGGCACCATCGACCAGGCGATGCACGATGCCGCCAAGGACTTCCAAGCGTCGTTCATTGTCGCTCAGCTCGACCCGCTTCGGGCGCTGCCGATCCTGCGCGTGCCCGGCACGGGGCGGGAGCCGGAGCTGAGCGAGCGGCAGCTTCACGCCCGGCGGCGCGTGCACGAAGCGATGGCGGCGTTGGGTGGGATCAGCCGCCCGGCGGGGTCATGCGTCTGGCACGTCGTGGGGCTGCAGCGCAGCGTGCGCGAGTGGGCGATGCGGCAGGGATGGGGTGGACGGCTGATCGATCAGAAGCAGGCGCAGGGGATACTGATCGCGGCGCTAGGCATCTTGGCTGGACGCGATGCTTCCAACTGACGTTGACGAGCGGGCTAGATCAACCTTAAGTTGCTTAGACGCCCTCCCTGCTGAAAGCAGAGCCATGGCCGTTGCCTATTATCAGCTGTTCATCGCCGGCACCATCCTTCTCGCCAGCCTTGGTGTCGGTCACCTCCGGCACTGGCTCGGCCGGCCGAACCTCACGCCCACACAAGCCACTGTAGTGGCCGGGGCCGGATGGAGTCTCTTCACCCTCACGCACGTGGTCATGCTACCGCTGATGGTGGTGCAGATGCTTACCATCTGGGGCACTGTCGGACTGCTCTGGCACCTCCGCCGGCGGAAACGGGATATCGCCGGCTTGCGCCAAGCGCTCGCCCAGCTCGGCCCTGAGACGCAAGATCGGTTCGACCGCAGTGATCGGCAGGATGCGGTCATGCCGCTCCGCGGTCGGGCGCACCGGGGCGCCCTGCACAAGGCTTTCTCGGAGGCTCGGTGCAGCGTCGTCATCCTCTCTGGCTGGGTCAACGACTACGTTGTCGACCGGGACTTCAAGCGCATCCTGACCGACACGCTAGCGCGGGGCGTCGATGTCTACATCGGTTATGGTTGGACCCCAGCGACGGGCCCCGCGAAGCCCTCCAGCTCGGAGGAGCGCGCCATCACTCTTCTTGAGTGCCTGGCCAACGAAGCCGAGCGCGCCGCGCGCGGACGCCTGTTCGTGGCGAAATGGCCCAACCACGCGAAGGTCCTGATCTGCGACGAGGCGTACGCCATCTGCGGAAGCTACAACTGGCTGTCCAATCCCGGCATCAAGAACGACGAGCGCAGCTGGATGGTTGCTGATCCCGAGTTTGTGCGCCTCGAGCGGGACGAGATCGTGCAACGGATCCGTGAGGGAGCGGCGGAGGGATGGCCGGCTCGTGCGTCTGCTACGTCGTCGGACTGCAGCGGAGCATCCGGGAGTGGGCGATCCGACAGGGTTCGCATGGCGGGCTGGTTGACCAGAAGCAGACGCAGCGCATCCTGATCGCGGCGCTCGGGATGCTGGCGGTGCATGACGGCTACAGCGAAGCGAAGCGTGCTTCCTAAGGCTGCATTTTGTGGCGCTTGACATCGTGGCTCACAACATGTAGCGTCCAGCCAACCTGAACATGGTGTCTTGAAGAGCCTGCCCCGGGAAGCCGCGGCGGGCTCTTGCCGTTTAACATCGCCTCTTTGGGCTGCCTGTGGTGCAGCGCTGGCTCGGCTGGGAGTGGGCGGTGCTCGTGGTCCAGCGCAATGACGACGTCCGGACGATGAAGCTGCCGGAGGATCTGCAGGTGTCGGTCAGGTCGAACACCGACGGTTCGGTCGGCCTCACGGTTGGCTATGACGACGATGGCGAGGGGCTGCTGGCCGACGTGCGGGCGCTGATAGGCTGACGGATGTTTCGAACCCGATCTTGGTGGGCGAAAGGGACGTCAAGACATTCTCCGCCAAGCGGGCACTGCCGCTAACTCACTGAAACTGCGGGTCCTTCTCGGGCTGAAACGGGTACGGGGGGGCACCGCCCGATACTTCGCTAGCGACAGCCGGAAAATCCGGGTTCGCAGTTCGCACCATCCGTCGCACCGGCGCCCAGAAAACCGCAGATTTCCTAGGGTTTTGAGTTCGTCGGGGTGCGACCCTACCCGTCGCACCCGTCGCACTCAGGTTCGCACGGAATTGGCTGAAAGCCGCGGCATCCTTGGAGTTTTGGGCTGCGACGGGTGCGAACCTGGCGTCGCACCCCGTCGCACCCAGGGTTCGCACCGCCCCGCCGCACCAATGCGGCTGTAAGCGGCAGAATCCCTGAGGTTGTCCGCTGCGACGCCTGCGACGGCCGTCGCACCGGTTCGCGCCCGCGGTCGCTTCGGTCAGGCGCCCCGGACGGCCGGCTGGCTGATGTCGCTGCTTCAGTCGCCGCTGCGCCCATCGGGGGATGCCGACTTGCGCCACAGCGTGGCGAGCCACGGCTGCTGGCGGCGGGGCTTGCCGGGTGGGCGGAAATAGTGGTCGACCAGGGCGAAGCCGCTGCTGCTGACCAGCCGGCGCCAGGTTTTGAGACTGTAGAAGCAGGCGTAACGGCCATCGACGAAGCCCTCTTCGTCCTGCCCACGCGGGTTGGAGGCGAGCAACGCGCCGTCCGGCTTCAACGCGGCGTGCAGCCGTTCAAGGACGCTGGGCAATGCCCGGCTCGGGACGTGGAACAGGACGGCGTTGGCGAACACGCCATCGAAGCTGGCGGGCGGCAAGGTCATGGACAGCAGGTCCTGCTGCCAGACCTCGCAGCCGGACACCGCGCGCCATGGCCACGAACTCGGGGCAGCCGTCGAGTCCGACGACCAGGTGGCCGAGGTCGCGAAAGGTCACGAGATCACGCCCGGGGCCACAGCCGAGATCGAGGATGCGGTACGGCGGGGTCCCTGCGATCGCAGCCAGCAGCGCCTGGATGTTCTGGCTGACGTCGTGGCCCCAGGTGCCGTCGCGATACGGGGCCGCCATGGCGCGATAGCGCCCGATGGTCGTGGCGCTGATCTGGCGGTGCGCCGCAGACAGGTTCTGCATCACCGCAGAACAACGGCCCGCGCGGCCGGGTCGGCTAACAGGTCACGTGGAACAGCCCGACCTTGGGCTTGCGCGTGAGGTTGTAGATCTTGATCGCCTTCGGGGTCGGCTTGGCGATGACCTTGCAGCCCTTCTTCTTCAGGAAGGCGGCGGCCTCCGGCGACAACGCCGCGTTACCGTATTGGCCGGTTCCGAGGATCAGCTCCTTGCAGCCCTTCTCGAACACGAACCGGGCTTCGTCCTCGGAGACGGTGTGCGAGGTCCCGTAGAGGCGTTTGGACAGCTTCTTCTTGCGCTTGACCACCTTGTCCGAGAGCCGAATGACCACGTCGTGCTCGTAGGTCTTCCCGGCGATGGTGATCGAGCCGAACTCGGTGTCGTCGATCTTCATCTCACCCTCCGTCCCGTCGCTGAAGGGTTCGCTTCGCAAAGTATGCGCCCGCTCGCGCGTTCTCGGAAGAGGCGGGGCGGCGTCAGGTGCTGAGGTTCCGCTCATGAGTCGAGATCAACTGACCCGCCGCTGCCGGCGCCTGCTCGAGCGGCTGAGCCAGCCGAGCTCGGCTGCGGGTCTGGCGGCGCTGCTTGCGCTTCTCATCCCGGAGCTCGCCGAGCACGCGCCGGTGCTGGTGGACCTCGCCCTCACGGTGATCGCGATCGGCGCCGCCATCGTGGCGATGGTCAAGTGCGAGTGCCGGGAATGCAACGGTCGATGACGACCGCGCCCCAGGCCACAGGACTGGCCGCGCTCGCCGATCGGATCGAACTGTGGCCGGTCGACCGCATGCGCCCGTACGAGCGGAATCCGCGCACGCACAGCGAGGCGCAGGTGGACCAGATCGCGGCCTCGATGGTGGAGTTCGGCTGGACCAACCCGATTCTGGTCGACGAGAATGCCGGTATCCTCGCCGGCCATGGCCGGCTCCTGGCGGCCAGGAAGCTCGGGCTGGCCGAAGTGCCCGTGATCCGGTTCGAGCACCTCAGTGAGGCGCAGAAACGGGCCTACCTGATCGCCGACAATCAGCTTGCCCTGCAGGCGGGCTGGGACGACGCGTTACTGGCCGAGGAGCTGGCGTGGCTGCGCGACGAGCGCTTTGACCTCGACCTGGTCGGCTTCGACGCCTCCGAGCTGGAGCGGTTGCTGGCTCTGGCCGACGGCGAGGCGGCGAGCGATGAGGCCGAGGACGAGGTTCCGCAACCGCCGGAGGACCCGGTCAGCAAGCCGGGCGACCTCTGGGTCCTGAGCAACCATCGCTTGCTGTGCGGCGACGCCACGGTGCTGACGGACGTCGAGCGCGTGCTCGGCGGCCAGCTGGCCGACATGACCTGGACCGACCCTCCCTATAACGTCGACTACGCCAACTCGCCCAAGGACAAGCTGCGCGGCAAGCATCGGCCCATTCTGAACGACAGCCTCGGGTCCGGGTTCGAGGCGTTTCTGCACGATGCCTGCGTCAACATCCTCTCGGTCACCAAGGGCGCCTGCTACATCTGCATGAGCAGCTCGGAGCTGCACACGCTGCAGAAGGCATTCGCGGCGGCGGGCGGCAAGTGGTCGACCTTCGTCATCTGGGCGAAGCATACCTTCACGCTGGGCCGTGCCGACTATCAGCGCCAGTACGAACCGATCCTCTATGGGTGGAAGGACGGCAGCGACCACTACTGGTGCGGGGCCCGCGACCAGGGTGACGTGTGGTTCTTCGACAAGCCGGTGAAGAACGACCTGCACCCGACCATGAAGCCGGTGGCGCTGGTCGAGCGGGCGATCCGCAACTCGAGCAAGAGCCGCGACATCGTGCTCGACCCGTTCGGTGGCTCGGGCTCGACCTTGATCGCCTGCGAGAAAGCCGGCCGGCAGGCGCGTCTGATCGAGCTCGACCCGAAGTACGTCGACACGATCATCCTGCGCTGGCAGGGGTTCACCGGCGGCGCCGCGACCCTGGAAGCCGACGGCCGGAGCTACGAAGAGATCGCCGCCGGGCGCGCGGCCGCGGCGGCGTAATGGGGTGGCGTAGTGCCATCAGTGCTTGGGGATCGTCACCTTCACGCTGGACACCCGACGCACGTGTGGCTCCTCATCGTCGAGGATGCTGCGCAGCCAGGCCTGGAAGTCGGGCGCCAGCTGCTCGGTCTGCCCGGTCGACTCCAGCACCGTCCAGGCCGAGAGCGCCTGGAAGATGAAGACCCGGGCGGCGGCCTGGACCGGTCCGAACACGCCGTCGGTGGTAGCCTTGCCGTGCATCCATTCATGGCACAGCGCGTTCATGTCGTGCTCGAGCTGATCGGTGTTCATGGCGATCACCTCCTTCAGCTGGCCAGCCGGCAGACGTCGGCGCTGGGCCTGGCCTCGCCCGGCAGCGTGCCGTCCTTGACGAACCGCGCCGTGCTGCCCTCCGGCACCCGGCCGAGCAGTTCGTGGACCTTGACCCAGAGCAGTGGGATGAAGGGCTCGTGGCAGGCGTCGGCCAGGTCCGGTCGCCAGCCTGCTTGGCTGACCCCGAACACCCCGTCCTCGTTGATCCCGACGATGGTACGGACCGCGGTGCCCTCGGTAGTTTCGAGGCGGGCAAGAGCCCGGTCGAGGTCGGCGGGGCCGAGGCCCTGCTCGGCGAGCAGGGCGCTGGCCTCCGGGCTGTCGGACGCGTAGAGCCGATAGCCCGGTTGCTTGAGCAAGGATTGCACGTTGGGCCTCCGCGCTCAGCCGGCCACCGGCGACGAGCCGGTGATCCGGTAGGTGGTCGCGCTGCCCTTGGCGCCGGTCTTGTTGGGTCCGACCTCGCGGGTGCGAGTGGCCTCGACGGTGAGCCCGAGCTTCTTCTTGAGCGCGCCGGAGATGGCGCCGCGGATGGTGTGGTGCTGCCAGCCGGTGGCCGCGGCGATCTGCTCGACCGTAGCGCCCTCGGGACGCTTGAGCAGGTCGATCATCAGCGCCTGCTTGGTGCCGGCGCGCGGGGTGGGTTTGTCGGCCTGCGGGGTCTTGCCCGGCTTGGCTGCCTTGGCCTTGCGCTTGGCCGGCTTGGCCGCACCGTCGGCTCCGGTCGCCGGGGCCGGGGCTTCGACCGCCTGGGCCTCAGCATCGGCCGGCGTTGCGCCCGCTGGCGCGGCGTCCTCGGTCTCGACGCCGATGGCAGCCATGCCCTCGCTCGTGAGGACCACGCGATCGGGCCGGTCGTCGCCGGTCTGGATCAAGCGGATCATGCCCCGGTTGCGTAGGCTGTCCATCACCTTGTTGAGGGCACCGCCCTTGAGGCTGAGGGTATCCGGCAGGGGCAGGACCGAGAGGTCGTCGCGCTGCGCGGCGGCGCTGAGGATGACCGCCTGAGTATCGCTGAGCCTGGTCATGGGATGATCTCCGTCCTCGGAGAGCACCATCGCCCTCCTACGACCCTGAGCCCCGGCGGCCGGAGCCGTGCGGGGCAGGTCTGGGAGCGACCCGGCTCAGATCAGGGTTTCGAGGAGGTCCAGCTCGACCTTGATCGCGCTGGACACGCGCTCGTTGGGTGCGGCGAGGTAGGCGATGCTGAGCGCCTCGATCAGGTCCGCGACCACTGCGTCGGTGGCGAAGGGATTCCCTTCCTGCCGGTTGCGGAGGGTGCGGCGGGCTTGGTGGACCAGCGGCATGAGGTTGGCCATGGCTGATCACTCCTCCGGGATGGTGACGAAGCGCTGGAGGCTCTCGGACCAGGCGATCCAGTAGATGCTGTGTCCCGCATCGCGGTACCGATCGGCGGCGGCATCGGCCTCGGCCTGGGTCTCGAATTGCAGGCGCTCGCGAGAGCCCTCGGGGGCGATGGCATCGAAGATGATCATTCGGCGATCCTCCGGGCTGGTGGGGTTACTCGGCATGCTCGCCCTCGTTGAAGGCGCTGTCGGTGACCCGCTTCAGCAGTTCGGCATAGTACCCGAGGGTCCCGACATGGCCCCAGTCGATCTCGTCGGGGCTGTAGTTGAAGTGATCGTCGCTGAGCGCCCGGAGCCGAGTAAGCATCTCGTCGATCTCGGCCTTCTTGGAGACGAAGGCGGCGAGCGCCTCCTCTCTCGACTTGGCGATTTGGTTCTGCAACCTCGGGCTCATCTTCGTGCTCCGCGTGATCAACTTTGCTGAGCCAATGAACGCTCTTTGTCCGACGGAAAGCAAGTCAAAAACACGATCGGAATCAGACACTTAATGCTTGACTGAACGCCGGACCTATGGATGGCGCATGACCAGCAATCGGGAGCTCGCCCGCCAGCTCGGGGTGACCGAGACGGCGGTACGCCGGGCCGAGAAGGCGGGTCGTATCCGACGCGAGGCAGACGGCGCCTGGGACCCCGCGAGGGTCAAGGCCGCATGGGCGAGCAACACCGATCTGGCGCAGCAGCGGCCTGCCCGAAGCAGTAGGTCGACGAGTAATCGCCGGGCGTTGAAGCCGGTGCCGGAGGCGGCGGTTGGTGCCGTCCGCGAGACCCTGCGCGAGCATGGCGAGCCGATCTCCGCGGGCGG
>JBOHKK010000137.1:0-14954 GCA_050729115.1 Geminicoccaceae bacterium | reverse complement strand
GTTCGGCCCGCCGCTGTTCGGCGGCGCGATCGCGGCCTTCGGCTGGCACGCCGTCCCGATCCTGATCCTGGCGTTCTCGTTGTGCGGAATCGCCTTGGCATTCGCGGCCACGGCGGCCGCAGGCCGGGGTGCCGATCGGCAATGAGGGATTCAGCCTGAGCGGCGCACGCTCTCGCGCAGCGCGAGAATCCGGCCTCGGGCCAGCTCGGCCAGGCCGCCGGCGAGCAGCCCCCAGAACGGATCGGCCCAAAGCGTCGCTGCGGCGGTGATCCCGATCACCGGCCAGCACGATGGCCGGGCGTCGAACAGCCGCTTGGAGAGCGCGAGATCGGCGGCCGAGAACAGGAGCAGCGCGCCGACCGCCGCGAGCGGGATCAGGGCGAGCACACGGCCCGCCTGGTCGGCGAGGATCAGGCCGAGAGCGAGCAGCAGGACGCCGAGGAGCATCGGCGCGGCGCCGGTGCACGCGCCGAAGCGGCGATGCGCCGCGAGCCCGCCGGCGCCATGGCACATCGGCAGCGCCCCGAACGGCGCCAGCGCGAGATTGGCAAGTCCGCTCGAGAGCGCGAGGTTGCGCGGCGTCGCGCGGGCGGCGCGCGCACCGTAGAAGTCGTGCGCGAGCGCGGCGGTGACGATCACCGCGTTGGTCAGGGTCAAGGGCAGCTGGGGCAGGACGGCGCTGCCGAAGGCACGTCCCAGGTCGCCCGGGCCGGGCAGGATCAGCGCGGGCCAGGCCGGCGCCCAGGCGAATTCCGGCCACGCAGCGCCGACGCCCGCCAGGTGCGCCAGGACGATCGCCGCGCCGAGCGCGACCAGCGTGGCCGGACAGCGGGGGACGCGCAACAGCACCAGCAGTACGCCGATGGTCGTGATGCCGAGCCACGGCAGCTCGGCCATCAGCTCGAGGCTCATCAGCGCCAGCGTGATGCCGAGGCCGAGCTGGAGGCCCGTGACCACGGATTGCGGGACGATGTGGGCAAACCGGCCGATCGCCCCGGTCACGGCGAGGACCAGCAGGATCAAGCCGAGGCAGAGGCCGGCCGCGGCGATCTCGCCGGCGGAAAGACCGCTGGTGATCAACACCGCCGAGACCGCCTTCATCGGCTGCACCGGAATCGGCAGCCGGTAGAACAGGCCGCTCGCGACGTAGAAGACGCCGAAGCTCACCAGCACGCCGACGGGGGCCAGCCCGGCCACGGTGATCGCGCCCAGCGCGTGCGGCAGGAAGGTGCCGAGATCGCCGAACGCGCCGCCAATGTCGCCGGCAACCCCTTTGGCTTCCAGTCGCCGAGAAAGCATCCCGGCGTGAGGATCGTCGCCCTTGCCGCTGCCCATGGGCGTGAATCTGGTGGATTTCCGGCGCCTCGTCCAGCGCGGCGGCCCGGCCGGGGCAATCATCATGCATCGAGACGCGTAATCATGTATTCTGTTCGATACTCCCTCATGCATGGACAGTGCGCACTAAAGTGCCTACTGTTCAGCTGGATCAGGGGAGGTCGCGATGCAGGATTTCAGCGCTGCCTTCGGGCTGGCCTTGGGGCTGATCGTCTCGGGCGATCCGGCGCTGACCGAGATCATCCTGCTCTCGCTCAGGGTCAGCCTGTCGGCCGTGGTGATCGCCTGCGCCATCGGTCTGCCGCTGGGCGCGGCCCTGGCGGTGCTGCGCTTTCCCGGCCGCGGCGGCGTGATCATCGCGGTGAACACGCTGATGGGGCTGCCGCCGGTGGTCGCCGGGCTGCTGGTCTACCTGATGCTCTCGAGCGCCGGCCCGCTGGGCGTCCTCCAGCTGCTCTACACGCCGACCGCGATGATCATCGCGCAGAGCGTGCTGGTCACCCCGATCGTCGCGGCGCTCACCCGGCAGGTGGTCGCGGACCTGTACGACGAGTACCGCGAACAGCTGCGCTCGCTCGGCCTCGGCCTCTGGGACGTGATCGGCACGCTGCTGTGGGACGCGCGCTACAGCCTGCTCACGGTCGCGCTCGCGGGTTTCGGGCGCGCGGTCGCCGAGGTCGGCGCGGTGATCATCGTCGGCGGCAACATCAACCACGTCACCCGGGTCATGACCACGACCATCGCGCTGGAGACGTCCAAGGGCGACCTCGCCCTCGCCCTGGCGCTCGGGATTGTGCTGATCGCGCTCGCTTTGACCATCAACGGCGCCGTGATGGCGGTGCGCGGCACCGCGACGCGGGCGGCCTATGCTTGAGCGCGCGTTGCTCTACGACGAGCTGGCGGTCGCGGCCGAGTCGGCCCCGATCCTGCCGGTCGAGGCGCGCGGCCTGGTGTTCGAGGCCGGCGGCCGGCGTCTGATCGATGGCCTCGACCTGACCTTGCGTCCGGCTATGCGCACCGTGGTCATGGGGCCGAACGGCGCCGGCAAGAGCCTGATGCTGCGACTGCTGCACGGCCTGCTGCAGCCAACCGCGGGCGAGATCTCGTGGGGTGGGCGGCCCGCCGACCAGGCGATCCGCCTGCGCCAGGCGATGGTGTTCCAGCGACCCGTACTGCTGCGCCGCTCGACGCTCGCCAATGTCACCCATGCGCTCAGGGCGCGCGGGGTGCGGCGCCACGAGCGCCACGCCCGGGCGCACAAAATGCTCGGGGCAGCCGGACTCGGGGCGCTCGCGCGCACGCCGGCCCGCCTGCTCTCCGGCGGCGAGCAGCAGCGCCTGGCGATGGCGCGCGCGCTCAGCCTCGAGCCGGACGTCCTGCTCCTCGACGAGCCGACCGCCAACCTCGATCCCGCCTCGACGCTCGCGATCGAGCAGCTGATCCAGACCGCCCACGACGAGGGCACCAAGATCGTCTTCGTCACCCACGATGTCGGCCAGGCGAAGCGCCTCGCCGACGAGGTGGTGTTCCTGCATCGCGGCCGGGTTGAGGAGCAGAGCCCGGCCGGCCGCTTCTTCGACGCGCCCGCGTCCGCCACCGCGCGCACCTTCCTCGAGGGGCGGCTGGTCCTGTGAACCAGAACACGAACCAAGGAGGCACCGACATGATCCGACCCAACATCTTGGCCCTGGCGGCCACCGCCGCCCTGGGCATCTCCGCCACGCTTGGAGCGGCGGCGCTGGCCCAGGACCAGTTCATCATCGTCCAGTCCACGACCTCGACCCAGAACTCCGGCTTGTTCGACGATATTCTGCCGAAGTTCCAGGAGGCGACCGGGATCGAGGCGCGCGTGGTCGCGGTCGGCACCGGCCAGGCGCTGAAGAACGCGCAGAACTGCGATGGCGACGTGCTGTTCGTGCATGCCAGGCCGGCCGAGGAGAAGTTCGTCGCGGACGGCTTCGGCGTCGAGCGCTTCGATGTCATGTACAATGATTTCGTGATCGTCGGCCCGGCGTCGGACCCCGCCAAGGTCGGCGGCACGAGCGACGCATCTGCGGCCTTGCAGATGATCGCCGAGACGAAGGCACCGTTCGCATCGCGCGCCGACGATTCCGGCACCCACAAAAAGGAGATGAGTCTCTGGCAGGAGGCCGGCGTCGATGCCACGGCAACGAGCGGCGAGTGGTACCGCGAGACCGGCTCGGGCATGGGCGCGACGCTCAATACCGCGGTCGGCATGGAGGCCTATGCGCTGACCGATCGCGGCACCTGGATCAGCTTCGAGAACAAAGGCGACTTCGAGGTGCTGGTCGAGGGCGACGATGCGCTGTTCAACCCGTACGGCGTGATCCGGGTCAGCCCGGAGCACTGTTCGAACGTGAAGACCGAGCCGGCTCAGCAGTTCGTCGATTGGATCACCGGGCCGGACGGCCAGCAGGCGATCGCCGACTACCAGCTGAACGGCCAGCAACTGTTCTTCCCGAACGCCGAGAGCGGCCAGAGCTGACCAAGCGCCGCACAGCTGCCCGCGGGCCAGCCGCGGGCAGCGCGTGGCCCCGGAACGTGACCCATGGAGGGAAGGTCGTCATGTATCCGCTCGCGCTCGCCCTGCTCATGATTGCCGCGCCGCAGGCCGAGGCCGCCGATCGCGTCACCCTGTATGCGGCCGGCAGCCTGAAAGCGGCGCTCACCGACGTCGCCAAGGCCTATGAAGGAGCCCATGGCACGCCGGTCGAGATGGCGTTCGCCGCCTCGGGTCTGCTGCGCGAGCGCATCGAGGGCGGCGAGCGCCCGGACGTGTTCGCCTCGGCCAACATGGCCCACCCGCAGGCGCTGATGGCCAAGGGGCTGGGCGGGCCGGTCGCGCTGTTCGCCCGTAACCGGCTGTGCGCTCTCGCCCAGCCCGACCTCGAGGTGGACAGCGCGAATCTTCTCGAGGTCATGCTGCGCCAGGACGTCAAGCTCGGCACCTCGACGCCCAAGGCCGATCCATCCGGCGACTACGCCTGGCAACTCTTCGAGAAGGCGGAAGCGCTGCTGCCCGGAAGCTTCGCCAAGCTCGACGCCAAGGCGCTCAAGCTGACCGGCGGCCCGGATTCCGCCAAGGCGCCCGAGGGCCGCAACACCTACGGCTGGGTGATGGCGCAAGGGCAGGCGGATCTCTTCCTCACCTATTGCACCAATGCCAGGCTCGCCGCAGCCGAGGTCGCCGGGCTCGAGACCGTGCAGCTCCCCGAGGCGCTCGCCGTCGGCGCTGATTACGGGCTGATCGTGCTGAACCCCGATCGGCCCGAGGCCTGGCGGCTCGCCTTCTTCATCCTGTCGCCGGACGGGCAGGCGATCCTCGCGGACTACGGCTTCGCCGTCGACGGCGTGCCGGAGCAGGGCTAAGGGGGTAGCATGCTCCCAACCGAGCAGTTCGGGACGGTCGCCGCCGCGGCGGCCCTGGCGACGGTCATGATGACGAGCGGCAACGCGGTTGCGGGTCCGAAGGTCGAGGCGATCTACGAGCACGGCGAACCGACATTCACGTTGGCCACCGGCAGCCCGGGTGAGCTCGGCTTGCTCGAGGCGCTGGCGGCGGGCTTCGCCGAACGGCGCCCGGCGACCCTTCGCTGGGTCAAAGCGGGAAGCGGCGCCTCATTGAAGCTGCTCGAGGAGAAAGAAGTCGATCTGGTGATGGTGCACGCGCCCGAGGCCGAGAAGCAGGCGGTCAGCGATGGCTGGGCCGTAGGCCGTACGCTGATCGGCTCCAACGAGTTCTACATCGTCGGGCCCGCGGACGACCCGGCGAGGACTCGCGAAGCCGGCTCGGCGGCGGCCGCGTATCGGCGCATCGCCCTGGCCGAGGCGCCGTTCATCACCCGCGCCGACAGCTCCGGGACCCACAAGAAGGAGATGGCAATCTGGGAGCTGGTCGGGCTGAAGCCGGAAGGCGACTGGTACATCGCCAGCCACGACTTCATGACGGCGAGCCTGATGAAAGCGAACGAGCTCGGCGGCTACTTCATGACCGACAGCAGCACCTGGGTCGCCGAGAAGCCGAACGCGCCGAACCTTGCGGTGCTGCTCGAGGGCGACCCGTTCCTGGTCAATACCTACCATGCCTTGCTCCCGCCCGACGCCACGACGCCCGGCCGCGAGGTAGCAGCCCGCTTCGTCGAGTTCGTGGCCGGCGCGAAGGGCCAGGAGATCATCCGCACCTATGGAGCGAACCGCTTCGGCGGGCCGCTCTACCAGGATGCCGAATATGCCAAGCAGTATGTCCATTAGGACCGCGTCGCTCGCCTTTCTGTGCGCGCTGGCCCTGGCCGGCGCACCCGTCGCCCACGCCGACCGCGTCGTCACCGATTCGGCCGGCCGGCAGGTCACGGTGCCCGACCGGATCGAGCGGGTGTTCGCGGCCGGGCCGCCGGCTTCGATCCTGCTCTACATCCTGGCCCCGGATCGGATGATCGGCTGGCCGCGCGCGCCGCACCCCGAGGAGCTTCCCTACATCGCGCCCGAGTACCGCGACCTGCCCGAGGTCGGCTGGCTCACCGGGCGCGGCGACACCGTCAACCTCGAGGTCCTCCTGCAATCCGAGCCCGACCTGATCTTCGACTTCGGCTCGGTGCGCGAGACCTACGTCTCGCTCGCCGAGCGGGTGCAGGCGCAGACCGGGATCCCGTACATCCTGATCGATGGCACCTTCGCCAACACGGCCGCCGCGGTCCGCCTGCTCGGCGAGGTGCTGGGCGTCGAGGAGCGCGCGGAGCAGATCGCCGCGTACGTCGAGAGCACCTTGGCCCGGATCGACGCCACGCTCGCCGAGGTGCCGCAGGACCAGCGGCCGCGGGTCTATCTCGCGCGCGGCCCGAGCGGCCTCGAGACCGGGCTCCAGGGCTCGATCAACACCGAGATCATCGAGCGGGTCGGCGCGGTCAACGTCGCCGTCGACCCGAGCGGGGTGCGGCGCGGCATCGTCCAGGTGCCGATCGAGCAGGTCGTGGTCTGGAATCCCGATACCGTGATCACCTGGGACCCGAACTTCTACCAGACCGTCTGGAAGGATTTTTACTGGCAGAGCGTGGATGCGGTGGCGTCGGGGCGGGTCTACCTCAGCCCGACGGCGCCGTTCGGCTGGATCGACCGGCCGCCCTCGCTCAATCGCATGATCGGGCTGGAGTGGCTGGCCGGCCTGTTCTACCCGGACCACGTCAATCAGGATTTGCGTGAGGTGACGCGGGCGTTCTACGACCTGTTCTATCATGTCGACCTCACCGACGCCGAGCTCGACCGCCTCCTCCAGTGGGCCAAGGGCCGCGCCCCTTAGGGCTTTGCCGGCGCCGGCGCGGCTGACCACGCCCGTTCTGGCGCTTGGCCTGCTCGTCCTCGCCGGTATCGCCGCCCTCGTCGGCCCCTATCCGGTGTCGCTCGCGGATGCGCTGCGCGCCGTGTTGAACCGCCTGAGCGGCGAGATCCCGCCGGCGGAGACCACCCTGGACACGGTCCTGTTCTTCGTGCGGCTGCCGCGGGTCGCGGCCGCGATGCTGGTCGGCGGCGCGCTGGCGGCGGCGGGCGCGGCCTATCAGGGCCTGTTCCGCAACCCCCTGGTCTCGCCCGACATCCTGGGCGTGTCGGCGGGCGCCGGGCTTGGCGCCGTGCTCGGCATCTTCCTGTCGCTGCCGGTGCTCGGCATCCAGCTGCTGGCCTTCGTCATCGGGCTCGGCACGGTCGGTCTCGTGCTGCTGATCGCGGCGTCGGTGCGCGGGCGCGAGCCGGTCCTCGTCCTGGTGCTCGCCGGCGTGGTCGTGGGCGCGCTCGCGGGCTCCGTGATCTCGCTGCTCAAGGTGCTGGCCGATCCCTACGACCAGCTGCCGGCGATCACCTTCTGGCTGCTCGGCAGCCTGGCTGCGATCAAGCTCGAGGATCTGACCACCACGCTGCCGGTCGCCGCGCTCGGCCTCGTGCCGCTCGCGCTCTTGCGCTGGCGGATCAACGTCCTGTCGCTCGGCGACGAGGAGGCGCAGGCGCTCGGCATCAACGCCGGCCGCCTGCGCATGGTGGTGATCGCGGCGGCGACGCTGATGACCGCGAGCGTGGTCGCGATCGCCGGGATCATCGGCTGGGTCGGGCTGATCATGCCGCACATGGCGCGCATGCTCGTGGGTCCGAACTTTGACCGCCTGCTGCCCGCCGCGATCATGCTCGGCGCCGGCTATCTCCTGCTGGTCGACACGCTCGCGCGCACGATCGCCGCGGTCGAGACCCCGATCGGCATCCTCACCGCGTTCGTCGGCGCGCCGGTGTTCCTGTGGCTGCTCGCGCGCGCGCGGCACGGCTGGGCATGAGGCTGGAGGCGAAGCGGCTCGGCTTCGGCTACCCGGGCAAGCCGGTCGGCCGCGACGTCGACCTCGCGATCGGCGCCGGCGAGGTGGTCTGCCTGCTCGGCCCCAACGGCTCCGGCAAGACCACCCTGTTCAAGACCCTGCTCGGCCTGCTCCCGGCCCAGGGCGGCGAGGTGCGGATCGACGGCCGGCGGCTCGCTGATCTGGCGCGCGCCGAGGTGGCGCGCCGGGTCGCCTACGTGCCCCAGGCCCATGCCGCGCACTTCCCCTACACCGTGCTCGACATGGTGGTCATGGGCCGGACCGCGCACCTCGGCCCGTTCGCCCGCCCCGGCGCTCGCGATCACACGGCCGCCATGGCCGCGCTCGAGACGCTCGGCATCGCGGACCTCGCCGGGGCCGACTACACCAGGATCAGCGGTGGCCAGCGCCAGCTCGGGCTGATCGCCCGCGCGCTTGCCCAGGCGGCGCCGCTGATCGTCATGGACGAGCCTACCGCGAGCCTGGATTTCGGCAACCAGGCGCTGGTGCTGCGCGAGGTGCGCGCGCTGGCGGCGCAGGGCTACGGCATCGTGCTGTCGACCCACGACCCCGACCACGCCTTTGCCTGCGGCACCGAGGTCGCGCTGCTGCACGACGGCGGGCTGGTCGCGCACGGGCCGCCCGTCGCGGTCCTGACCCCGGCGCGCCTGGAGACGGTCTACGGCGTGCCGGTGTTCGTCGAGCGCCTCGCCTCGGGCCACACCGTGTGCGCGCCCGACCTCGGCGCCCGCGCCTGATGCACCGACGCGGACAGGAGATTCCCTTGACCCGTCATGCCCGAACTCGATCCACGGCTGTCCGGTTGAGCGCAAGCGATGGATTGTGCGCCACCTTTCGGTGTCATGCGCGGGCCTGACCCGCGCATCCACAGCTCGATCGAGCGAAGTCGTCGCTCACTGGGGGCCGTGGATTGCCGGGTCAAGCCCGGCAATGACAATTTAAGGTTGTTGCACTGCTCGTCACGCGCATCTAACGATAGACGACGCTCGTCAACCGGACTGCATTGGGTCAAGCCCGGCAATGACTTGAATCAAGCGAATGCGTCAGTGCCCTAGGTCGCGAGCATGACCTCGGTCGACTTGATCACCACCGACACCTGGTCGCCCTGCTTGATCTTGAGGTCGTCGACGGCATCGACCGTGACCATGGAGGTGATCACGTTGCCGCCGCCGATGTCGACCCGCACCTGGGCAGCGACGGCGCCCTTCTTGACCTCGACCACCTTGCCCTTGAGCATGTTGCGAGCGCTGAGCTTCACGGCGTCTTCTCCCTCCGAAAGATGCCCCGGTGTCTTGGGCGCGCCGGCGCGCCCGGTCAAGGGCCGTTGTAGTGCACTTGGCCCAGACCGGAAACGTCGTAGCCGCCGAGCTCCTCGGCGCGCTTTTGGAAAGCGGGCGCGCGGCAGAACGCGAACAGCTTCTGGAGCGGCGGCTCGAAATAGTCGCGGCGCCACACCGCGAGGTCGTAGCGCTCGCGGAACAGCGGCACGAAGCCGAGGCGGAACTGGCGCGCCACGGTCTCGACCGCGAATCCGGCATCGGCCTTGCCCTCGGCGACCCCGAGCGCGACGTCCGCCTCGCTGCGCGCCGGCGGTGCTACCAGCTGGAGCCGCGCCGGCTCCAGCCCCGCCTCGCGCATCAGGTAGTCGAGGAGGAGATGGCTGCCCGAGCGTTCCTGACGGGGGATCAGCGTGCGGCCAGCGAGATCGCGCAGCCCGGCGATGCCCGCGGGGTTGCCGGGAGGCACCACCAGGCCCTGCACGCGCCGCGCCCATTCGACCAGCACCACCGGCATGCCCGCCATGGCGCGCTCGACGTGGCCCCGGTTCCAGCCCTCGGCCTCGGGCTCGTAGACGTGCAGTCCGGCGGCGATCGCCTTGCCCGACGCGAGTCGGGCCAGCCCATCCAGGCTGCCGTCGAAGAACGCCGCGAGCTCGCTGCCGGATTCGCGCAGCGCCCACTCCAGGAGGGGATCGTGGCTGCCGGCGAGCACCGGCGGGCGCCCGTGCAGCCCTTCGGTGCCACCGGCATATTCCGCCTGCTGCCAGACCCAGGCCTCGACCATCTCACGCGGGAACAGCAGCTTGCCGGTCACGCGGCTCACCGGGATCGCCTGTTCGGCGACCAGCTCGTACACCTTGCGCTCCTTGATCCGGAGCAGGGCGGCGACTTCCCTGGTGGTCAGGAACTCGGGCATGGGCGCTGTTATGCACGAGGCCGCGCCCTTTGCCTATCGGGCCCATCGCGCGCGCGCCGGGACGATGTCGACCGGCCGACCTACGGCTCCCCTACTTGGGCCGAGTTGGACCTGGCGCGCATGGATGATGGCGTCAGGCCGCCTCGATCTGCTTCGCGATCCAGGCGTTGAGGCTCAGGTCCTCGGCTTCGGCGCGCGTGGCCGCCTTCCGGTGCAGGTCGGGGTCGATCCGGATCATGACATGCCCGCTGTAGGGCTTGTCCGGCGTTTCGCCGCGCCTGGCGCAAAAGTCGAGATACGCGTCGATGCTGTCGCGGAACGCCTGTTCGAGCTCTGCGGCCGTGGCACCCTCGAAGTGAATCACGTCGCGCAGCCCGGCGACGATGCCCGAGAACGCGCCATCGTCGAACTCGATCCGGCCGGCGATGTATCCCTTATACTCCAGGCTCACGGCTTCACCCCCGCGTTCGGTAATACCAGGCTCACAAAGGCTGAACCTTTTTTCGTCCGGCATCATCCTTCTTTTGGGGCGCGCGGCCGACCAGCCAACCCCCGCGCGCGATACCGATCCCGTAGGTCAGGATTTTGTGGGATCGGTATAAGAGGATCCTCACCGCCTTGACCGCGCCCTTCCTGGTCAAAGGCTTCGGGTGCGGCCGATGAAACACGGCGCGCACCTCATTGAGCTTCACGACCACCCGGCTCCCAGCACCTTCCTCGATGTCGGCGCCAAGCGTGCGGAACAGCGCCTCGATGTCGCGCCACGCCAGATCCGCAGGAGCTTGCCTGGCGAAAATCTGAGCGATGGCGGCGCGGTGCTTGCGGTTCACGCCCACCATTGATAGCGTAATCAGCTATCAATGTCGAGGCCGGATCATGCCGCCACTCGGGGTAGGCCGTGGCTGATCTTGCCGAGCGCCTCCACGACCACCTCGACGCCGGCGCCGGGGCGATGCGCGGCTTGGGAGAGCTGGCGGCGCCAGGCGCGGGCGCCGGGCAGGCCGTTGAACAGACCGAGGATGTGCCGGGTGATCGCGGAGAGCGGCGTGCCCGCGGCCAGCTCCCGCTCGACGTACGGCAAAAGGCGCCGGACCACCTCGAACCGGCTGGGGATCGGTTCCGTGACGCCGAGCAAGGCACGCTCCCAGTCGGCGAGCACGTAGGGATTGTGATACGCCTCGCGGCCGATCATCACGCCGTCGACCCATCGCAGCTGGGCCTGCGCCTGGTCGAGCGCCCGGATGCCGCCGTTCAGGGTGATCTCGAGCTCCGGGAAATCGGCCTTCACCCGATGCACCACCTCGTACCGCAGCGGCGGCACCTCGCGGTTCTGCTTGGGGCTGAGGCCCGACAGCCAAGCCTTGCGCGCGTGCAGGATCAGCGTGCCGCAGCCGGCGGCCGCGACCGCCTCGACGAAGCGGCAAAGGAACTCGTAGGAATCCTGCTGGTCGATCCCGATCCGGGTCTTGACCGTGACCGGCAGGCAGGTGGCGGCGCGCATCGCCCGGACGCACGCCGCGACGAGGTCGGGCTCGGCCATCAGGCAGGCGCCGAAGCGCGCGCTCTGCACCCGGTCCGAGGGACAGCCGACGTTCAGGTTGACCTCGTCGTAGCCCGAGGCCGCGCCGCGCTCGGCGCAGCGCGCCAGGTCGTCCGGATCGCAGCCGCCGAGCTGCAGGGCGAGCGGATGCTCGGCCGGATCGAAGCGCAGGAAGCGGGCAGGGTCGCCGCGAAGGATCGCCCCCGTCGGGATCATCTCGGTGTACAGCAGCGCACGCCCGGCGATCAGGCGCAGAAAATAGCGCTCGTGCCGGTCGGTCCAGTCCATCATCGGGGCGATGGACAGCCGCCGGTCGAGCGACGGGCGCAGCTGCTTCGTGGCTTCCAGCATGGGTTCCGCGAGGTGATCCTGGGGCAACGCCGACATGGTCATGGTGCAGGACATGTAATCGCCATGGCGGCATCGCGAAAGCTCTGAAAGGCCAAGCACCCGGCCGAACGCCACGCTTTGCACCGTCATTGCGAGGAGCGCAGCGACGAAGCAATCCAGACGCCGCTCCTGGATCGCCACGGGCGCCGGCGCGCCCTCGCGATGACGCTGATGGCGACCGGCGGTCCGGCGCCCCGGTTTCATGCGCCGGGGCCGCCCCGTCGGTGGCAACTCATATCAGCCCGCCTGGCGGCGGAGGTAAGTGGGGGCGATCGCCTCGAGGGCGGTCGGCGTGATGCCGAGGTCGGCGAAGGTGAGCGCGCCCGGGCTCACCACGTTGTCCTGCTCCATCAGCTTCACCTGGTCGCGGGAGATCGGGCGTCGCGGCAGAGGCGCCAGCGCCGCGGCGAGCGCGTTCCAGACGGCATACGGCACCGGCACCAGCAGGCGCGTGCGCCGGGTCTGCTCGAGCACGAGGCGCACCAGCGCCTTGTACGTGTACGCTCGAGGCCCGCCGAGCTCGTACAGCTTGCCTTCGGCCGCGGGCACAGCCAGCGCCTTGACGACCGCGGCGGCGACGTCGTCGACGTAGACCGGCTGCAGCCTGACCTCGCCGGAGCCGAACAGCGGCAGCGCCGGCATGACGCGCGCAAGGGCCGCCAGCGTGTTGAGGAACGTGTCCTCCGGGCCGAACATCACGCTCGGGCGGAGGATGGTGGCGGCCGGGAAGGCCTCGCGCACCAGGCGCTCGCCGATCGCGCGGGCGCGCACGTAAGGCGAATCGGACGCGGCATCGGCGCCGATGCCCGAGATGTGCACGAGCCGCGCCACGCCCGCCGCGGCGGCGGCCGCGGCGACGTGTCTGGCGCCCTGGCCGTGGATCGCCTCGAAGCTCGCCTTGCCCCGCTCGACGTAGTGGCCGACCGTGTTGACCACCGCATCGGCGCCGCTCACCACCGGCGCAACCGTGGCCTCTTCCCAGACGTCGGCGTACACGCCAGTGACCCGCCCGGCCTGGCCGGCTTTGGCGAGGAGCGCCGCGCGCTCGGGGTGGCGCACCGCGACCCGCACCTCGGCGCCGTCCGCGGCCAGACGCTGGACGATCCGGCGGCCGAGGAACCCCGAGCCACCGAACACCGTGACCCGCTCGAGCGTCATGTCGGTTCCCTCCAGGCGATATTCGGCACGCCGACCCGTCACCTCACCAAATGGTGCCACGGGGCAATGGCCGACAAGCGCTGGACGCGCCACCCGCCGACGCCCGGCTTCGCTGGCAACCCGCGCTCGCGGATGCTCGGCTTGGCGCGCCGGGCCTCTTAGGATATAATGCCTAGATGCGGCCGGAGCTGGCATGGCCGCGGCGGGGTCCCGGACACGGCTCGGCCGCTCGGCCAACCGAGGGGCCGGTTCCAATCGCACCGGAGCGACAACCAAACGAACCCAAGGAATACCAAAGATTCCAGCTGCTTAGTATTTTTCGGCGGCGCCGACGATGGGACTGGACGGCCGCGGCGGCTGCTTCTTAGACTGAACCATGGCGGCAGGTGCGAACGGATGATTGCGGCGGAGTTGGGGCCGACATGCGGCAGTCGCGGCTGATCTCGTTCGCGCTGGTGGCGCCGGCTCTTCTGATCCTGGTCGCGCTGTTCGTCTATCCGCTCGGCTTCTCCCTGGTGACCGCGTTCGTCGACGAGACCGGCGCCTGGACCATCGGCAACTTCACCAAAGCATTCGAGTTCTACGGGCGGGACGTCGTGTTCACGGTCCTGATCGTCAGCCTCTCGACCGCCCTGATCGGCGTGTTCGCGATCGCGATCGGCGGCTATCTCGTGCTCGGCGAGCATCCCGGCGCGATAGCGCTCCTGAAGTGGCTCTATCGCTGGCCGCTGTTCATCCCGTTCATCGTCGCCGGGCAGCTGATGCGCACCTTCCTCGCCAAGAACGGCATGATGAACAACGCGCTGGTCGGACTCGGCGTCCTCGAGCCGTTGCAGGCAGAGAGCTTCCTCGACTGGCGCGGCATCGTGGTCACCTTCGTCTGGAAGCAGACGCCGTTCGTGGCGCTGCTGGTCGCGGGCGCCATGGCCTCGCTCGACCGCGCGACCATCGAGGCGGCGCGCAATCTCGGCGCGGGCAGGCTCCGGGTGCTGCTCGAGATCGTCGTGCCCCAGGTCCGGGGCACGCTGGTCGTCGGCCTGATCCTGTCGTTCGTGATCATGATGTCGGTGCTCTCGGTGCCGCTCATGATCAACGCCCAGTCGCCGACCATGCTGACCGTCGACATGGCCTTTCGCATCAACTTCTACGGCGACTACGGGGTCGCCAACGCGCTCGGCTTCATCTCGTACCTGATGACCGGCGTGGTCGCATGGATCTACCTGCGCCAGGGCGTGCGCGAGGGCGGCGTGCGATGAGCGCGGCCCTCGCCCGCAGCCTCCGCTGGCTGCCGCTCGGCATCACGCTGGGCCTCCTGGCGTTCGCGATCTTCGGGCCGCTCCTCAACATGCTGCTCTGGGCGGTCGCGGAGAAGTGGTACTTCCCGCACAAGCTGCCGCTGGAGTACGGCTTCTCGTTCTGGGAGCGGGTGTTCCGACCCCAGGGCAACGCCATGATCTCGCTGACCACCAGCATCGCGATCGCGCTGCTCACGGTGGCGGTGTGCCTGGCGGTAGCGATCCCGGCCGGCTACGCGCTGGCCCGGCGCGCGCTGCCGCTGCGCGCGCTGATCCTGCTCGCGTTCCTCCTGCCCCAGGCGTTCCCGAGCCTCGCCGTGTACATCAACGTCGCGCGCATCTTCTACGGCCTCGGCCTGAACGGCACCATCGCCGGCGTCGTCCTGGTCCACGCCATGCACGGCCTGGTGTTCGCGGTGTGGATCTCGACCGCCGCGTTTGCCGCGGTCGACCGCGAGCTCGAGGACGCCGCGCGCAACATCGGCGCGACACCCTTGCATGCGTTCGCCACCGTCACGCTGCCGCTCGCCATGCCGGGGATCGTCGCGAGCGCGATCTTCGTGTTTCTGGGGTCGCTCGACGAGTTCACCGGCACCTATTTCGTCGGCGTGCCCGACGTGACCACGCTGCCGCTGCTGTTGTTCCGGGCGAGCATGGAGGGCAACTACC
>JBOHKK010000136.1:0-15219 GCA_050729115.1 Geminicoccaceae bacterium | reverse complement strand
CGCCGGGGCCGTACAACGTGCGCGCCGCCGCGAGGTAGCGTTGCTCGCGCGCGGTCCAGCGGCTGCGATCGGCTGGGGTCAGGCGCTCGAGCGCTGCGAGCACGGCGCTGCCGGCGGCCTCGTCGTGCTGGCCCCAGAGCGGATGATCGTGCGCCGTCGCTTCGCCCCAGTACGCCAGTGCGAAGGCCGGGTCCAGCTCGCGCGCGAGCCGGAATTGCTTCACGGCTTCGTCGTACCAGAAGCTGTGCAGCGCCAGCACGCCGCGGATGAAGGGCTCCTGGGCCTCCGGCGCGCCGCTGTTCGGGAAGTCGAGGGAGCCGAGCTCGGCGTCCTGCGCGGTGGCGGGCGACACCAGCGCGAGCAGGAGCAGCAGCGTGATGGGCGTGCGGATCATGGCAGCAAGTCTCCGACGGGACTCGTGCAATTTAACGGCGGCACGGCGCTTCTCGCACGCGCGTCGCGCGACGGCTAAGATGCGGGCATGGAGATCCGCTCGATCGACCCGTTCCTGCGCTACTTCAGCGGCATCCGCGAACGCACGCAGCGCGTGGTGCAGGCGATCCCCGAGCCGCGGCTCGAATGGGCGCCCGCGCCGGGCCGGTTCACGCTGGGCGACATCGTGCGTCACCTGGCCACGACGGAGCGCTGGATGTTCGCCGAGAACGTGGCCGGCCGGCCATCGCGCTATCCGGGGTATGGTCGCGAGCTGGCCGACGGCTACGACGCGGTGCTCGACTACTTCGAGCGGCTGCACGCGCAGGCGATGGCGATCTTCGCCAACCTCAGCGACGCCGACCTCGCGCGCCACTGCACGACACCGGCCGGCACCTCGATCATGACCTGGAAATGGCTGCGCGCGATGGTCGAGCACGAGGTGCACCACCGTGGCCAGCTCTATCTGATGCTTGGCATGCTCGAGGTGCCCACGCCGCCGCTCTACGGCCTGAGCGAGCCGGAGGTACGGGCGCGCTCGCTGCCGCCGCCGGAGCCGGGCCCGCGCGCAGGCGGGGCTTGATCGTTCGGCCCGCCGCCGCCATCATCCTGAGCACCGCATGCCGACCTATCCCTATTGCAGGACCGGAGTTCCAAGAATGCGCAGAAAGCTCGAGCTGCTGGCGGCGTTGAGCGTCTTCGCCGCGGCCGGGCCGCTCACCGCCCAGAACGCGGGCGGCGCGAAGTCCGATACGGCGGCGCAGGCGCGCTCGCTGATGCACGGCGCCTACACGGAAGCGCAGGCCTCGCGCGGGGAGGACGTCTTCCAGCAGCGCTGCGCACTGTGCCACAGCACCGCCGAGTTCAGCAGCCCGAACTTTTTCGGCGGTTGGAGCGGCCAGCCCGTACACGCATTGTACACGATGATCCGTGACCGCATGCCGCTGGACAATCCGGGCAGCCTCACACCGCAACAGTACACCGACATCCTCGCTTACTTCTTCGGCCTGCGCGATCTGCCCACGGGCGATGACGAGCTACCGGCGGATGCCGAAGCACAGAAGGCGATTCGCATCGAGATCAGCAGCGATTCGGTGAAGCGCTAGACGCGACGATCAGAGCCCGACAGCCAAGGAGACGCCCATGCGCCGTGGCACCCCCCCAGCCCCTGCTCCCTCGTGCGCGCGTGTCCGCTTCCGGCCCTCAGCCCCAGCCCGAGCCCCAGCCCCAGCCCTGGCGGTCGCTGCGGCGCTGGCGCTCGCCTCGCTGCCGGCCCGGCCGGTCGCCGCTCAGGAGTGGACGCACTGGGGCGGCGATGCCGCCAGCACGCGCTATTCGCCGGCCGATCAGATCAATGCCGAGAACTTCGCCTCCCTCGAGGTCGCCTGGGTCTGGCGCGGTGACAACTACGGGCCGGAAGTCGACAACATCCTGCGGGCGACGCCGATCTACGTGGCTGGCCGGCTGTTCTCCGTCGCCGGCTCGCGCCGGACCGTGGTCGCGATCGATCCGGCGACCGGCGAGACGCTGTGGACCTTCCGCGAGCCGGAGACGAAGCGCTGGCGCGACTCGATGCGCAAGAACTACGGCAAGGGCGTCGCCTACGCGGAGGTCGACGGCCGCGGCGTCGTCTACGTGGTGACGCCCGCCTTCTTCCTGCACGCGCTGGATGCGGCGACCGGCCGGCCCGTGGCCGGCTTCGGCAATGGCGGCACGGTCGACCTGCTCGCGGACCTGGGCTACGACCACCACCCGACCGAGGGGCTGCCGCCGGAAGTCGGCTACATCACGAGCTCGTCGCCGCCGATCGTGGTGAACGGCGTCGTCGTCGTCGGCAACTCGCACGAGCAGGGCTACTATCAGACGCGCAAGGAGAACGTGCCCGGGCACATCCTGGCCTACGACGCGCGCAGCGGGCAGCACAAGTGGCGCTTCAACGTGATCCCGCGCCCCGGCGAGTTCGGCCATGACACGTGGGAGAGCGAGGCGTGGTCGTATACCGGCAACGTCTCGGCGTGGGCGCCGCTGTCAGCAGACGCCGAGCGAGGTATCGTCTACATCCCGACCGATCCGCCGACCAACGACTACTTCGGCGGCTTCCGCCCCGGCGACCACCTGTTCGCCACCAGCCTGCTCGCGCTGGATGTGGAGACCGGCCGCCGGATCTGGCACTTCCAGATGGTGCACCACGACCTCTGGAACTACGACAACCCCGTCGCGCCGCAGCTCGTCGACATTACGGTCGCCGGCCGGCGCATCCCGGCGGTCGTGCAGACCACGAAGCAGAGCTTCGCCTACGTCTTCAACCGCGAGACGGGTGAGCCGGTCTGGCCGATCGAGGAGCGGCCGGTGCCGCAGACCGATGTGCCCGGCGAGAAGACATCGCCGACGCAACCGTTCCCGACGCGGCCGGCCGCGTATGAGCAGCAGGGCATCACCGAGGACGACCTGATCGACTACACGCCCGAGCTGCGCGCGCAGGCGCTCGAGGTGGTGCGCCCCTTCCGACTCGGCCCGCTCTTCAACCCGCCGGCCGGACCTGGGGCGAGCGACGGGGTGCGCGCGTCGATCCACTGCCCCGGCGCGAACGGCGGCACGAACATCCCCGGCGGCTCCGTGCTGGACCCCGAGACCGGCATCCTCTACACCGCCACCACGAAGGGCTGCAGCGCGCCGGTGCTGCTGCGCGGCACCGAAGTCGATCCCGGCGCGACCATGGACTTCGTCACGCAAGGACCGGGCGGCGTCGGCGGCGTCGACGGGCTGCCGCTGCTGAAGCCGCCCTATGGCCGCATCACCGCGATCGACCTGAACACCGGCGAGCACCTCTGGTGGATCCCGAACGGCGACTCGCCCGACTTCATCAAGAACCACCCTGCGCTACAGGGTCTGGACATTCCGCCAACCGGCAAGGGCACGCACGCGACCGCGCTGGTCACCAGGACCCTGCTGATCTACGGTGAGGGCCGTGGCGGAGCACCGCTCTTCCATGCCGTCGACAAGCGGACGGGCGAGGAGCTCGCGACCGTCGAGCTGCCGGCGCCGACCAACACCGCGCCCATGACCTACGTGCACGACGGCCGGCAGTACATCGTCGTCGCGGTCGGCAGCGGCCAGCACCCCGGCTCGCTCGTGGCGCTGCGGCTGCCCTGAGGAGCAGCGCGGGCAGACTAGGGTGTAAACCGGGCAGCGGTTGCCAGACCAGTGCCTTTGGGCTTGGGTGCCCCCTCGTGTTTTTTGTACATCTTGTACAGCCTCTCGCCCTCGCCCCCAGGGATCATGGCCGCCCTCGCCAGCAGTCGTACGCGTATTGCCAGTGCAGCGCTCGGGAGTCTTCGCGTCACCCGACTCGATTCAAGGCGCGAAAAGAAGGTTCAAACCGGCGAGAACCGCCTCTTGGACCTCCGACGGGATGACGCCGAGTCGCCGAACCAGCCGTGACTTGTCTATCGTACGGAGCTGGTCCAGGACGATCTGACCACTCTTACCTTCGAAACGGCACTCGATGCGGGTAGGATACGCGCGGTCTCTGGTCGTCATCGGTGCGACGATCACCGTCCGGATGTAGGGGTTCATCTCATCGGGGGAAACGACCAGGCACGGCCGCGTTTTCTTGATTTCACTGCCGACGGTAGGATCGAAATTCACCAGATACACCTCGAACCTGCGCACTACCCCCTTCACTCCTCCCGCACTACCACGTCCACTCCTGCTCATCCCAATCGCTGCTGATTGAATCGGGATCCATCAGGGTGTCATCCCCCTCTCGAGCCATGCGCTCGAAAGCCGCCTTCCACCCGGCGCGCGGGTCCGACGAGGGTCGTATAATGATCTGGTTGTCGACCACCTCGAGCTCCACATTCTCACCGAGTCCCGTCTGCTCTAGAATCGGCTTTGGGATGCGGATCCCCTGAGAGTTGCCGATCCGGATGATTTTGGCTTTCATAAGCCCTCCCTCTGTACATACAATGTAATCACTCGTGCGGTCGAAGCAAGGTGGATTTTCGCTATCCGGTCGGGGGATCGAGGTAAAGGCCTCAGGGCTCGGTGCTGGCAAGGTGGCCCGCGTACCACTACTAGAGCCCTGGTCGTGGAGGGATTGGCTGAGCGGCGACCAACATCCGACTCGGAAGACACGACGTTGGCCTCGAGCAAGTCGGCGACGGCGTGTGGTCCGTTTACCTCGGCCCTGCCCACCTGGGTTTGCTGGACGGGGCCGACTTTCGCATCAATAGACGTGAGGGGACGAAAGAAAAGAAGCCAATAACTGTAAACCATGTCCCCAGTACGTTCTGTAAACCATGTCCCGAGTGTTCAGCGACGTAGCTCATGCCGCCCCCGCCGTCGCGCGCACGGCCTGTAGCGCTCGAAGGAGTTCATCCACCTCGTTCGCCTTGAAGAGTGCATCAGGACCCTGCGGTGTGAGGTCCGTGAACGGCGACTCATAGAGCCTCGCCGCCTCCACCATGCCGTGTTCCGTCAGGTGATCCACGATGAGGTTCACAAACTCGAGCTGGTTCGCGGTTAGCGTCTTTCCGTTCGAGAACCTCGCCAATGCCTCCTTGGCTGCCGCCCTGTCCATCCCGACGAGCAAGCGGACGAGTAGCCCGAGGCCTTGAGCATTGTCCGCTGCCCGGCGGATGTCCTCCGGCTCGCCCGCCCCGCTCTCCCCGAGCAGCCGCTCCAGTTCAGACAGGTCGGAGGACGTGAGCGGCCGGTTCATCCGTAGTTTCGCGACGGCGACATGATCGAGGTGCTGGCGTAGGAACGCTCGCGCTTTGGCAATGAACCTGGCTTGATCGGTGCCGACGGCGAAGCCCGGGAGCGTGAAATCGGTTTCGCCACCCATCGCATCTTCGAAGTCGGTGTACACCGGCTTGCGTTGCCGCTTGTCGATGAGCTGTACGAGCCCGCGAAGCCGGCGCCGCATGGCCTCTAGCATCGGCACCGTGACGTCCTGCCACCATTCGTCGCTCTGCACCTCCTGGATGAGCGCCATCTGCTCCCGGACCATCGGAATCGCGTCCTTCTCCGCCAGGAGCCCCGCGATCTCCTTGACACGGTCCCGCAGCCGCTCGAACCCTGGGTCGGCGTGTAGAAGGGCAAGCTGAAGCTTCAAGGCGAGCAGATCGAAGCGCTTCGCCTCTTCGTTCTCGGGATCGAGTTCCGTCGGGAGCCCTGCCACCTCGTGGGAGAGTTCGGCCAAGGCCTCCGCTGCCAACGCCGCCCAAGCCTCGGGTTTGGCGTACTTGTCAACCAGGCGCCGGTGCGGCCGCACGATGAAGTTGTCGAGTTTCATGGCCGCGACTTCGCGCTGCAGCAGCTCCGCGACGGCTCGCCGCACCTCCTCGTCCGTCTTCGGGTCGCCGTAGGTCGCCGTCGCCTCCTTGACTGCCGCGGCCAGCTCCTCCTTCGGGCGGCCATCCAGCGCCGCGATCAGTTCCAGCCGCGCGTCGAACAGCCGCTTTGCGAGGGATTCGGCGACATAGCCCTCGGTTCCAGGAATCTCCTGACTGAAGTACTCGAGGTTCTGGCAGTAATCGAACAGATAGAAGAACGCCTTGTGCTGTCCCGGTCCAAAAAGGTCCGGGCACAGCCGGGTGCCGCGACCGAGCATTTGCCAGAACTTGGTCTTCGAGCGCACGAGCTTGAAGAAGACGAGGTTCACCACTTCCGGGATGTCGATGCCGGTGTCGAGCATGTCCACCGAGATCGCGATGTGCGGCGCCTTGTCCTTGTTCGAGAAGTCGTCGATCAGGCTCTGGGCGTACTCGGTCTTGAAGGTGATGACCCGCGCGAACGCGCCCTTCAGGTGCGGATAGTTGACGTCGAAACGCTCGGCGATGAACTGGGCGTGCTGCTGGTTCTTGGCGAAGACGATGGTCTTACCCAGCCGGTCGCCGCCCGCGACCTTGAGGCCGCGGGTCATCACGTGCTCCAACACCTTGTCCACGGTGTCCTTGTTGAATAGCCACCGGTTGACGGCCTCGGCCTCGACCCGGTCGGGGACGGTCCCGTCTTCGTCCCATTCCAGCGCGTCCCATTGGTCCTTGTCCTCTTCCGTGAGCTCGTCGTACTTGATTCCCTCGCGCTGGAACTTGAGCGGCACGGAGACCGCCTGCGGCGGCACGAGGAAGCCGTCGCGCACAGCCTCCTCGAGCGAGTAGGCATCGGTCGGCACGCCGTCCTCGAGATCGAAGAGGCTGTAGGTGTTGCGGTCCACCTCGTCCTTGGGGGTCGCGGTAAGACCCACGAGCAGCGAGTCGAAGTAGTCGAAGATGGCGCGGTACTTCTGGAACACCGAGCGGTGCGCCTCATCGATGATCACGAGGTCGAAGTGCCCAACGCCGAAGCGCCGCTGGCCGTCGGCCGCCTCGTCGATCAGCCCCATCATGGTGGGATAGGTCGAGACGTAGACGCGCCCCTCGGCATCCTTCTCGGTGATGAGGTTCACGGGCGATGCGTCGGGCAGGTGGTGCTTGAAGGCGTTCACTGCCTGGTTCACCAGCGCCACGCGGTCGGCGAGGAAGAGCACGCGCTTGGCACAGTTGCAGCGCATGAGCAGGTCGCAGAGCGCGATGACTGTGCGCGTCTTGCCGGCGCCCGTGGCCATCACGAGCAGCGCCTTGCGGTCGTGGTCGCGCTCGAACGCCTCGGCAGTGCGGCGGATGGCGCGCGTCTGGTAGTGGCGCTCGACGATCGTCGAGCTGATCGGCGCCTCGCCGAGCGGGCGCCGCGTCTCCCGCCGCTGGATCATGAGCTCCAGCTCGGCCTTCTTGTAGAACCCCTGCACGCGGCGCGGCGGGTAACGCGTGTCATCCCAGAGCCAGTGCTCGTAGCCGTTGGAGTAGAAGATCACCGGCCGCCGGCCGAACTGCCGCTCGAGGCAGTCTGCGTAGAGTTTCGCCTGCTGCTGCCCGGCTCGCGGGTCGCGGCGCGTACGCTTGGCCTCCACTAGGCCGAGCGGCTTGCCGTCGCCGCCCCAGAGCACGTAGTCGACGAAGCCCTTGCCTTCGGCGTTCGGCATGCCGCTGACTTCGCACTCGCGGTCGCGCGGCTGGTCCAGCGGCCACCCCGCTTCCTTGAGTAGGAGGTCGATGAAGTAGTCGCGAGTCTCGGCTTCCGAGTAGTCGTGCGTGTCGGGCTGCGCGGCTGCGGCCTTCTTTGCCTCGGCGACCTCCGCGCGCAGACGCTTCAGCTCCTCGTCGAGCGCTGTCTTGTCGGCGAGCAGCGTCGCGAGGTCCTCGTCCTTCTCGCGCAGGCGCCTTTCCAGCGCCTGCAACTGTTCGGCAGTCTGTGCCGCCGTATGCGCGGGCCGCGGCAGCGCGGCCGCATCGAAGGCGAGGCCCGGAGCCGGCCGGCCCGTTCGCCCGTAGGTGCGGGCGAACCAGTAGGCGACATGGAACAGCTCGCGCACCGCCGCCAACGCGTCCGTCTCGGGAACCGGGCGGTGGCTGTGCACGGCGCGGTTGCCGAGCGTGTTGATCACGCGCGCCTTGCTGAACACTGCCTCGTCGGCCGTTTGCTTGAAGCTCGGCTCGTGGATCAGTGCGGAAAGGTTGTCCTGATAGGGGAGCTTGAGCGCCGCGTCGTGCTTGAAGGCCCAGCTCACCGCCAGCTCCAGCGCGCGGCGCGCGTAGAAGCATGCCGTGCGCGGGTCGGCGTGGACCGCAGACTCCGCCTTCGACGCGGCCTCGAAGACAGCGGTCCATTCGCGCTGGAGGAAGGTGAACTGGCCCATGGCCCGACTATCGCCTCTCAAACGCTCTTGTGATCATCGACCGAAGCCGGTGAAGAAGCGGACTTGCTTTCCGCACTTGTGACGAGTCTCCCGAACGAAGTCGGCCACTGGCGGTGGGCGACGCTTGATCGCCATACAGCGAGGCCAGATTAACCGTAGAGTCCACGTACGGCACAACCCCAAGTAGCATGCATGACACTCCAACAAGCTCGCGATCATCTACGTCTCGAAGAACGGACATCGGATTTCCAGAGTGGCCGAGTCCGGGGTAGTTCGACCGGAAGCCATAGATGTTCCCAGCCGCCGTCCTGAGCGTGGGATGCGGCCATGAAGCGTGGCTGCACCGCTGCCCAAGCGTCTCGCCGGTTGTCCCGCCACGCACATTGGCAATTCCTTCGATCAAGATGTACTGCTTCGACAAGCACGCCTTGATACGGGCCTCGGTGCGTCCGTGCCTTAGATCGCGGAGCGCCTCCTCGAACTCATGGCTGAGTTTCGCGAGGTGTGCATCTGCTTGGCTGGTCGAACGCATGTGTTGGACAAGGCTCGTTACTAGCCCAGGCAGGGTCGGACAAAGGATGCACGGTCGCCGCAGGTCGTAACGAAGACTGAACTTCTCGACGAAGGCGACAAGCAGGTTGAAATAGCGGTTGCTCAGCGCGTCGTCGCCGGGATTCTCGAATTCCTCCAGCATTTCGTGCACAGCCTCGAAGAAGCCGACGAGGGATCGCTCCCCCGCGATGTCTTCGGCGCGCGTGTGCTCAAACGTCTCACGACTTTGGACCGGGTTGTCGATGATGTCGGCCAGGGCCTCGACGGACGGCTGTGCCTTGAGCGCCTTGGCGAACTCGCGGTACAGCTCGCAGAAGATATCGTCCGGCAACCCCTCGTCGTTCTCGCCAAGGGGCGCAGCGATCAGTGGCAGCCAGATTTCCCGCCAAGTCTCCGACCACACGCTGATGAACTCGCCGCGCATGGTTACAGCTCTCCACGGAACGCGGCATGCTGGAGCGTGGAGAAGAGCTCATCAAGCTGAACGCCCGACGCCCGCGACAATGCCTTCGTCCGCTGGATGTCTCCCATGCGGGCGGCAAACGCCTCTTGCAAACGGATGGGAGGAAGTGGGATGAGCAGCTCCTGACCGTACTGTTTGGCGTTGATATTCGGTTGCGCGACTACTCGCTGCCGTGCTGCTACCCACGCTCGGTAGGCACTGCTTCTAGTGAAAGTGAAGAGGTATTCAGGAAGCAGTTCGTGGCGATCCGCCCGAAACCGAATCATGTACCCAGCGAACACACAGCGGCCATCGCTCGCTCTGTGCATGTACGTCTTGCCGACGGTCGCGCCGGACCGCGCGAAGAGCACATCGCCTGCAGCCAGATCATACGGCTCCCAGTCCTTCGGGTTGCCGCCTGGAGACACTGGCTGATCATTGAGATCGCCGTCTTCCGTCACGTCGGTGATGCGAACGTAGCGAGGCAGGTCGGGGTCGAATTCCTTCGATGCAACGTTAGCCCCGTACTCGCCCGCAAGAGTGCACTTCTGTGCCAAGGCGGCCACCGGCCACCCCTTCGGATTCGTTACGGGGTCGCCGAACATGTCGAGGAAGATGGATTGGGTGAGGGCCTCGAGCTGGGAGAGGGCGGCGCGGCGCTTGGCCCGCAGCGCGTCTGCCTTGTCCAGGATATCCGCAATCCGCCGCTGTTCGGGGAGCGGCGGGAGGGATATGCGCAGCTTCTTTAGCTTATCGACCGGGAAGTTGTCAGCAGTTGTTGCACGAACCCATTGAAGAATCTCCGGGGACTGCGCCTTGATGAACCGCGCCAGATAGTCTGGATCTACGTGCTCCGAGCATATGAACGCCTTCATGTCCTGATTGATTGCAACTTGCGTTCGGCTGATCGCGACCGGGACTGTGTGCTTCAAGACCCCAGATCTGACGACTACCAGCACCGAGTTTTCAGGTACAAGACGCGTGGCGCTGTTCTCCAGACCAGCTCGGGTGATCTTGATCTGCGCGTCTTGAATCTCCCACATCTTCATATCCTTTGGCGTCACCCACGGGATATCGCCGCCGTAATACTGCGGAACGTCTCGCGCCGGTGTACCGCCGCCTACGACCCTGCAAATGTCGCCGATCGGAACAGTGGTACTGCTCATCCCAGCATCCCCTCCAGCTCCTTCATCCCGTGCTGGATCTCCTCCTCCAGCTTCGCCAGCTCGGCGAGGATCTCCTTCGGCGGGCGGTGCTCGGCGGTCTCGTGCACGACTTCCTTATAGCGGCTAAGCGAGAGGTCGTAGCCCTGCGCGGCGATGTCGGCCTTGGGCACGCAGAAGCTCTGCGCGGTGCGCGGGCGCTCGCACTCGGCGCCGGCACGCTCGGCCCAGCGTGCGAGCACGTCGGGCAGGTTGTTCTTCGCGTGCTCGTCCGCTGTAAGCGCGGTCTTCGGCGCCGGGCCGAGCTTGTCGTCGGGCAGGAGCGGCGTGCGCTTGTCGTCGAGGCTCCAGCCGTCGGCCTCGACGTCGTAGAACCAGACGGAGTCGGTGCCGCCGGAGTTGGTCTTGGTGAAGACGAGGATCGCGGTCGAGACGCCCGCGTAGGGCCTGAACGCGCCGCCGGGAAGCTTCACCACGGCGTCGAGCTTCTGGTCTTCGACCAGGGTGCGGCGCAGCTCCTTGTGGACCTTGCTCGAGCCGAACAGCACGCCGTCGGGCACGATCACCGCCGCGCGCCCGCCGGGCTTGAGCAAGCGCAGGAAGAGCGCGAGGAAGAGCAGCTCGGTCTTCTTGGTTTTGACGATCTGGAGCAGGTCCTTGGCGGTGTTCTCGTAGTCGAGGCTGCCTGCGAAGGGCGGATTGGCGAGCACCAGCGTGTACTTCTCCTCCTCGCCCGCGTGGTCCTGCGCGAGCGAGTCGCGGTAGCGGATATCCGGACTCTCCACGCCGTGCAGCAGCATGTTCATGCTGCCTATGCGCAGCATCGTGTTGTCGAAGTCGAAGCCGTGGAACATCCGGTGGTGGAAGTGCTCGTTGAGCTTCCTGTCGTGTAGCAGGTTGGGGTGCCGCTCGCGCAGGTACTCGCCCGCTGCTATCAAGAAGCCCGCCGTGCCGCAGGCCGGATCAGAGATCACGTCGGTGGGCTGCGGCGCGGTCATCTCGACCATCAGCCGGATGATGTGGCGCGGCGTGCGGAACTGACCGTTCTGCCCGGCGGTGGCGATCTTGGCGAGCATGTACTCGTAGATGTCGCCCTTGGTGTCGCGCTCCTCCATCGGCACTTTGTCGAGCATGTCTACCACCCTGGCCAGCAGCGCCGGCGTCGGGATGGTGAAGCGCGCGTCCTTCATGTGGTGCGCGTACGTGGAGTCGCCGTTGCCGAGCTGGCGCGCGAGATCGGTGCGGAGGTACGGGAAGAGGTGCTCGCCGACCACGGCGAACATGTCGGCCGGGGCGAAGTGCTTGAAGCGCGACCAGCGGTAGTCCTCGTAAGACCGGCCCTTCGCGTCCTTGCCCTCTGGGAAGATCCCCCGCTCCATGGGCTGCCTCAGCCGGTTCGCTTTGTTTTCCTCGAGCGTGTGCAGGTCGTCGAGCCGCCGGACGAAAAGCAGGTAGGTGATCTGCTCGATCACCTCCAAGGGATTCGAAATGCCTCCGGACCAGAACGAGTCCCAGATGCGGTCGATCTGGTTCTTGATGTCGCCAGTGATCATGCTGGAAATCTCACTCCGTGTCTGGAATCGGGCGTCAACGCTTCCTCGTGGCGGGTCTGAGGGCGCGCTCCGAAGGTCACTCTGGGGTGCCTAACGCCCAGAGTTAAGCTGCGAGCCCGTCCAGCACCTTCATAGTTGAACTTCGATACGAGTTGCTGCTAGCTGCTTCGCACCGTCTTGCGAGCTCGACAGCTTCAACGATTTCGTTATGCGGCCGATCATAGCACAATGTGGACTGAGATGTCGCCGATCTTCTCGTCGCCCTTCGGCCCGCCCGGCTGGCCAAGCAGGTCCAAGAACCAGTCCGCGAACTTGTCACGAGCACTATTCCTTGCTCCGTTGGCATTCAGGACGCGAGCGACACTGCTGGTGTAAAGGTCAGCGATCTGCACCGGCACGTTCTGAAACGAGTTCATCGGCGCGAACGTGTCTGGCAGAAGGAGACCGTCAAGCCGCGCGTCGCTTGCTTGCTGTAGCCGATCCTTTACCTCAGCCAAGGCGAGTTTGTCTCGCCCGACCTCTTCGAGATCTTTGAAGGCCGTCAAGGCTCGCGGCAACGGCGCGCGCCCGGTTCCGTGATGATGTTCCACACCCCTAAGCAGCAGGTGATAGAGCAACGTCACCAACACGGCGTCTATGTTCTTATGTCCTCGTCTCTCGACGCTGATGGAGGTGAAGGATATGGTCGAGAGGTGCTTAACGATCAGTTCACCCACCTCCATGTAATGGGGCAACAGGGCATCCGTGATCTCTTTGAAGTGAAGCTCGCAAAGGCCGGCCGCAGCCAAGATCGCTCTGGCTTCGCGATCGATAGTTATGATCTCAGGACCATTCAGAAACCATACACCGCCGACGACGAGATTATCGTCCGTCTTTCCGCTCTCATCAACGTACACCGAGTACATGGGTGCCCGCGGCTTCTGCGCAAGAGCTAATTCCTTCTCCTCCTCAGAGAGTGTACCTCGCTTCCGGCGTACTTCAGGGCTGGCGACGAATAGCTTGAATTCGTTCTGGAGCTTCGCGCGGGCGCGCGTAAGCGAACCCGGCCGAGTCAGCCGATATATGTTCTTGAGCCGTACGTACTCGCCCTCAAGGTACTCTGATTCGAACTGCTCCCAAAACCTTATGTATAGCCCGACATCCGAATCGCGCGCGCCGGGGTAGTGGCTAAGAATCCACGCGACCCTTTGCTGTAGGGTGTTGAGCCGCGAGGCGCCGACGTCATCGAGGACTGATTGCTGCACGGCCTCAAGGTCGTCGTGCTCCGGATCCTTTGACGGATCAGCCGGGAGCTCGAGTTGATCAGGATGATCTGGCATTAGCAGTTAGATGCGCTGAAGGTCCGACCAACAGACGTGGGTTACACCTGAGTCAAGGGACATAGGTTTGAGTCGGGCATCGAAAGGGGATGCCCGATGCCGTTCCAGGAGACCCGTGTCGTGGACGAACGAAGGCGCTTCATCGACGATGTGCACCGGAGCCTGTTGAGCTTCGCAGAGCTCTGCAAACGGTATGGCATCAGCCGGAAGACCGGCTACAAATGGCTCGATCGGTGGGAGCGCCACGGCCCCGGCGGGCTCGACGACCGGCGGTCGCGACCGCACACGTGCCCCTGGGTGACGCCGCCGGAAGTCACCGAAGCCATTCTCGAGGTCCGTCGCGCGCACCCGGATTACGGCGCCAAGAAAGTCGCGTGGTTCCTGGAACGGCATCGGCCGGATCTCACGCTCCCCTCCCGAACCACAATCCACAACATCCTGCACCGGCACGGTCTCGTGCCCAAGCGCCGGCGGCGGGTTCGCCGCTGGCACCCCGGCCGACCGATCACCGAGGCCACGACGCCGAACACGATCTGGACCGCGGACTTCAAGGGCCAATTCCGGACTCGCGACGGCCGCTACTGCTACCCACTCACGGTTCAGGACATGCATTCTCGCTTCCTGATCGGCTGCCAGGGCTTGCCGGACACCTCCATCGCTCGAGCCAAGCCGGTCTTCCAGAGACTGTTTCGTGAATTCGGTCTGCCCGAACGGATCCGCTCCGACAACGGCGCTCCCTTCGCCGCGAACGCTCTGGGGCGGCTCTCTCGGCTCTCGGTCTGGTTCGTCCGCCTCGGCATCACCCCGGAGTTCATCGAGCCGTCGAGCCCCTATCAGAACGGGAAGCACGAGAACATGCATCTGGTTCTCAAGCGGCAGGCCACGCGACCGCCCCGGGCCAATCTCCGTGCGCAGCAGGACGTGTTCGCCGACTTCCGATCCGAGTACAACCTCCTCCGACCTCATGAGGCCCTGAACGGTGCGGTGCCCCAGGATCTCTACCAGCCGTCGAGCCGGCCGCTGCCGCGGCGACTGCCCTCGCCCACCTACCCGCCGCACTTCGAGCTGCGGCGCGTCTCCAAGAATGGAGGCATCCGCTGGTACAATCACTGGGTCAACGTCAGCTCGCTGCTCGGTGAACAGTACGTTGGATTCGAGGAGGTTGACCTCGGCCTCTTCGATGTCTATTTCGGTCCGATCTGGCTCGGCCGCTTCGTGGAGGCCAAGCTCCGGATCTTCGACAATCTCGGCCGCCCTCAACGCCGGCGGGGTGACAACCACAAAGGACGACAACTGTAACCCAGGTCCCTTGACTCCTCTGTTACCCAGGTCCTTTACCGGTCATTGCGCTCGCCGGCAGCCCTGCAAACTTGAATTCGTTCACGCTCCGGCTTCATTACAATTGCATTACATTACACGAAGAGCCGCAACTACTCTCCGGGCCGGCGATACGCGATCGACGACGCCTTCTCCAGAGCGGCGATTGTTTCTTCGACGGTGAGCAGAACGGTCGTGTGGATGGAGCTCAGGGCTCCGCCGGCGCCGATAGCGATCGCCGTAGCCGCCATAGAGACGGTATCCGGTGCTTCCCAGAGATTGTAGCCATCGTGTTCACCGAAGGCGTACCAGAATCCATGCAGCTTTCCGCCGACTGATTCGATATACTGTTTCGCCACGGCGCGTCGATCCTCCGGGTTCTTGATGAGTCTAGCCCAAGTCTCGGGCGTGTAGCTAAACCGCGTCAGGTACATCGGCATTGCTCCCCCTTCGTTACAGGACGGCCCACAACAGTCTCGGAAGGACACCGAATCCGAGCGAGGCACGTGCTTCGAATTAGGAGCACATGCCTTCTTCATCACGATTTTCACATGTGCATGCGAAGAATGCGAGCCTGAACACTCGGGACATGGTTTACAGAACGTACTGGGGACATGGTTTACAGTGATTGGCTTCTTTTCTTTCGTCCCCTCACGTCCATGATGCGAAAGTCGGCCTCGTCCAGCCAGCCCAGGTGGGC
>JBOHKK010000135.1:0-15289 GCA_050729115.1 Geminicoccaceae bacterium | reverse complement strand
GTTGCGGGCGCTGCTGCTGCAGGCCTTCTATTCGGTGCGCTCGGAGCGCCAGTTGATGGAGCAGCTCGACGACAACCTGCTGTTCCGCTGGAGGAGAAGAAAAGGTGTCAGGAACCTTTTTCGGCAAGGCGTCGGTCCAGAAAGGCTCCGGTCAGCGATCCGCCTAGGAGGAGAAGAAAAGGTGTCAGGAACCTTTTTCGGCAAGGCGTCGGTCCAGAAAGGCTCCGGTCAGCGATCCGCCTAGATCCCGGCGGCGTGGCCGTCCCGGTCTGATGCTCAAGCGTCGGGGCCCAGTCGTCGGTGCATTCGGAGGAAAAGGTGTCAGGAGCCTTTTCGGGATAAAAAAGGTGTCACGGGATAAAGGCGTCAGGAGCCTCTTTCAGACGCGTCGGGCGACCGCACGTCAGCGATCGCTTTGGACCCGGCAGCGGGACCGCCCAGGTCTGGCACTCAAGCGTCGGGGGACCGTCGTCGGTTCGCGGCCGCGTCGAATTGACAATTGGCAAGGAACATGGTCCTATGAGCCGGTCCGACCAACAGTGAGACTCGAGGCCGGCCGCAGGAGATTACGCATTGCCGGGCCTGCGTACATCACGCTCGCGGAAAACCAAACGAACCCAGGAGTTCGGGCAATTGCAAGGGGTTAGCCTTTTGGCGCCGGCTTGAAGGAGGGTCCGCCACGGTGGCGCGTGGCGAACCCGGGATGCAGAGCACCCGGGCCGCGAAAACCAAACGAACCCGAGAATTTGTCGTAATTCAATTGGTTAGCGCACAAAGGCCTGCCTTTCCGCGCTCGGTATCAGTACGCGAACTCGGCGAATACCGGGTCGACGCTGCCGCGCCAGCGGCCGTGGAACAGCTCGAGCTTCTCCTCGGCCGGGGTACGGCCGCTCTCGGCGATGCCGCGCAGCGCGGTCAGGAACTGGCGCTCGTCCTGGCCGAACCAGTCCTCCTCGGCGCGCCCCGTGAGGCCGGCGTCCGCGAGTTCCAGCATCGCCTTGGCGAGATCCTGCACGGTGCCGCCGCGAAACGGCGTATGTAGACCTTGCCGCGGCACCTGCGCGCGCAGGTACGCGTGCTCCTCGATGGTCCAGTCCCTGACCCGGTCCCAGGCGGCATCGAGCGTCGCCTGATGGTACAGCACGCCGACCCACAGCGCCGGGAGCGCGCAGAGCGAGCGCCAGGGGCCGCCGTCGGCGCCGCGCATCTCCAAAAAGCGCTTGAGCCGCACCTCGGGAAAGAGCGTGGTCAGGTGGTCGGACCAGTCGCTGATCGTCGGCACCTCGCCCGGCAGGGCCGGAAGCCGCCCCTCCAGGAAATCGCGAAAGCTCTGGCCGGCCGCGTCGATATATTCGCCGTCGCGGTAGACGAAGTACATCGGGACGTCGAGGGCGTAGTCGACGTAGCGCTCGAAGCCCATGCCGGCCTCGAACACGAACGGCAGGATGCCGCAGCGATCGGGATCGGTGTCGGTCCAGATGTGGCTGCGGTAGCTGAGAAAGCCGTTCGGCGCGCCCTCGGTGAAGGGCGAGTTGGCGAACAGCGCGGTCGCCACCGGCTGCCAGGCGAGCCCGACCCGGAACTTCTTGACCATGTCGGCCTCGGAGGCGAAGTCGAGGTTGGTCTGGATGGTGCAGGTGCGCAGCATCATGTCGAGGCCGAGACTGCCGCGGGTCGGCATGTAGGCGCGCATGATCCGATACCGGCCCTTGGGCATCCACGGGATCTCGTCACGCCGCCACTTGGGCTGGAAGCCGAGGCCGAGCATGCCGATGCCGAGCGGGGCCGCGACCGCGCGCACCTGGTCGAGATGCTCGTGCACCTCGCAGCAGGTCTCGTGCAGGGTCTTGACCGGGCGCCCCGAGAGCTCGAACTGGCCGCCGGGCTCGAGGGTGACGCTGGCCCCGCCCTTCTGCAGCGCGATCGGCTGGCTGTGCTCCTCGACGGTCTGCCAGCCGAACTCGCGCGCGAGGCCCTCGAGCAGCGCGCGGATGCTCCGCTCGCCCTGGTACGGCAGGGGCCGCAGGTCGTCCTGGGTGTAGCCGAACTTCTCGTGCTCGGTGCCGATCCGCCACTCGGGTTTCGGCTTGCAGCCGCTCTCCAGGAACTCGATCAGCTGGCGGCGATCGGTGATCGGCGCGCCCTTGGCTTGCGGCGGCGCGGACATGTGCGGCTCCCCTACCCAGCCCGACCGGGAATCGATCGTCAAACTCTCGTCCCGATACCCGAGCGAGCCCTTACAGGGGAGCCGCGAGCGCTTGTCAAGCCTGCGGGCCGCGGCCGCCGCGCGCCGATCGAGGCGCGTCCCGCCGTCGTGAATCGAGGCACGTGCCGCCGCCGTGACGAGAACGGGCCGGCGACCCCCGGCCGCCGGCCCCTGGCGTCCGCAGCTCGTCGGCCGATCAGGCCGCGGCCTGGAGGGCCGACTGGTTGACGCCCGAGAGCGCGATCTGGTTCAGCTTCTGATCGGCTGCCTTCTCCTCGTCGAGGGTCGCCTGGAGCAGCCGCGCCGCATCCTTGTGTCCCAAGGCGTCGGCCAGAGCCTGAACCGAGCCGTAGCTCGCGATCTCGTAGTGCTCGACCTTCTGGGCCGCGGTGATCATCGCGGCATCGAGGACCTCGGGCGTGGTGACCTCGTCCATCATCTCCTTGGCTTCCTCGATCAGGCCTTCCATCGCCTCGCACCGCTGGCCGCTCGAGCGCGCATCCAGCTGCTGAAACACCTGGTCGAGACGCTCGACATGGCCCTTGGTCTCCTCGAGGTGATGCTCGAAGGCCTGACGCAGATCGTCGGACTTCGCCTTCTTCGCCATCTTGGGCAACGCCCTCACCAGCTGCTTTTCGGCATGGTAGATGTCGCGGAGCTCGTCCAGCAGAAGATCGTTGACTGATTTCACAGCCATGCTCATGTCCTCCCGGTTCCCGAAGTAACGGCGTAGAACTCGGCCCGATTCGACTGTATCGGGCGGCGCGCAACGGCAACGGCGTCCGCAACGATAGGTTCCTTGGAGGGCTGAGATTCTCGGAGGACGTGGAAGGCGCGCCGCCGGTCGCCGCGGATGCTCATGGTCGCGCTCGACCCGGCAGGGACCTCAAGGTGCCACCCGCTGCTCGGAGCTCAGGCCGGCGCGGGGCGGCGGCCGAGCAGGAGCGCGAAGGCGACCCCGACCGCGAGCAGCGCCACGCCGGCCGCGATGAAGACCGGGGCGAATCCGATGCGGTCGATGACCAGGCCGGACAGCCAGATGCCGGCCGCCTGCCCCATGAACAGGACATTGGCGAAGGTCGAGACGGCGAGGCCGCGCGCCTCCGGCGCCATCTGGGTGGCGTTGGTCTGGAGCGTGTTGTGGAGCATGTGGAGCCCGAGGCCGAGCAGGATCATGGCGGGCGCGACGACCGGCAACGGGCTGATCGCGACGGCGACGAAGCCGCCGGCAATGGCGAGGCCGCCGTAGAGCGCCAGGCCGCGCTCGCCGAGGCCGTGCACGAGCCGGCGCACCGTGAGGGCGTAGAGCAGCCCGCCGAGGCCCATGAAGCCCAGCAGCAGACCGACCCGGGCATAATCGAGGCCGAAGCCGGTGTGCAGATAGGCGCCGACGAAGGTGAAGGCGCCATAGAACAGGAACGCCTCGGCGCAGACGGTGGCGAGGACGACCCGCGACCACGGCCTGCGGAGCAGGATCGCATAGCTCTCGACCAGGGATGAGAGGCTGATCGAGCTGGTCAGGAGCGGCGGCGGCACGCGGGTCGAGCGCAGCTCGATCACCAAAAGCACGCCGATCACAAGGAACAGCCCGCCGAGCAGCAGGAACACGCCGCGCCAGCCAACGACCTCGCCGAGCACGCCGCCGAAGACCTGACCGCAGATGATGCCCGCGATGGTGCCGGTGAGGAAGCGGGCCAGCACCGTCTGGCGCCGGTCGTAGGGCACGTGGTCGCCGATGAACGCCATGGACATGGGCACGATCGCGGCCGCCGAGGCGCCACCCAGCAGCCGGGCCGCGCCGAGCGCCTCGAGCGAGCCGGCGAACCCCGCGGACGCCACGGTCAGCGCCGAGACCAAAGTCGCGAGCGTCACCAGCCGGTACTTGCCGAAGCGATCGCCGAGCACGCCGTAGGCCAGCTGGCAGATCCCGTAGGCGAGCGCGAAGGCGGTGGCGATCACCGAAGCCTCGCCGGCGCTGACCCCGAACTCGGCCGCCACCTGCGGCAGCAGCGGATCGGCGACGCGCACGGTCGCGACCGAGGCGAACGAGGCCATGCTGAGCAACACGATGGGGCGGACGATCGAGGGCGCGGGCATGCTCCATCACGAAGCATCTCGCGCGGCGTCGATCAAGGCTCGGCGGCCTGCCCGGAAGCGGCCGAAGTCGAGCTTTGAAGTGGTCGCGCCACCAGCATGCCGGGTCCTGGACCTCGCGCGAGGTACATCGCCACGGTCGTGGTCAGCTTCCGAGCTGTCCCGGGGAAAAAGGGCGTCCCGATCGTGGTGTCTCCGGACAGGCAGGGCGCCGCCCTGCCCTGGCGTATGGGCGCGGCAAGCTCGGCGGATCTTGGCGGGTTGCCTGTCGGAATTTTTGCATGGAGATGTGACGCAGTTCACTGACCGCGATGGTCGGAGCGACCATAGTTCAACCATAACCACCGAAGGGCGCCTTGGGACGTTCTGACCGGCGCTCTGCTCGACAGGGACGAGACTCATGACCGACTGGCCGTCAAACCATCCTAAGCCCAGGAACGCCAGGCAGCGGAAGGGCGCCCGCTCGACAGGATCGAGGGCCAGGAGCAACGGGCTGTCCGATGCGCCAGCGGCGCAGTACCAGAGAATGGCCAACGGCGCCCATCCGGACGGCGCCTACCCCATCGCCAAAGAGATGAAGGGCAAGCGCGCCCGGGATCGCGGATTCATTCAGATCTTCCTCAGCCACAAGCAAAGAGATCAGAGATCCGCCAAAGAGATCCGCGAGGTTCTTCAAACTGCCGCTGGTAGAGTCCAGGTGTTCATTTCCGAGAACATCGCCAGGGGACGCAACTGGCAGGAGGAAATCGAAACACAACTCTATGAATCGGATTGGTTCGTGCTCCTGTTTACGGGAGTAGAGGACGAGGACTGGTCATGGTGCCATCACGAGGCGGGAATTTTCCGCGGCATGATGTACCCCGACGCCGATCGCGTGGTCGTCTTGCATCCGCCGAACGTGGCGCTGCCTGATCCGCTGAGGCAGTTCCAGGCAGTCAAATGCCAGGACGGTCATCCCGAGGATCTCCATCGCTTCTTCGAGGATCTGTACGGCAAGGAGCCCTATCCGGGATTCCAGGCGATCAATACCTTCTTCGCCAACGCCAAAGAAGCCGGCACAGCTCGGCAAGCTGCCGCGGAGACCATCATCAGGGCGGTCGGACGTCTGGTCGTGGGCTCGATCGACCCCAAGGACGTCATGATCATCCACGTGGGCAACAAGGGCGATCTGCTCGAGCGCGCCGGATTTCCTGCCGACGCCCGCATCCGGCGCGGATCCGGAGCACTGCGACTGTTCGAGCTCGGCGATGGCGAGTTCTCATGGCAGGCGTTCCACGAAGCGCTCGACCCGGAGTTCCGGCAAGCGCTGGAACGATCGTTCTGGCCGGCGGTCCATCAGGCCTGCGCGAAGTCCGTAAGAAGCCATCGGTTGGTCTCGATGCACACGGTCCTGCACTCGCCGGCGGACGGAAAGCACTACATGCCGGCGCTGAGCCGCATCGAGACCACCGGCGACGACAGCGCGACCTTCCACATCACCTTCGTCCACGTCGCTGCGGGCACCCAGGCGGAGGTGCGTCACAAGAGCGTGGCGCGGATCTTTACCGCATTGAATCTCGCGCACCGCTTTCGCTGGGAGATCATCGACCCCTATCGTGACCCGGTTCGCCTCCAGGGCTGTGTCGAACGCCATGCCAGAACCATGGATCGCGACGGCGACGGCGCGACGGGCGGTGGCGGCGGTCTCTCGATGATCTGGGAAAAGCTCAGGCTCATCGAGATCGAGGCCCAGAACCGCGGCGTTTACGATCCGGAGGCGCTGCCGGCCGACTTCGGCCCGCATGTCGAGCATCGGGTGCGCGAGATGTTCTCCGCGTGGGAAGAGCATCGCGCACGTCTGCAACCCGCCGCATCGGCGGGCGACGTCGCGACCTTCGCACAGGTGCTGACGGAGCTGGACCCGGTCAACGTCGAGTTCATCTCGCTCGCCTCGCAGCGCCTGGGCGAGCTGGTGCGTTCCGATGCCCGGACGGAGCAGGCCAGCGGGCCATCGTCGGCCCGTGGTCAATCGACCTCCCGGACCTCGGCCGGGAGGTCGTTGTCGTATTTTATCCAGTAGGTGGCGTTCGCGCATTCGAGGATCCAGGCGGCCCGGTCCGGCGCCGAGGCCGCCTCGTCCCGGACGGCGCGCTTGGGTTGCTCGCACGGATGGCCCTGCGAGCGCACCGTGCTCGCGACGATGTCCTTGGCGTTTTCCTCGACGAGTGGCGCCGCGTCCTGGGCGAGCGCGCTGGGCACCGCCAGCGAAGTGGCCACGGCGCACAGCCACGCGCACGGACGTCCGATCATCTTCCCCCTCCTTTCAGCCGCCGATCTCGGCCCGATGCGCCGCGGCCATCTCGGCCAGCGTCGCGAAGCGGAAGTCCGGCCTCACCTCGACCTCCGGTGTCCGGGTCGCGCCGTGCCCCGGCTGCCCGGCGCGCCGGTGGATCCAGCAGGTCGCGAGACCGCAGCGCTTGGCCGGCATGTGGTCGTGGTACAACGACTCCGCGGTATGCAGGATCTTTGAGCGGGCGATCCCGCGCTCCTCGAGCCGCGCCAGCAGGTACTCGAAATTGCGCGCATCGGGCTTGTACGAGCCGATGTCCTCCGCGGTGTAGACGGCATCGAACGCGACCCCGAGCTTTTGGTTGCTGTGCGCGAACGAGGCGCGATCGACGTTGGACAGGATCACCAGCTGGTAGTGCCGCTCGAGGTAAGCGAGCGCCTCGGCGGAATCGGCAAACGCCGGCCAGTCGGCGATCGAGCGGCCAAACGCCGCGGCCGCCTCGGCATCGGGCGCGACGCCGAAGTGCCCCGCGATCTTCAGGTGCACGCGGGCCAGCAGCTCCGGATAGAGCATGCCCGGCGTCGCCGTCTGCTGCGGGGCTTCGGCCTCGGCGAAGGCGGCGAGAATCTGCTCGCGCGTGGCACTCGCTCCCTGGCGCTCGAGCCAGGGGCGGATCGCCTCGCAAATACCCGTCTCCCAGTCGATCAGGGTACCGTAGCAGTCGAACGTCAGAACCGAAAAATCGCCAAGCCGCATCGCGTCGCATCCCCGGGCTCGAAGTTTCACGCTGGCCGCACCACCTTAACCAGGGCGCGGGTCCGGCGCGAGAGGCGCGGCGCGCGTCGTCGAGTGCATCGTACAGCGCCGAAGAGAGGTCATTGCCGCCATGGCCGAAGCCCAGCTCGCAGCGATAGCCGAGCGCGCCCGGGCAAGCGAGCTGGATCGCGCCCCCGAGGTCACCGCGATCACCGACTGGATCGTGCAGCAAGGATTGCTGCGCGTGGATTTTGGCACGCTGCTCGAGGGCTTCTGCGAGCGCATGATCGACCTCGGCGTACCGATCTGGCGGGGCTACATCAGCGCCCGCACCCTGCATCCCACGGTGCGCGGCACCGGCTGCTCCTGGCGCGCCGGCGAGGGCACCCGCAAAGAGCTGTACATCCACGAGGAAGTCGAATCGGAGGAGTTCCTGAGGAGCCCCTTCCGGCACATGCTCGCCCAGCACCAGCTTCGGATGCGGCTCCGGCTCGCCGAGATGGCGGCGGTCGATTTCCCGGTGGTGGAGCGGCTGCGCGGCGAGGGCGGCACCGACTATCTCGCCCATATCGTAGGCTTCGGCGTCGACGGCCAGCTCGGCAAGAAGAATACCGGCGTCCTCGCCTCGTGGACGACCAGGCACCCGCGGGGGTTCTCGAGCCGGGAGCTTGCGCTTTTGGACCACATGATGCCGCGCCTCGCGCTCGCCCTCTCGGCGCGGCTCGGGCACGAGATCACGGTCAACCTGCTCGACACCTATGTCGGCCCCGAGGCCGGGCGGCGGATTCTCGACGGCGAGATCCGCCGCGGCATGCTCCAGGTGATCTCCGCGGTGATCTTCTACGCCGACCTGCGCGGCTTCACGAGCATCGCCGACAACCACGGCCGCCACGAGATGGTCGCGATGCTGAACGACTATTTCGACTGCGTGGTGCCGGTCGTCGCGGCGCACGGCGGGCAGGTCCTGAAGTTCCTGGGCGACGGCCTGCTCGCCACCTTCCCGCTCGAGGATCACTGTGCCGCGGCGGCCTCCGAGCGTGCGCTGGACGCGGCGGCCGAAGCGCTGGGCTGCGTGCGCGAGCTGAATGGCCAGCGGGTGGCGACCGGCCGGCCGATCATGGACCTGGACATCGTCCTGCATCTGGGCGAGCTCGTCTACGGCAACGTCGGCAGCGCCGACCGGCTCGACTTCACGGTGATCGGCCCCGCGGTCAACGAGGCGGCACGGATCGAGGCGCTGTGCGCCCAGCACGGCCTCAACCTCCTGGTCTCCGAGGCCTTCGCCAGCTCGGCGACGCGGTCGGCCGACCGTCTCGTCTCGATCGGACGCTTCGTGCTGCGCGGCGTGCGCACCGCGCAGTCGATCTACACTCTCGACGGCTTGTGATGCCCGTGCGCTCGCCACGGCGCCGCCGGCGCGGTCGCCGCAGCCGGGGCCGACCGGCGCGGGCGCGATCGCCCGTCGAATCTCAGCCGGGCTTGCGCGCGCGGCCCGGAGCCGGCAGACATAGCCGGCAGACAGGTCTACGGACAAGCGGACGAGTGAGCGGGTGACCGGGCGGATCGTCGTCATCAATCCGAATTGCACCGCGGCCGTGACCGAGGCGATCGCCGTCGCGCTCGGACCGTGGCGCTTGGCCGGCGGCCCGGCGATCGAGTGCGTGACGCTCGCCGAAGGGCCGCCGGGCATCGAGACCCAGGCGCACGTCGAGCAGGTCGTGCCGGCGATCTGCCGGCTGGTCCGAGCGCGCGAGGATGCCGCCGCCTTCGTCATCGCGTGCTTCAGCGATCCGGGCCTGCACGCCGCCCGCGAGGCGACGCCAAAGCCGGTCCTCGGCATCGCCGAGTGCGGCCTGCTCGCCGCGCTCACGCAGGGCGAGCGCTTCGGCATCGTCGCGATCCTCAAGTCCTCGCTGCCGCGGCATCTGCGCTACGTGCGCCAACTCGGGCTGCAGGCCCGGTTCGCGGGCGAGGCGCCGCTCGGCCTCGGCGTGGTCGAACTCGCGGACGCGACGCGTGCTTTTCGGCGCATGGTCGAGGTCGGCGGTCGGCTCAAGGACGAGCATGGCGCCGACGTCCTGGTGCTCGGCTGCGCCGGGATGGCGCAATATCGCGGCGCGCTCGCCGACGCGCTCGGCATGCCGGTGGTCGATCCGACCCAGGCGGCGGTGACCATGGCGATCGGGGCGGTGCTGCAGAATGGCGAGGGAGGCGATTGATGCGGCTCGACGGCAAGAAGGCGTTGGTCACCGGAGCGGGCAGCTACGGCATCGGGCGCGCGATCGCGCTCGGGTTCGCGCGCGAGGGCGCCGACGTGGCGATCCACTACCACAGCAGGCCGGAGGTGGCGGCGGCGGTGGTCGCCGACATCGAGAGCCTGGGGCAGGTGTCGTTCTCCCTCCAGGCCGATCTCGGCGAGGCCGAGGTGTGCCGGCAGCTGGTGCGCGATGCCTCCGAGCGCCTCGGCGGCCTCGACATCATCGTCACCGCGGCGGCGGCGATCCATCGCAAGCCGATCCTCGAGATCAGCGATGCCGAGTGGGACCACATGATGGCGCTCAATCTGCGCGGCACCTTCGCCTGCGCGACCGAGGCGGCCCGGATCATGCGGGCGGGCGCGACCAAGGGCCGGATCATCGTGATCGGCTCGATCGTGCAGCAGCTGGCGCTCGCCGGCCAGGTTGCTTACGGCACGACCAAGGGCGGCGTCGCCCAGCTCGCCCGCGGCATGGCCTACGAGCTCGCGACCGACGGCATCACCGTCAACGTGATCGCCCCGGGCGCGACGCTCACCGACTTCAATCGCGAGCACCTGTCCGATCCGAAGGTGCGCGCGAGTCGCGAGGCCGCGATTCCCATGGGCCGCCTCGGCGACCCCGAGGACATGGTGGAAGCCGCGACCTATCTGGCCAGCCCCGGCGCCGCCTACACCACCGGCATCACGATCTTCGTCGACGGCGGCATCATGCTGCCCTGAGAGAGCATTGGAGGCCACCCTCGGCACCGTCATTGCGAGGAGCGCAGCGACGAAGCAATCCACAATGCCGCTCCTGGATCGCCACGGGCGCTCGCGGGCCCTCGCAATTGACGCCGAAGGCGACCGGCTGCTCGGCGCGCCGGTTGCATGCCCCGGTCCCGTCGGTGGCAACCGACCCCTGCAAAGCCGTGACCTTCGCGGTCGGTATCGCGCGCGGGGTTGGCGTGCCGCTCGGCACCGACCACCGACGTCGGTGCTGGATCGCCACGGGCGCTTGCCCTCGCGATGACGCCGCGAAGGCTACCGGCGGTGCGAGCCCGGCATGAGCGTCGCGCCCGATCAAGCTGCGCGGCGGCGGGCGAACGCCCACCAGATCAGCCAGCCGACGAGCGCCGCGAGCAGGAGCCAGAGCCAAGCGGCGGCAGCGCCGGACCACAGACCGTGGCCCGCCAGCACCATGAGGAAGGTCAGCGGCAGGATGCCGAGCCCGGTCGCCCAGGTGAAGGTCCACCAGGAGATCGCGGTCAGGCCGGCGGCGTAGTTGATCAGATTGAACGAGATCACGGGCACGAAGCGGCTGAGGAACAGCACGCCGCCGCCCTGGCGCGCCACCCAGTCGTCGAGCTGCTCGTGGTGGCGCCTTGCGATCATGGCGCGCACGAATGGCCGGCCGAGCCAGCGCGCCAGGCCGAACGCCAGCCAGGCGCCGAGCATCGCTCCGGTCCAGGTGATCAGCGTGCCCCACAAGGGGCCATAGAGCATGCCGTTGGCCATCGCGACGATCTCGGCCGGGAACGGCACGAAGCTGTGCAGCACCATCAGCAGGATCGCGCCGGCGACGCCCCACATCCCCCAGGACCTGATGGTGCGCTCGACGCCTGCGACCGACAGCTCGAACCCGGGCACGGCCGGGATGCCGACGACGAACCCCCAGACCAGCAACGTGGCGAGCACGAGGATGACCGCCGCACCGGCGGCGAGCCGAATGCGGTGCGGTCTGCCGGCCTCTGGAGAGCGTTCCGCGATCGCCGCCACCCTCGTTCGTTGGAAAGGCACCGCCGCTGCGGCAACGACGCCACCCTGCGACGGTTCCCAAGCCAACCAGCATGCCGCGACTTGCGCAATACCGGTTCGACGGATCGCGCGCCGGGGCGGCCTCACTCCCGGCCGCCGCCGGACCGCTTCGCGAGCCATTCCCGGTAGGTGAGCCGCGGCATCTCGAAGCGGTCGTGGGTGCGCACGTAGCCGCCGCCGAACAGGCGGCCGATGGGGGCATAGGCGTCGCGATCGACCCGCAGGGTGGCGGGATCGATCACGCCGTCCCGGACGTGCGCCATCACCACCTCGCCGATCACCAGATAGCGCTCGCGGGCCGGCTGCAGCGTGACGTAGCGCCGGCATTCCAGATTGACCGGCGCCTGGACGATCCGCGGCGGCGCGACCTTCTCGCTGGGCGCCAGCTCGAGCCCGGCCACCTCGACCTCGCTGATCTCGGGCGGGAAGTCGATCGCGCACAGATTCATGGCCAGGGCGATCGCTTCGTCGACCAGGTTGACCACGAACTCGCCGACGTCGCGGATGTTGACGGTGGTGTCCTTGGCGCCGCCCAGCGGGCTGAGGCCGAGCCCGAGCACGATCAGCGGCGGCTCCTCGGCAAAGACGTTGAAGAAGCTGAACGGCGCAGCATTGATGCGGCCTTTTGCGCTTTGCGAGGTGACCAGCGCGATCGGCCGCGGCACGATCAGGCCGCCGAGCAGCTTGTAGCGCTCGGCCGGCGAGAGCTCCGCCAGATCGAAGCGCACGCTCAACGCCCACGCCGCGCGACGAAGCGGCCGCCGCCGAGGCGCCCGGCGGCGAACAGGCCGACGAAGAACGCGTAGGTCTCGTCCCACTTCGCGAAATGCGCCTGGCCGAACTTCGCGACCGTGGTGTCCTCCAAGGAGCGATACATCTCGAGCCTCCGCTTCAGCACCTCGGTCCACCAGGCGCTGAGGTCGTCGCGCGCGAGCACCGTGCAACCGCGCTCGGCGAGCAGCCGGCCGTAGCCATCGAGCGATTCCAGCGGCTGAAACGTCATGCCGTGGCGCAGGCGCTGGAGCTCGGTCTCGCTCAGGCCGTCACGCCGCAGGATGTCGGTGAACGCGACGATCCCGCCCGGCCTGACCACGCGCACGCACTCCGCGATCAGGCGCGGCTTGTCCGGCACGTGCGCGAACGCCTCCTGGCCGATCGCCACGTCGAAGGTGGCATCCGCGAACGGCATGTCGAGAGCGTTGCCGAGGCGAAAGTCGACCAGATGCTCGAGCTTGACCAGCCGGGTCAGGCGGATCGCGCCCTCGTGCCGGCTTTCGGTGATGTCCAGCCCGGTGACCCGGCAGCCGAGGCGATGCGCGAGGTAGCGGGCCGGCCCGCCCATGCCGCTGCACACGTCCAGGACGCGGGCCCCGCTGGTGATGCCGGCCTTCTCGGCCAGGACGTCGACCGCCTCCAGGCCGCCGAAATGGTCCTGGTCGTAGTTCTGCAGGATGTCCTCGGTGAGCGCGCCCTGGTCGATGCCGTCGGCGCGCAGCTTCTCGAGGATCTCGTACTCGCTGATCGGATGGGTCTCGTAGAAGCCGATCACGGCGTCGATGCTCGGCTCCCGGTTCAACTGGCTCTCCTCAGGTTCCGCGTGTCTCTGCCCATGGCCGGGGGCTTGTCGCGCACGGTGCCCGCCCGTACATTGATGTCGCAAACAAGGAGAAGCTGATGGCAACCTCGCCCCGACGCAGCCGACACCGAACGGCCCGAGAGCGCAAGACCGAGCGCATGGAGCTGCGGCTCGCGCCATCGGCCAAGCAGGCCATCCGGCGGGCCATGTCGGTGACCGGTCTGGCGGCCGGCGACCTTGCCTACGAGGGCGCGCGACGGGTACTGGACGAGCATGAGCGCATGGCTCTGAGGGGCGCCGACCGGGACGCCTTCCTCGAGGCGGTGCTGAACCCGCCCGAGCCTACGGAGGCGCTGGTGGCGGCGCTTAGGCGTCACCGCGAACTCTTCGGCTGAGCCTACTTGATCGCAAGGATTGAGCCGCTCGGCAAGCAGCACGACCGGGCGACGTTCTCCTCCGGACAGCCCGACATCGACGACTGGTTCCGCCGCCGCGCCAGCCAGGACGAGCGGCGTCACATCGCGCGGGTATTCGTTGCGATCGATGACGACTTGGGCATCGTCGGCTTCTACAGCCTGAGCTCCTTCACCTTGGCCCTCGACGACTTGCCCGAGGACATCGCCCGCAAGCTGCCGCGCTACGATGCGATTCCTGCGGCGCGAATCGGCCGGCTCGCGCGCGACGAGCGCGCCCGCGGGCAAGGCGTGGGCGAATTGCTGCTCGCGGACGCCGTGCGCCGCATCCTCGGCGCGGCACGCTCGGTCGCGGTGTTCGCGCTCGTCGTCGACGCCAAGGACGACTCTGCCGCCGCGTTCTATCGCCGGTTCGGGTTTCAGCCGTTCCCCCTCCAGCCGAGGCGGTTGTTCCTCCTGACATCCACTGCGCTCGCGGCGCTGGATCGCTCCTAGGGCAGCGCGCTGCCGTGCCCCGCCCCGCTCGCCGCTCATTCGGGCGGCGGGACCACGCCGGTCTGCGCGGTGGTCAGCCCGTAGTGCTCGATCCGGCGGTGCCGGTCGAAGGCGAACACGGTGTTCTTGTAGTGATGGCAGAGGTCCAGATCGCAGTCGAACACGATCACCTCGTCGTCCTCGGACAGCGCCTGGGCCATGATCTCGCCGGTCGGGGCGACGATGCACGAGCCGCCGATCAGGCCGTGGCCGTCCTCCTCGCCCGCCTTGGCGGTCGCCACCACCCAGCAGCCGTTCTGATAGGCGCCCGACTGCACCACGAGGCGGTTGTGGAACATGCGCAGATGCCAGGGCTCGGGATGGTAGATGTTGTAAGTCGGGGTGTTGTAGCCGAGCAGGATCAGCTCGGCGCCCTGCAGGCCCATGACGCGATAGGCCTCGGGCCAGCGCCGGTCGTTGCAGATCATCATGCCGACGATCGAATCGAACGCCCGCCACACCGGAAAGCCGAGGTCGCCGACCTCGAAATAGCGCTTCTCCAGATGCTGGAAGGGGATGCCGGGGCGATGGTCGGCGTGCCCGGGCAGGTGCACCTTGCGATACTTGCCGATGATCCGGCCGTGTGGTCCGACCAGGATCGAGGTGTTGTAGCGGTGGGCGGCACCACCCTCCTCGGCGAGCTCGGCATAGCCGAGACAGAAGCCGACGTTCAGCTCGGCGGCGAGATCGAACAGCGGCCGGGTCGCCGCATTCGGCATCTCGCGCTCGAACCAGGCATCGATCTTTTCGATCTCGTCGTACCAGTAGCGCGGGAAGAAGGTGGTGAGCGCCAGCTCGGGGAACACCACGAGCTTGACGCCCGCGGCATGCGCCTCGCGCAGGAGCGCCATCAGGCGCGCGACCACGCTCGGCCGATCGTCCGCCTTGTGAATCGGGCCGAGCTGCGCCGCCGCGACCTTGAGATGCCTCGCCATCACCCTCTCCCCAACGACCCTCTGGCTCCCCAACAGCCATGTCGCGCACCGGTTCGGCACGCCCCGCCTCATCTCGCGATCACGATCCTGGCCTGGAACGACAGCTTTGTAAAATCATCGACCAGCAGATCGGCGCGCACCTGCCAGTGGCCGGCGAGCGGCAGGTCGACGCGCCCCCGGAAATGGCCCGGCGCGACCGCCGCAGCATCGGCGCGCAGGGCCTCGATGGCCATCTCGGGCAGCGCAAACGCCAGTTCCGCCGCCTTGGCGCCGACCGGCTGGCCCTTTCCGTCCGTGAGGTAGAGATCGATCCGGTTGTCGCCGATCGTGGCCGGGGTCGCGACCAGGACCAGATCGTGGCCCGGCGCCGCGACCTGGACGGCGTAGTCGGGCGGGGCATGGCCGGCATGGGCCCGGGCCGCGGCCTGCTCGGCCAGGGCGCGCGGCGGCGGCAC
>JBOHKK010000134.1:0-15413 GCA_050729115.1 Geminicoccaceae bacterium | reverse complement strand
CCGCAGCGCGCGGGGCTGGCTGGTCGGCCGCGCGCCCCAAAAGAAGGATGATGCCGGGCGAACGAAGGTTCGAACTTTGTGAGCCCGGCATCAGGCCAGATCGGGCGCCCCGCTGCCCAGCGGGCGCCCGTGCCTGGCGCCCACGCGCGGTGGGATCAGCCGGGCGCCGCCCCCTGGGTCGCGGTATAGACGGCGTAGAGGGACTGGCTGCCCGCCATGAACAGCCGGTTGCGCTTGGGACCGCCGAAGCAGACGTTGCCGCAGATCTCCGGGATCCGGATGCGGCCGATCAGCTTGCCATCGGGGTTCCACACGGTCACCCCGCTGTAGCCGACGGCGCGGCCGGCGTTGCTCGAGGCCCACAGGTTGCCGAAGACGTCGCAGCGCAGCCCGTCGGGACCGCACTTCACCCCGTCGACCATGCAGTCGGTGAACACCCTCTGGTTCGACAGCTCGTTGTCCGACCCGACGTCGAGGAGGTGGATGTCGCCCTTGCCCGCCGGCCCCGTGCTGGCGACGTACAGTCGCTTGTAGTCGTGGGAGAAGCACAGGCCGTTGGGGTTCGGGACCCGGTCGTCGGGGATCACGACATCGAGGCGGCCGCTCGGGTCCCACCGATAGACCTGGGTGGGCAGCTCCTGCGTCGCGTCGCTGACCCCGACGGGCTGACCGACCCGGTTGTTGAGCCTGCCCTCGGGGTTGCTCGGACCCCCGGCGGTATCGGGGGTGCCTTCGTAGAGCTGGGCGCCGTAAGGCGGGTCGGTGAACCAGATGCTGCCGTCCGGATGCGGAACCGCGTCATTGGGCGAGTTCAGCTGCTTGCCGTCGAAGGAGTCGGCAAGGACGGTGATCGAGCCGTCGAGCTCGTAGCGCACGACGCGCCGGGTGAGATGCTCGCAGGAGATCTGCCGGCCCTGGAAGTCGAAGGTGTTGCCGTTGCTGTTGTTGGACGGCATGCGGAAGACGGAGACATGGCCGTCGTCCTCGATCCAGCGCATCTGCTGGTTGTTCGGGATGTCGCTCCAGACCAGGTATCGGCCCTCGCCGCTCCAGGCCGGACCTTCGCACCAGAGCCCGCCGGTCCACAGGCGCTGGATGGCGGCGTTCGGCTGCGCGAGGCCGTTGAAGGCGGGATCGACCGCGATGATGTCCGGATCCCAGAAATAGGTGGTCGGCGGTGCACCGGGGCCGAAATCGCGGGGCGGGCTGGTGACCGTGCTCGGCGGTGCCATGGCCTCCTGGGTCAGCGCGGCCCGGGCCCCGATCGCCAGCGCGCCGGCGCCGACGCCCGCGGCACCGACGCGTGCGAGAAATCGGCGCCGGTCGAGGTCGCTTCTGTCCTTCACCTGCCTGACCGCCGGCTCGGCCAGGTCGATCGAGTCGTGCTCTTGCACCCTAGACATGTCCCCTGCCTCCTTGGTTGACTCCAGCCACCTTCTCCCATGCAGGTGGCACTGCTTCGCCGATGCCGCCCGTCCCGACAGCAACCGAGCGCCGGGCGCGCCGCATCAGAGACTTTCTTGTGGCGTGGTGGATCGTGACCTCCCGACCGTTCGCTCTCGAGGCGTCGTTGAAACACGCGATCGAGCCGTCTTTGACCGGCATGGTAGTGCCGCCGGGAGGCCGTAGCAAGGACATGCCGCGCGCACGGCGATGCGAGGCCAGCCGCCCGATCGCGGGTGCTGCCCGACGGCGATTCGAGGCGCCGGGATCGCCCCCAGAACACGCCCGCGCCGGCTTGGCCGGCGGGCCCCGCATCGCCGATGCGCCAGGGGTCAGGTGATGTGGGCGCCCTGGGCGGCGGTGTAGAGCGTGTAGACCGACTGGCTGGCGGTCATGAACAGCCGGTTGCGGTCTTTGCCGACGAAGCACAGATTGGCGGTTCCCTCGGGCATCACGACCTGGCCGATCTTGGTGCCGTCCGGCGCGTAGACGTGGACACCGTCGACGCCGGCGCCGCCGAAGCCGGTCCCGCACCAGATGTTGCCGTCGACGTCGGCCCGGATGCCGTCATGGAAGCCGGCATCCAAGGTGGCGAACTCGCGGCGGTTGGTGAGGCTGCGGCCGTTGTCCTGGACGTCCCAGGCGATGATCTTCGCCTTCTCGCCGGGGTGGTGGGTCGGCGCCGTGTCGGCGACGTAGAGGATCGCGTAGTCGGGCGCGAAGCAGAGGCCGTTCGGCTTCATGATCTCGTCGCTGAGCTTGGTCAGCTGCCCGCTCTGAGCGTCGATGTGGTAGACGCTGGTCGGCAGCTCGAGCGCGCGGACGTTGCCCTCGTAATACCAGTGGCTGCCGTAGCCCGGATCGGTGAAGAGAATGCCGCCGTCGTCCGGATGCACCACGGCGTCGTTCGGCGCGTTGAGCGGCTGGCCTTCGAAGGCCTCGGCGAGGACCGTGGGCTCGCCCTGGTATTCGTAGCGCACGACGCGCGCGGTCTGGTGCTCGCACGAGATCTGCCGGCCCTGCCAGTCGAAGGTGTTGCCGTTGGAGAAGTTGGACGGCGACCGCAGCAGGCTCACCTCACCGGTCACCTCGTCCCAGCGCATCTGCCGGTTGTTGGGAATGTCGCTGAACACGACGTAACGGCCGACCCCGTCCCAGGCCGGTCCTTCCGCCCACAGCGCACCCGTCCATTCCCGCACCAGCGGCGTGTTGCCGATGATGTACTTCCTGAAGCGGTCATCCAGGACCTTCCAGACGGCGGACGGATAACGGATCGGCTCCGGCCCGACCGGGAACCCCTGGGTCAGCGCGAGCGCCGACGGCGCCATAGCCGTCGTGGCGGCCGCGGCCGCGCCGGCTGCGAGGAACGAGCGCCGGTCGAAGCCGGGGGTTCCGGCCGACCCGATCCGACCGACGGACTCCTGCTCATGAACGCGATCCATAGGTCTTGCCTCCCTTGTTGGTTATCCGCGGCGCGTTGGCCGAGGGGGCTCAATCTGCCGCGCCGCGCGGCGTCTGACAACTGCCCGTATGTGCGATCGCGCTCCGAAATAGCCTGCCAGGAGATGTCGATCGGTGGCGGCCCGAGTCCACGATCCCAAGGCGTCGGCGTTGACGCCGGCGCCGTCGCGCAGCGCTTGCTCCCTCCGAGGAGGCGATACCTTAGGCGTGGTCGGCGCCGCGCCGATACGGCAGCCTCGAGGAGCGGTCGGATCCCGCCGCACGGGCTGAGCCGGGTTTCGTCGCCACGGTGTGATTCCTGATCTGTCCGAGCGACCAGATCTACAGTATAGCCGGACGTGACCACATGCAGCCGCATCGCGGCTGCGATCCGCCAGCGCATCAGGGGAGACGTCGAATGGTCGTCGACGAGCAGCTGATCGAGACCGCGCGCCGGTCGCTCTATGCCGCCGTACTCTCGGATGTGCTGGATGCCCAGGGCTATCGGCATCAGGTGCTGCCACCATCGATCCGGCCACTCGACGACCGTCTGATTCTGTGCGGTCGGGCGCGCACCGGCCTGTATCGCGACGTCTACCACGTGCCGCCGGGGCACAACCCGTACGCGCTCGAGATCGCCCTGATCGACGACCTCGAGCCCGGCGACGTGCCGGTGCTCGGCTGCGGCGCCTCCGGCCGCATCGCACCCTGGGGTGAGCTCCTGACCACCGCGAGCATGGCGCGCGGCGCCAAGGGGTGCGTCACCGACGGCCTGGTCCGCGATATCAACGCCATCAGGGAGCTGAAGTTTCCGGTGTTCCACGGCGGCATCGGCCCGCTCGATTCCAGGGGCCGCGGCGAGGTCTGCGCGCTCGACGTCCTGATCGAGTGCGCCGGCGTCACGGTCAACCCGGGTGATCTCGTGTTTGGCGACGCCGACGGCGTGGTCGTCGTGCCGCAGCCGGTCGCCAAACAGACGGTCCAGGGAGCGCTGGCGAAGGTCGAGGGCGAAGATCGCACCCGGGACGAGCTGCGCCAGGGTGCCCGACTTGCCGATGTGTTCAAAAAGTATGGAGTCCTGTAAGTAGAAAGCGCTTCGATGGCCAGTCTCGCCGCCGCCCTCGGTTATCCCGCAGATGCGCGGGTCCTGATTCCGCATATCGACGACGTCGGCGTGTGCCACGGCGCCAACCGCGCCTTCGTGGAGCTCGCGGAGCAGGGCTTCGTGACCACCGGCTCGGTCATGGTCCCCTGCTCCTGGTTTCCCGAGATCGTCGCGCTGGCCAAGGAACAGCCCGAGCTGGATCTCGGCGTGCACCTGACCTTGACCAGCGAATCCCGCGCCTGCCGCTGGCGGCCGATCTCCACCGCATCGCGAGACTCCGGACTGATGGATGACGACGGCTATTTCTGGTCGAACGTCGGCTCATTGCGCCGCCATGCCGATCGAGCCGCGGTCGAGAAGGAGATGCGCGCGCAGGTCGAGGCGGCTTGTGCCGCCGGTCTCGACGTCACCCATCTCGACACCCACATGGGCGCCGCGGCGGCCCCGGAGTTCGTCGAGAGCTATCTGGCGCTGGGGCGGCGCTACCGCCTGCCGGTGCTGCTGCCGCGCCGGATCGGGACCTACCTGTCGGTGCTCGACATGGGGCCGATCGAGGCCGGCGCCTACACCCGCGTGCTGAACCGTCTCGCGGCCGAGGGGACGCCGCTGATCGATGCCTTCGCCATGGGCCTCGCCATGCGCCAGCGGCCGTGCGATCAGGCCTACCGGCACATCGTCGAGCTGGCAGTGCCCGGGGTGACATTTCTGTCCCTGCACTGCAGCACGCCGGGCGAGGTCGAGCGTCTGCACCCGAACGACTGGCGGATCGCCGAGTACGAGCTGTTCGCCGCGCCGAGCTTCATCGAGTGGCTCGAGACGCAGGAGGTCCACATGATCGGCTTTCGCGCGATCCGCGAGCTGTACCAGGAGTTGCCCGCGGGCGCGTGACGCCCGCGGACCGCCACGGCTGCACGGCAGCCATGCGAAACCCGCTGTGGCGAAACGCTCGCTGCGGGCATACATCGCGAGCTGGTTCTGGCGGCCGCTGCCGCCCGGATGCCTCGATGGGCGGACGCCTCGATGGCCTCGACGACCACCATCCAACCTGAGATTGCGGCGACCAGCCACGTGGCCGCCTCCGGCATCGGCCTGGCCGCCCTTGCCTTTGGCCTGTTCAGCGTCATGGACGCGCTGATCAAGTGGCTGAGCGCGAGCTACCCGGTGCCGCAGCTGGTCGTCTTCAACGCTCTCTTCGCCCTGATCCCGATCACCATGGTGATTGCCCGACGCGGCGGCCTGCTCCAGCTGCGGACCGGACGGCTTGGGCTGCACCTCCTGCGCGGGGCGCTCGGGATGCTCGGCAGCTTCCTCGCCTTCCACGCCTACAGCCGGCTGCCGCTCGCCGACGCCTACGCGATCATCTTCGCGACCCCGCTGTTGATCACGGCGCTGTCGGTGCCGATCCTCGGCGAGGCGGTCGGCTGGCGGCGCTGGAGCGCCGTGCTGGTCGGCTTCGTCGGCGTCCTGATCATGCTCCGACCGGGCGTCGCGCCCATCGGCGCGGGCAGTCTCGCGGCGCTCGGGGCCGCGTGCGCTTCCGCCTGCGCCATCCTTCTGGTGCGCAAACTCAGCGTCACCGAGACCACGACGAGCATCGCCTTCTACAGCAGCCTCACCGTTCTGGTGCCGATGAGCGCGGCGTTCGGCCACACCTTCGTCGTGCCCGGCCTTCCCGATCTGGCGCTGATGGCCGCCTCCGGCCTGCTCGGCGGCAGCGCGCTTTTGATCCTGATCGCCGCCTATCGGCGTTCGCCCGCCGCCCTGGTGGCGCCCTTCCAATATACCCAGATGCTGTGGGCGCTCGTGCTCGGCGCGCTGTTCTGGCGCGATCTGCCCGAGGCGGCCATGCTGCTCGGGGCCTCGATCGTCGCCGCAAGCGGCCTGTTCATCCTGTATCGCGAGACGGCGCTCGGCCGGCGCCCGACCGCTTCCCTGCACCCCAACGCGACAGCGCCCAAGGCGTAGCTGCCCGCCGGCGCCGCGCTGGTCAAGGCAGCTCACAGGCTGCGCGGGATACTTCTCCTCGTCCGCAGGGTTGTCTGATGCTATATCATGAGATGATATGGACGAGCGCGAAGCCGAATACGGGCTCGAGTTCCTGCTCGCGTTCGACGGGCGCGTCCATCATCTTGAGGAAGGCTACTGGCTCAAGATCTTGAGGAAGGCTACTGGCTCAAGTTCGCGATCAGGCGCGTTGAGGCAACTGTGGAGCGACCACACGGCCTGTCGTACTCGTTCACGCTGCACGCGCCGGACGGTGCCCGGCTGGTCGGGTTCGACAACGCGCATGGCGTTCCAGCCAGGGGCGCTCGGTTCAAGACAGCGCCGCAGGCGAGCGATCACTGGCATCGGACCGAGAAGGATCCAGGCCGGCCCTACGCGTTCAAGGATGCCGAGACCTTGATCGACGTTTTCTTCGACGAGGTGGAACGGGTGCTGGGCGAGCGCGGAATTGGGACGAAGGTCGTCGACGTGGAAGTCGGACGGAGGTCGAATGACCAGCCACAAACTTCAGAACCTCGGGTCCTTGCGCGACGAGATGAAGGCGGTGGCGCGCGGGGAGCGGCCAGCCGCACCCGATGCCGCCAGGCCCAGCTTCAATTCAGTGGAGGCGGTGGTCCGGCTATTGACGCCGGAGAACCGGCGGTTGCTCGCGATCATCCGCGACCGCAGGCCGCAGTCGGTCGCCGCGCTGGCCGAGATGACCGGACGCTCGCAGCCGAACCTCACGCGCACGCTCGCCAAGCTGGAAGCGGCCGGCCTCATCACCATGCAGGCGATCGGCCGTCGCAAGGCGCCGCGGCCCGCCGTCCGGAAGATCGTCGTCGAGATCGACCCCTACTCGGACCGTGATCGGCTTCGGGTTGCCTAGCGGGGCCAAGCGCCTGCATGAGGCAAAGCACCTAGATCACCAAGCAGGAGACCCGAGTTCTGTGGCACAGCCGAGCTGGCGCCCAACACACTGTTTTGGAACGAGGTAGGTCAGGTCGAGGGAATCCGTCGGTTCCGGCTCGTTCTCTCAAAATGCATCAGGGGCGCGGGGCGAGGCCGAGAACGGTACGCGCCTCGGCCGGGGTCGCGACGCTGCCGCCGAGCAGCTCGACCAGCGTCACCGCGCGCTCGACCAGGGCGGCGTTGGACGGCGCCAGCTCGCCCTTGCCGAGGTACAGGTTGTCCTCCAGGCCGACCCGGACGTGGCCGCCCAGCAGGCACGCCTGGGCGACGATCGGGAACTCCATGCGCCCGATCCCCATGGCCGCCCACATGGCATCGTCCGGCAGCAGCGACTTCGCATAGAGCAGCGTCGCGGGCGTCGCCGGAAAGCCGTTCCTGATCCCGAGCACCAACTGCAACAGCGGCGGTCGCGGCAGCACGCCGCTCTCCAGAAGCTGCTGCGCGAGCTGGATGTCGCCCGAATCGAACACCTCGAGCTCGGGCATGACGCCGGCGCCCTGGATCGCCTTCGCCATGATCGCGACGTTCCTGGGTGTGTTGATCACCGCGGAGGAGCCGAACCACATGGTGTTGAGGTCGAGCGAGCAGATCTCGGGCTTCAGCGCGAGCACGTGCTCGACCCGCTTCTCGGGTCGCATCAGGTTCGAGCCCGGGGCCGCCACCTTGGGATCGTCGTCGCTCGGAACGAAGCGGCCGCCCGGCCCCGTGGTCAGGTTGACGATCAGATCGGTCGCGCTCGAGCGGATGCGGTCCACCACCTCCCGGTAGAGCTCGAGCGCCATCGACGGCGCCCCGGTCTCCGGATCGCGCACATGAATATGGGCGATCGCCGCGCCCGCCTTGGCCGCATCGATCGCGGCGGCGGCGATCTGCTCGGGCGTGATCGGCAGCCCCGGATGCTGCTCGGGCCTGGTGATGCTGCCCGTCACCGCACAGGTGACGATGGTCTTGTCGGTCACGGGTCCCCTCCCGGTCATGCTCTGCCGCCAGCATGCCGCAGCCGCGCGGCTTTGCAACCGCAGGCGCAGGCCGGACCGGCTCTGGTCACACGATCGCCCCGGCGCGGCCCGCGGCGGCCGAGGTCGAGGCGGCGCGGCGCCGCTGCAGCACGATGAACCGGCCGATCATGAGCGCGGCCGCGACCGCGAGCGCGACGGCGAGCCCGCTCCAGATGCCGAGCCCGCCAAGGCCCATGCCAAAGCCCAGGCCGATCGCGAGGCTCATGCCGACGACCCAATAGGCCAGGCCGGCAAAAACCATTGGCCAGCGGGTGTCCTTGAGCCCGCGCAGCGCGCCCGCGCCGATCACCTGGCCGCCATCGAACAGCTGGAACAGCGCCGCCACCGCCAGGAATCCAACCGCCGCCTGAACCACCGGCGCATTCGCGGGGTCGCCGGCGTCGATGAACAGGCCGACGATCGCGCGGGGCGCGGTCCACATCACCGTCGCCATGGCCAGCATGAACACCCCGCCCATGATCAGCGCGGTCCACCCGGCGCGCAGAATGCCGGGCGCGTCGCCGCCGCCGGCGGCGAGGCCGACCCGGACGGTGGCCGCCTGCGCGAGCCCCAGCGGCACCATGAAGGTCACCGAGGCGCATTGCAGCGCGATCTGGTGCGCCGCGAGTTCTGCGGTCCCGATCCAGCCCATGGCGAATCCCGCGCCAGCGAACAGCCCGACCTCCATGACCAGGGTGACGCCGATCGGCAGCCCGATCCGGAAGATCTCCCGAAAGCGCGTCCAGTCCGGTCGCCACAGCCGGCCAAGGACATGGAATCGGCGGAACTGGCGATCGACCAGAACGAAGCCGAGCAGGCTCGCGAACAGGAGCAGGTTGGTCAGCGCGGTCGCGATGCCGGCGCCCTGAAGGCCGAGCGCCGGCAGGCCGAAGGCGCCGAAGATCAGGCCGTAATCGGCGAGCGCGTTGAAGCCGACCCCGAGGAACATCACCACCATGGCGGCGCGCGGCCGCTCCAGCGACGCGATGAAGTTGCGCAGGACCACGAACCACAGCGCCGGCACGAAGCCCCACATGGCGGCGTGCACGTACGGCTCGGCCGCGGCAATGAGCTCGGGATCCTGGCGAAGCAGATGCAGGAGCGGGGCGATCTGCCAGAGCAGCGCGCAGGCCGGCAGACCGATCGCCAGCGCCACCCACAGCCCCTGGCGGACGGTCCGCCGCGGCTCGCGCACCGCATGACGGCGGCGCCCGAGGTCCTGCGCGATCATCGGCGCGGTCGCGGCGACGACGCCGATCGCGAACAGGAGCAGCACGAACATCACGTTGACCCCGAGCACGCTCGCCGCGAGCGCATCCGCACCCAGCCAGCCGATCATGACCACGTCGGTGGTCTGAATCGCCACCTGTCCGACGTTGGTCAGGACGATCGGCACGCTCAAGCTCGCGAGCGCATGCGCCTCCCGCCGCCACGCGCCGACGCCGTGGCCGCTCCAGGTTCCGATGATGGTCGCCATGGTGGCGTCCTACCGCAAAATCGCCGCGGCCGGAACGGATCGCGGCGGCGGCCATCTGTCGCCCCGGCGGAGCGTAGCCGCCGGTCCCATATAGCGCCGCCGCATTTCAGGACGACGACGACCGGTGGGCGCGAAGGTTTTCAAACGTTTCGCTCAGGCCCCTAGCGCACCAGGTATTTCTCGATGATCGCCGGGTCGGGCTCGACCCCGAGGCCGGGCTCCTCGGGGACGGCGGCGTGGCCGTCCACGATCGGGATCGGGTTCTTGGCCAGCGACCGGCTGATCTCCGAGGGCTCGACGCAGTACTCCATGATGAAGGCGTTGGGCACGCTGGCGAGGAAATGCAGCGAGGCGGCGACGTTGATGTCGGTCGTGAAGTTGTGGTTGACCACCGGCAGCCCGCGCTGTTCTGCAAGCGCCGCGATCTTGATCGCCTGGGTGAGGCCGCAGCGGGTGAGGTCGACCTGAACCACGTCGATCCGGCCGAGGTCCATCAGCCGGGTGAAGCCCGCGACCGTGCACTCCTCCTCGCCGGCCGCGATCCTGACGTCGGTGCCTTCCGCGACCTTGGCGTAGCCTGCAAGGTCGTCCGGATGCAGCGGCTCCTCGATCCAGGCGAGGCGGTAGGGCTCGAACAGGCGCGCGCGCTGGAGCGTGGTCTTGGCGTCCCAGATCAGGCCGACGTCCAGCATGACGTCCATGTCGTCGCCGACCGCATCGCGGATTGCCTGGAGATAGGCGCAGTCGGTCTTCGGGTCCCGGCCGAACGGCTCCCAGCCGAACTTCACGGCGGTGAACCCCTCGTCCTGCGCCTTCCTGGCGCGATCGGCGGTCGCTGCGGCGGTGAACTGGAACATGTTCGAGGCGTAGACGCGCACCTGCTTGCGAAAGCCGCCGCCGAGCAGCCGGTACACCGGCTGGCCCAGCGCCTTGCCCTTGATGTCCCAGAGCGCGAGATCGATCCCGGCCATCGCCTGGATCACTGCGCCCTCGCGCCCGTAGTACAGCGTGCCCTGGTACATCTGGCGCCAGAGGCGGGTGATCTCGAGCGGGTCCTCGCCGATCAGCAGCGCGCGCAGGCCGGTGACCAGGGTGTGCGACATCGGCGCCTCGATGATCGCCTTGGTGACCCAGGGGCAGCCGTCGACCTCGCCCCAGCCAATGACCCCGGCATCGGTCGTGATCCGGACGATCAGGGCATCCTGCGAGCTGTCGGTGCGCGCGTGGATCTCGGGCAGGCGCAGATACAGGGCTTCGACCTCGGTGATCCTCATCGGCGATTCCTCCCCCGGGCGCGAATCGTGCTACGGTCGGGCGCGGACAAGAAAGGACCCCGCCCATGCTCGAGGTCAAGAAGGACCGGGCCGCCGGGGCGCCGGGCGATCCGACCACGGCGCAATACGTCGATCGGATGGAGCGCAAGCGCCGGCCGATCACGCTCCGGATCGACGACCGGCCGCCGCTCGTGATCGAGGACGCGCGCCTACCAGACGCTCTGGGAATGTATCACCAACCGCATCGAGGCGATCAAGGCGGTGCGCGAGGGCCTGTAGCAGGTCGAACAGGGCCGCACCATGATGCCGCTCGATGAGCTCGACCTACGGTTAAGGGAAAACCATGAAATACAATGACATACCACATTGAGGTCATGGCATCGCGGCTGTGGAAGCGCTATGCGTAGAGCAGACTTGAGGGACCATCACCGGTGGGCGCCGAAGGCCCGGTACCGGAGCCTTGGTACGTCGAAGACTCTGATGACGAATCGGAGTAGGCGCGCTTTGTGAGCGGAAGCAAGCCAACGACTGCTGTTTCGTCGGACGGAATGGGTCACAATGTGAGAGGGTCGGGCGGTGAGGAAGAACCCCAAAAGCCTGAATCCGACGCGCCGCGTCGAGCGCCAAGGCCCCGTCCAAAGCGGAGCCGAAGCGAAGGTGCTGAAGGGCGGGAACCGACAGATAATTGACCGGGAGGCCGAGGCCGCTGGACAGACCCTGGGTGAGATTCTGGGCACTGTTCCTAAACAAGCGACAGGAGCGGAGGAGATTAGACAGGAGGCGACCGACTACAAATGGAAGCCCATCCAGCCGCTTTCGGAACGCGACAGGCAAATCGATCTCGCCGCTATGGGGCCGCTTTATGAGACGTGGTGGGCATCGAGGGAACGCCTTCACGAACTAAGTCCGGAAGGTCTGAAGGCGTTCAATCAGCGGCTTATTCGCCGCATGAGCGTTGAGACCGGCATCCTAGAACGACTGTACGACCTTGACCGAGGGACTACTGAAGCTCTCGTAGCTCATGGCTTTGTCGAGGAACTGGTTTCTCGCTCCAGCACGGATATCGAACCTTCTCGCCTGATCGACATTCTGAGAGATCAGGAGGCTGCGATTCAGTTGGTGATGGACTGCGTGACTAGGAACCGCCCCCTTACGAAGGGAGTAATTCACGAGCTACACTCAATTCTGGCTCGCCATCAAGACACGACGGTCGCCATAGACCAGTTTGGCCGCCGCGGTGAGATCCCTTTGCTGAAGGGTAAATTCAAAGAACTTGAAAACAACCCTCGGCGCTCCGACGGGAGCATTCACGAGTATTGCCCGCCCGTGCATGTCGAGGCAGAGATGGAGAATCTGCTCCGTTGGCTTGGCGACTACGCTGCCGAAGATCCCATCATTGTTGCGTCGTGGTTGCATCATCGCTTTACGCAAATTCACCCTTATCAGGATGGCAATGGTCGTGTAGCGCGTGCGGTGACGACCCTGGTGCTGCTCCGATCTGAGTTGCTTCCGCTGGTAATAGATCGAGACCTTCGCGTGGGGTACATCGAAGCCCTCGAAACTGCGGATCAAGGCGATCTGTCAACGTTGGCATCCCTGTTCGCGGGCCTCGAACGCACCGCGATACTGCAGGCCCTGAGTGTCGATGCCGACACAGCAATCTCCCATGAGCGGACGCTAACCTCGGCGGTCATCGAGAGCTTGGCGCAGAAATTCGGAAGGCGTCGAGAAGCCAAGCATGCGGAACTGCGGGGAGTGAACAGCCTTGCCGCGGCGCTTCGCACACGCACTCGGAGGCAATTGGAGCAGGCGTTCTCTGAGCTAAAGGACTCGATCGCTGGCGTCGTGGCCCCACAAATCAATATCGCAGATGGGGGACCAGACCGAGGCAACGCTCACTGGTACAGATTTGAAGTCATCCAATCCGCAAAACAGCGCGGGAAGCATGCCAACTTCGACGAGGACCATTACTTCGTCAAAGCTTCAATTCGAGTTGATCGTGAAAGACTAGTGTTCGTCATATCTTTTTACCATATAGGGCGCGAACTGTCGGGCATTATGGAGGCGACTTCTTTCGCGCGCTTAGAGTCATTCGAAGACTCCGAGGACAGAGAGTCCGTTTTTCAAGACTTCTTTGTTTGTTCGGTGGAAGCGTTTGTCTTTACCTACAAGACCCGTGAGGAGGAGATTGCGAATGCCTTCGCGCGGTGGCTCGATGCGGCTATTGCTGTTGCCTTCAAGGAATACGGAGACCGCTTATAACGCCAGCTGCTGAGGGACATGACCTGGCACCGTCCTCCCCGGCCATCGAGGTCGTGTACGCCAGCTGCGCGGGCGGGGTGGCACCGGCGCCCAATCTCGACTGAAATTGTGTACAAGTCGTGCCTCCTCGAGGCAATCACGGAGAATACCTCCGGATCGGCGCGTGCCGGTCCGGGGCAGGCTTGAGTCGGAGGCGGGGTTCCTGGCAAGAGTGCGCTCGCCCGCTGCGCTCACCACCCCCATCTCATGCGCCATGAATGACGCGCGTTTCCTGCCACTGATCGAGTGGATCGCCGCCGCCGGGCTGTCCGGTCGGCGCGAGCTGGACCTGCTCGAGGGCTTCTGTGAGAGCGCCGTGGCTGGCGGACTACCGCTCACCCGGACCGTGGTCGGCATCGACACCCTGCATCCGATCCTGCAGGGGCGGATCTTCGAGTGGCAGCGGGATGCGACCGGGCCGACCCAGTCGGAGTACGGCCGCCTCGACCCCGACAGCAGCGACGACAAGTGGCTGCAGAGCCCATTCCATCGGCTGTACGAAAGCGGTGAGACGACGTTCCGCCGACGCCTCGGTAACGACCAGCTGGAGTTCCCCATTCTCGAGGAGCTGCGGCGCCAGGGGGTGACCGACTACGTCGCGATGGTCAACCGGTTCGGCACGGGCGGCGCGATCGGGCTGATGGACTGCACCTTCTCCTCCTGGTCGACCGACCGCCCCGGCGGCTTCGACGACGCCGATCTCGCCGCGCTCGAGTTCCTGGTTCCCTGCCTCGCGCTCGCCATCAAAGGCGCATCCATCGCCCGCATCACCGAGACCCTGGTCGAGACCTATCTCGGGCGCGACGCCGGGCATCGCGTGCTGCGCGGCCACATCGAGCGCGGCGTCGCCGAGAAGATCAGCGCCGTGCTGTGGTTCAGCGACCTTCAGGGCTTCACGCGGATCACCGACACCGCGCCGCCGACGCAGATCATCCCGCTCCTGAACGACTATGCCGATGCCGTCGTCTCCGCGCTCCGGGGCCAGGGCGGCGAGGTGCTCAAGTTCATGGGCGACGGCATTCTTGCGATCTTCGATGCCGCCGCGGCCGAGGACGCCTGCCGCCAGGCGATCGATGCGGCCGAGGATGCCGTTCGCCGCGTCGCCGCCTTGAACCAGCGCCGTCTGGCCGAGGGCCTGCCGGTGACCCGCTTCTATCTGGGCCTGCACGTCGGCGAGGTGTTCTACGGCAACATCGGCAGCTTCGACCGGCTCGATTTCACGGTGGTCGGACCCGCGGTCAACGAGACCAGCCGGATCGCCGCCATGTGCCGTTCGCTCGATCAGGGCGTGCTGCTGTCGCCGGCATTCGCAGACGCCGCCGGCCGCAGCCGGCGGCGGCTGGTCTCGGTCGGCCGCTACGCGCTGCGCGGGGTGCGGCGTCCCCAGGAGCTCTATACCCTCGATCCGGAGGGGATGGCTTGAGATCCGCGACCAGCCTGCGCGCGCTGCCCTGCGGCTCGTTCCGGGACAATGGCCGGCGCGTGCCGCCCGGCGAGCACCTCGAGGCCTGAGCCCGTGGGGTACGATCCCGGCACCCGGCGCAAGCTCGGCAGCGCGCCTTTGGAGGTGACCTGCCTCGGCCTGGGCTGCGGCCCGCTCGGCGGCTTTCGCCGGGCCGTTCCCGAGGACGAGGGCCTTGGCATCGTAAGTGTCGCGTACGAGACGGGTGCCCGCCTGTTCGACACCTCGCCGCTGTACGGCTACGGGCGCAGCGAGCTGCGCCTCGGCCAGGTCCTGCGCCAGCTGCCCCGCGCGAGCTTCGTGGTCTCGACCAAGGTCGGCCGCTGGCTGACGCCGCGCCGCCCCGGCCAGGCCTACCCGGGCCTGCGCCCCGGCGGCCTCGACTTCGTCCCGACCTACGACCTCAGCCATGACGGCGTCATGCGCGCGATCGAGCAGTCGCACTGCCGGCTCGGGCTCGCCACGATCGACATCCTGCTGATCCACGACGTCGACGCCTATACGCACGGCCGCGAGGGCTTCGAGACGCACTATCGCGCGGCGATCGAGGGCGCCTGGCCGGCGCTCGACGAGCTGCGCCGGGCGGGCGTCATCAAGGCCCTCGGAATCGGCGTCAACGAGGTCGAGCCGTGCCTGCGCTTCGCGCGCGATGCCGACCTCGACTGCATCCTCCTGGCCGGCCGCTACACGCTTTTGGAGCAAGGCGCGCTCGACCAGCTGCTGCCGCTGTGCGTCGATGAGAAGATCGGGGTCGTGGTCGGCGGGCCGTTCAACTCGGGCATCCTCGCGCAGGGCGCGATCGCAGGCGCCACCTACAACTCCCGGCCGGCGCCGCCTGCGGTGCTCGAGCGGGTGCGCGGGATCGATGCCGTGTGCCGGCGCCATGGGGTGGCGTTGGCGGCGGCGGCGCTCCAGTTCCCGCTCGCCCATCCGGCGATCAGCGCGATCATCCCGGGCG
>JBOHKK010000133.1:0-15423 GCA_050729115.1 Geminicoccaceae bacterium | reverse complement strand
GGTACCCTTGGGGCGGTTGGGAGGGGGAGCGGGCTGGTGCGAGCTGATCGAAAAATGCGCTAGTCCGCCTGATCGAGCGGCAGGCGATCGAGGACCGATGGCGGCAGGCCGAGGCGGCGCCCGATCGCGGCGTGGTCGACCGCCGCGGGATCGAGCAGCACCGCCCCGATCGGCCGCTCGTCGAGGCGCACGTCGGCGAGCAGCTCGGTGCGGCTGATCAGGCCGTCGCCGTCGGCATCGTAGGCGGCGTGGAGGTAGTCCAGGCCGACCGCGTCGATCAGCCACAGGCCCATGGCGATGCCGGAGCGCTCGTGGGCGGCAAGGTCGGCCTGGCGCCAGATCGCCCACACCTCGACATCGGTCCGGATCGCCTGCAGCTCCGCCACCGAGAGGCCCTCATTGCCGTCGGCGTCGGCGAACCGCCAGGCGCGGTCGACGCAGTCCGCGGCGCGACCGAACTGGCACACCGGATTGCTCTCGGCGACGAACCGATCGAAGGCGACGATCGGCGGCTCGGGCGCTGCCGCCTGCGGCGCGCCGGCGGCGAGCACCGCGAGAGCCGCCGACAAGAGAGCCCCCGACAGAGCGAGGACGACGCGCCGATGCGTCGTTTTCACCAATGCGTGAGGCTTTCGTGAAGGGGGTCTCAAGCTGTGGCCATCCTTGGCGTGTCGATTCGTGTGCGCGGGCGCCGGATCCCGGGGCGCCGTCACCCTCTTTGGGCATCGATCCGGGAATAAGTCAAACCTCCTAAGCGTCTGTGAAGCGGTGGCGGTCAGACGGTTCCCATCGCCGCGGAACTCTGCGAGCATGGGCGTCGCAATGGATCTCAGGGAGGACAGCTGCATGTCTCGACAGTCAGGCGCTTGGATCGCAATCGCGGCCGCTGGTGTGCTGGTGACGACGGCGGGCGCGGCGGCCTTCGCCGCGGACGAGCCGGCCAACGTCATCAAGTATCGCCAGGCCTTCATGAAGGCGAACGGCGCCCACATCACCATGATCGCCGCCGTGGTCAAGGGCGAGGTGAGCTGGACCGACGAGCTGGCGGGCCATGCCCATGCGCTGCACGAGCAGAGCAAGAACCTGTTGCGCCTGTTTCCCGAGGGTTCGGGCAAGGACGACACCGAGGTCAAGTCCGTAGCCCTGCCCGTGATCTGGGAGCAGTGGGGCGAGTTCGAGGAGGCGGCGAACGCCTTCGAAGCGGAGAGCGCCAAGCTGGTCGAGGCGGTCGAAAGCGGCGACCAGGCGGCGATTGCCCGGCAGGTGGGCGCGCTTGGCAAGCAAGGCTGCGGCAACTGTCACGAGACGTTCCGCGAGAAGCAGGAATAAGGCGCGCCTTTGCTGGCGGGTGCCGTCGCGCCGCGAGCGGGCGGGCCCCAGGGCGGCCCGCCGTTGCGGTGTCCCGGCGGACGCCCGCATCGTGCATCCTGGCTGAGCGAGAGCGCCGGCTTGGCGAACGCCCCACCGGACGCTAAGCCTGGAGCCGGCACCTTTGGCTCTGGCAGGCGTACTCCGGCATGGCGGTTCAAACGCGGAGCACTGAACGGGCGGCGGCGCTGGACCGGGCGGCGCTGCTCAATCTCGTCCTCGATCATCTGGTCTGGCTGATCCTTGCGCTCATCCTGGTCGTCTTCTCGTTGACCATCGAGCATTTCTTCCTACTCGGGATCTTTCTCAACATCCTGCAGACGCGACCTTCGTCGGCCTGATCGCGATCGGCCTGTCGTTCTGCATCGTCGCGGGCCACATGGACCTGTCGGTGGAAACGGTCATGGCGTTCGCGGCGATGCTCGCGGCCTGGCTCGCCGCGAGCCGCGGCTCGGCGTCCGGGATCGAGCTCGATACCTGGCTCACCCTGGTGCTCGCGCTCGCCTTCGGCGCCGCCGCCGGCGCGTTCAACGGCGTCCTGGTGATCCGCTTTCAGATCAACGCCTTCATCGTCACGCTTGCGACCTACATCGCGATCCGCGGCCTGGGCTTGGTCCTGACCGGCGGCCGCTCGATGTACGGCCTGCCCGACGACTTCCGCGGCGTCGCCACCGCCGAGGTGCTCGGCCTGCCGCTGCTCGTGGTGATCCTTTTGCTCGCCTACGTGGCGTTCCACGTGATCCTCACCCGCACCCGGTTCGGGCGCCACGTCTATCTGGTCGGCGGCAACCCGATCGCGCCGTTTCGGGCCGGGATCGACGTCCGGCGGGTGCTCTACACGGTGTTCGTCATGTCGGGCGTGCTGGCGGCGCTTGCCGGCTGGCTGCTCGCCGCCCGAACCAATGGCGCGACCCCCAACCTCGGGCTCGGCATGCTGTTCGAGGCGTTCGCCGCGGTGGTGATCGGCGGCGTGTCCCTGCGCGGCGGCATCGGCCGGCTGTCCGGGGTGTTCGCCGGCGTGCTGCTGCTTTCGTCAATCGACACCGCGATCACCGTGATGGGCCTCGAGCCCTACTACATGCAAGTGCTCCGCGGCGGCCTGATGCTGCTGGCGGTGCTCCTGGACAGCGTCAAGACCTCGATTCGCCGGCGCTATCTTTGAGCGGGGGCAACCCTTCGGGGCCCGCGCCGAGAGTGGGCACGGAAGGCAAGGGCTCCGTGGCGCCACGAGGCGGGGCGGCGCGACCTTGACCGCCCCGGGCGATCTCCTACCATCGCGCTTTGGGCGGCAGACGTTTCCGGCTGCCGGGCAGCCATACCGCACCCTTGCGCCAGGGACCGTGGCGAGCCAGGACGACGACCATGCTGGATCTGATCAAGGACCTCGCGATCCGGAACCAATCGAAGATCGTGCTGCTGGTGGCGGATGGTCTCGGCGGTCTGCCGGTCGCCGCGGGCGGGCCGACCGAGCTGGAGGCGGCCGCCACCCCGAACCTGGATGCCCTGGTGGCGGGCAACGTGTGCGGTCTCTCGATCCCGGTGGCGCCCGGGATCACGCCGGGCAGCGGACCCGGCCACCTCGGCCTGTTCGGGTACGACCCGCTGCGCTTCAGCATCGGCCGCGGCGTGCTCGAGGCGCTCGGCATCGATTTCGACCTGGGCCCGGACGACGTCGCCGCCCGCGGCAACTTCTGCACCGTGGGTCCGAGCGGCGAGATCACCGACCGCCGGGCCGGGCGGATCAGCACCGAGGTCGGTCGTCGTCTGGTGGCGAAGCTGCGGCAGATCCGGCTCGAAGGCGTCGAGGTGGTGGTCGAGCCGGTGCGGGACTACCGCTTCGTCCTGGTGCTGCGCGGCCCGGGGCTCGAGGCGGAGATCGACGACACCGATCCCGGGCGGACCGGCGTGCCGCCGCGCACGGTGGCGGCGCGGGCGCCGGGATCGGAGCGCACGGCGGCGCTGATCGAGAGCTTCGTCGAGCAGGCGGCGGCGATCCTCGAGGATGAGCATCCGGCCAACATGATCACGCTGCGCGGCATCGCCCGCCGGCCGCCGATGCCGAGCTTCGAGGAGGTCTACCAGCTGCGCGCCGCGGCGATCGCGGTTTATCCGATGTATCGCGGGCTTGCCCGGCTGGTCGGCATGACCGTCCTGGCCCCCGGCCGCAACTGGGCCGAGCAGGTCGAGGCCTTAGGCCAGCATTGGGATGCCTACGACTTCTTCTTCCTCCACTACAAATACACCGATGCGGCCGGCGAGGACGGCGATTTCGAGCGCAAGGTCGAGTGCATCGAGGCGTTCGATGCCCAGGTCGGCACCGTCGCGGGCCTGCGCCCCGACGTCCTGATCGTCACCGGCGATCACAGCACGCCGGCGCCGCTGCGCAACCACAGCTGGCATCCGGTTCCGGTGGTGCTGGCGGCGCGGTCGTGTCGGCCGGACGGGGCCACCGCGTTCGGCGAGGCCCAGTGTCTGCACGGCGGGCTCGGACAGCTCGAGGCGAAGTACCTGTTGCCGCTCGCGCTCGCTCACGCCGGGCGGCTCGCCAAGTTCGGCGCCTGAGACCCGTCGACCAGGGGCATGACCGGGAACGTCACCAACGCGCCGCGTCTGAGGACGGCGCGACGGTCGGCGCGCCCCAGGTGCCGAAGCGCGCCTGCGCGTAGACGAGCGCGAGGAAGATCCAGAATTCCGAGAAGCGCACCCCCACGTGGGTGACGCTGTAGAGCATCACCGGCCCCAGATAGGCGATGCTGGCCAGCGGCGCGCGGCCGAAGATCACGAACAGCAGCAGGCCGAACAGGGCCAGTCCGACCAGGCCGTAGGACATCAGGATGGTGCCGAGCGTCGAGTGCAGCTCCTTGGTCTGCTTGTCCGCGATCTGGGTCAGCCGCTCGAATCCCCCCTCGCCGGCGCCGAACGCCAGATACTGCGGGTTCTGGATGAGCCGGACGTAGCCCCTTTGCAGCAGGTTGTCGTCTTTCGACTCGCCGATGCTGCTCAGGCGGTGGTCGAGGTTGGCCACCGACTCGAAGCTCATGAAGCGCTCGACCAGACCACCGCTCGCGACTTGGAACAAAACCCCGAGTACCAGGGCGACGCTCAGCACCAAGCCCGATGCCCGCTGTAATCGACAGAACGCCACGATCAGCAGAACCAGAAGCATGCCCGAGATCGATGCCGCCTTGGACAGCGACAGCATGAGGACGTAGAAACCGGCGCCGAGCGCCAGGACGTCCAGGATCCCGAGCGGGTTGCGCTCCTTGACGACCGCCAGACACGCCATCACCAGGAGCGCCCAGTAGCCGAGCTGGTTCGGGTTGTTGAAGGTACCCGTAGCCCGCTTGCCTTCTCCGACATACAAGAATTCAAGATAGAGAAGCTGAGCTAGAAGTGCGATGACGCACGACCACCAGATCACCACCTTCAATCGTTGCCAGTCATGATAGCCGGCGGTAACCACGAACAGGAACACCACCGCGTTGTAAAGATAGAAAGACGTCTTCCTCAAGAAGACGAAGTCGGGGCTGAGGAAGAACCAGACGACATTGACGACGACGATCCAGCCGCTGAACAGGGCGATCGCGATGTAGAGCACCGGATCGTACGGAAGTTGCCGCCACGCCACCAGCAGGGTCGCGACGATCGTGAGAAGTAGAAGGAAGTCGGCCGGCTGTGGATTGCCGCTCGGAAAGACATAGAAGATGCTCGCGACGAAATAGGCGCCCAGGCCCACAAGCGGCAGAAGGGACGGCGTCGTCCGCGCTTCGATCAGGTGTCGCGTTGCCATGAGTAGAAACTATGGGGCCGGTGCGCGCTGCGCAACCACGTCGAGCGCAGCGCGACCGGCACGGTCGTGCGCTCGGGCGGCTTCTCCGGCGGCCCCGTGGAAAACGACCGAGCACGCGGTATCTTACTTCAGGTGGGTGCGACGCCGAAGAGGCGCGCGACGACGTCGAGCCGTTGCGCTCGGCCGCTGCCGGCCGTGCCGGAGGTCCACGGCCGTTCGTGTCCGGCGTGGCGCCAACGGGCTGAGCGCCACGGCGACAGGTGGCGTTCGATTCGGGCTCCTTTTGTGTTGCCGCACGGATACACCTGCGGATCAAGTACCATTTGACGCATCGATCGGTGTCGATTCCACCATGGTGGCCTTTATCGACGCGACGGAGGCGAGTATCGTAGGCGTAACGAGTTGAGGGCGCACATGGCAGTTCAAAGACTGCACTCGCAGCAACATGGCTTGGCGCGCCATCCCACCCTGCCCCCGCCGTCGGGAGGGGGCCCGGGTCGCGAGGCCTTCACGCTCGACCAGGTCCGCAGCGTCTTGCGCCGACATCTGTCGCTGATCGTGACCGTGGTCGCGGTCGGCACCGGCCTCGCCATCCTGGCCGGTTACAAGATCACGCGGGAATACACCGCCACCGCGCAGGTCGTGATCGACCGCCGCGATGCCGCGCTGCTCGACGTCATCGCCGACGAGGAGGGCAGCGTCCCGTTGGTCGAGACCGAGATCCAGCTGCTCACCTCGCGCTCGCTTCTGGGCCGGGTCATGGCGGATCAGGCGCTCTTCGGCGATCCGGAATTCAGCCGCCCCGCCTCCGATGACGGACCGGAAGTCGCAGGCGGACTGCCGGAGCCTCTGCGGACCATTGCGTCGATCCTCCCGGCGTCGTGGCTCATGGCGGCCGGCCTAGCCGAGGACAACCCGGCGGCCGGGGCGGCGCAGGACCGCATGGACGAGGCGGTGGCCACCCTCGATCGCTTCGCGGCCAGGGTGGAGGTCGCGCAGGCCGGCGGCTCTCACGTCATCGACATCAGTTTCACCTCGCGCGAGCCGGCGAAGGCGGCGCGGATCGCGAACAGCCTCGCCGAGGCGTACGTGAGCGCGCAGGTCGAGCGCAAGCGGCGCGCGGCCGGGAGTGCGGCCAGCTGGCTCGCGGATCGACTGATCGAGTTGCAGCACGAGGTCGAGGCATCGGAGAAGGCGGCCGCGGAGTTCCGGGCGACCAGCGGCCTCTTCAACGCCGGCGCCGGCGATGGCAGCACGCTCAACGACCAGAAGATTCTCGATCTCAACCGTCAGCTGGTGGCGCTGCGCGCGGAGAAACGGGCGCTCGAGGCCAAGCTCAGCCGCGCCCGCTCATCCAGCGTGGAGGGCTTGTCCCAGGAGCTGAACTCGCCGCTGATCGCGAGCCTGCGCGGCGAGGAAGCAACCCTTCTGCGGCAGCGGGCCGAGCTCGCGCAGACCTATGGCCCCCGCCATCCCACGATGCTCAACCTGGGCGCCGAGATGGCCGGCATCCAGGACAAGATCCGGATCGAGGTCGAGCGGGGCGTGCGGGCGCTGGCCGATGATCTCCAGGGCCTCGAGAGCCAGGAGCACGTGATCGCGCAGGATCTCGCGGAGCTGAAGCAGGAGAATGCCCGCGAAGGCCAGGCCGAGGTGCGCCTGCGCGAGTTCGTGCGCCAGGCCGAGGCCAACCGGCAGCTGTACGAGACCTTCCTGCGCCGGTACAAGGAGGCGCAGGAGCAGGAGCAGATCATTGCTCCGGACGCCCGCATCGTCACCGTCGCGGCGGCGCCCGACAAGCCGGTCACCCCGGGGCCCCAGGTGTTCGCCTTGGTCGGCTTCACCCTGTCGCTCATGTTGGGCTCCTTCCTCGCCTTTCTGGTGGAAGGGCTGGATCGCCGCGTGCGCAGCGGCCGCGAGCTCGAACGCGAGCTGGGGGTCAGCGTGCTTGGCGTGTTGCCCCTGATCAGCGGGCGGCAAGCGCTGCTGCGACCTGCTCACTACGTCGTCGAGCGGCCATTCTCGGGCTTCGCCGAGGCGACGCGCTCGATCATCACCGGCCTGCGCATGTCGGATCAGAATGCCGCCTCGGTGTTGATGGTGACCTCGGCCTTGCCGGAGGAGGGCAAGACCACGCTGTCGATCAGCCTGGCCGCGGGCGCTGCCAACTCCGGCCTCAAGGTATTGCTGATCGACCTCGACCTGCGGCGGCCGACCCTCCATGAGCGGGTCGGCGACGGCCTCCATCAAGATGGTCTGGTGGACCATCTGAACGGGACCTTGCCGCGGGACCGGCTGATCCAGCACGAGCCGGAGAGCGGCATCGATTTCGTGGTCGTGGGCCGGCCGCCGCATAACCCGCTGGAGCTCCTGCAAAGTCCGAAGCTGCGCCGTCTGATCGAGACGGCACGCCGGGAGTACGATCAGATCATCATCGACTGCGCGCCCGTGCTCGCCGTCACGGACGCCCGGGTGGCGACCCGGCTGGCGGATCGGATCATCCTCGCGATCCGCTGGCGGAGCACCGGCTCCGATGCGGTCGGCGGCGCCTTGCGCCTGCTGGCGGAGGTGCACGCCGAGGTTGCGGGCTGCGTGCTCACCGCGGTCAACATGAACCAGTACCGGCTCTACGCCAGCGGCGAAGCCGCGAGCTACTACAAGCAGTACCAGCGCTACTACGTCGACTGACCGCAGCCCATCGGCGTCACCTGTCGGCGGCTGGCCCCGGCAGCGATGGCTCGCGGTGGCACCGTCGAGCGGTGGCTGTCCGAATCCTTTTTTTGGCGCCAGGACGAACTAGTCCGAGGGCCGGCGGCGTCTATTTAAAGGAGACCGGGGTGGGCGCGAGCCATCGCTCCGGAGATCGGAACCGAGTGGGGGCCGGCCAAAGGGCCGGCGGCCAAGTGTCAGATGCCGCGGGAACTGCGACATGTGGCGGCGAGGGCTCATCGAGAGGCCACACGCAATCCAACCCTAGTGCGCCACTGTGATGCATAAACCACACTGGGGCTATCTTTTGGAGGACAGTCCCTCGCGTGTTGAAGCGACAGGAGGACCGTGGTATCTGAGTTAGGTAAGCAACAATGAGAAGGCGCCCCTGTGCTAGGTAGGGACCTCAAGCCAACTATTGGCGGAGAGGCGACCACCAGGAGTCTGCTTGCATGCTTGGTGGCGGCGGACGAGGTGGCGCCGCTGCTGCACCAGCTTCGTGCTTACCCCGACGTCCAGCTGGCCGCTCTTTGTCTATTGGATGCCGACCCGGAGCGGGCGGATGCTTTGTCTCGACAGGTCTCGGTGCCGGTGTTTACCCGGTGGGACAAGTTCGTCAGTGCCTGCAATGCCAGTCTGATCGTGGTCAGCAGCGACCGCAGGCTGATCACGCGTGAGATCGCGTTCGCGATCATCGAGCTGGCGCTCAACGGCACCGCCGTGTGCAGCTTCACCCGCTTCGTCGCGGCGCCGGGGCGGGCGTTGCGTTCGATCCCCGAACCGCGGGTCGTGGACCATCTGCTCGAGGTGCTCGATGCCGACAGCCCGGGGCGTCGGATCAAGCGGGGGCTCGATGTGCTGGTTGCCAGCGTCGCGCTGGTGTGGCTCGCGCCGCTGCTCTGCCTCATCGGCCTGGCGATCAGGCTCGATTCCCCGGGGCCCGTGCTCTTCCGGCAGGAGCGGTTGGGACAGTGGCGCCGACCGTTCTCCTGCCTCAAGTTTCGTACCATGGGCGAGGACGCCGAACGGCATACGGGTCCGGTATGGGCGGCTGCGGACGACCCGCGCATCACCCCGGTCGGCCGGTTCCTGCGCAAGAGCCGGATGGACGAGCTACCGCAGCTGTTCAACGTCCTGCGCGGCGAGATGTCGCTGGTCGGGACGCGTCCGATCCGTCGCTACTTCGCTGATCAGCTGACCGACCTCATTCCCTTCTACGACTTGCGGTTCCTGGAGAAGCCTGGAGTCACCGGCTGGGCCCAGGTCAAATACAGGTATTCGTCTTCGTACACCGAGCAGATCGAAAAATTCCACTTCGATTACTACTACATTCGACATCGCTCTCTCGCGCTCGACCTGTACATCATGTTTCTGACGGTGTCGGTCGTCCTGCGCATGAAGGGAGAATGAGGGAATGCCGAAGGCCGGGCGTGCCGAGGATCCCTGGTCGGACAAGGTCGTCCTGATCACCGGGGTCGCGGGTACGGTCGGTCGGGAGATCCTGCGACAGCTCGTGTGCCGCAAGATGCGCGGCATCGTCGGCATCGACAACAACGAGAGCGCCCTGTTCTTCCTGGAGCACGATTTCGCTGATCACGACCACGTATCGTTCGCGCTGACCGACATCGGTGATGCCCACAGCCTGACGGTGCTGATGGAAGGGGTCGACATCGTCGTCCACGCTGCCGCCCTCAAGCACGTGACGCTGTGCGAGCGGGCGCCACGCGCGGCGATCCAGACCAACATCCTCGGCACCCAGAACGTCATCCAGGCGGCGCTGAGCGCCGGCGTCGAGCGCGTTCTCTTCACCTCGTCGGACAAGGCGGTCAACCCCACCAACGTCATGGGCACCTCGAAGCTCATGGCGGAACGGCTCATGACCGCGGCCAATGCCCGCTCCCGCAGCGGCCGGACGGTGTTCGCCTCGAGCCGCTTCGGCAACGTCCTGGGCTCGCGCGGCTCCGTGATCCCTTTGTTCGAGCAGCAGATCGCGGCGGGGGGACCGGTCACCCTCACCCATCCGAGAATGACCCGGTTCATCATGACCCTCGCGCAAGCGGTCGGCCTGGTCATGGAGGTCGTGAGCCTGGCCAAGGGAGGCGAGGTCTTCGTGACCAAGATGCCGGTCTGCCGGATCGAGGATCTGGCGGTCGCCATGGTCGAGGAGCTGGCGCCGCGTCACGGCTACGATCCTCGAGACGTCTCGATCCGTGTCATCGGACCCAATCCGGGTGAGAAGTACCATGAGGAGCTGATGAACGAAGAGGAGATCAGGCGCACGATCGAGCTCGAGCACCACTTCGTCATCGTCCCGGCGTTCCGCCCCAATAGCCGGCACGTCGAGTACACCTATCCGGGCATGCTCGACCAGCGGCCCGAACAGCCGTACAACTCGAGCACGGCGGCGCCCATGAGCCGCGAACAGCTCCGGCAGTATCTGCGGGAGAATCGGTTTCTCGACGTCTGAGGGAGCGCATGCGGATCATCGTCCTCGGCGGCGATGGCTATCTCGGCTGGCCGACCGCGATGCATCTCGCGGCCAGAGGCCACGAGGTCTTTGCCCTCGACAACTACCTGCGCCGCCAGATCGCCCTCGAGACCTGTTCCGAGCCTCTGATCCCGACTCCCAACCTGGTCGATCGAGCGGCGATTTACGAGGCGCTCACGGGCCGCAAGATCCACGTCACCATCGGCGACTGCACCGATCGCACGGTCATGGCGCGACTGTTCGCCGAGGCGCGTCCGGACGCCGTGATCCATTATGCGGAGCAGCCCTCGGCGCCGTTCTCCATGATGGGCTACGACGCTGCCCGGCGCACGCTGCGTAACAACCTCGAGGCGACCTTCAATACGATCTGGTCCTGTCTCGAGCAGGCGCCCGGCTGCCATATCGTCAAGCTCGGCACCATGGGCGAATACGGCACGCCCGACATCGACATCGAGGAAGGCTGGATCGAGATCGAGCACAAGGGCCGCAAGGACAAGTTTCTCTTTCCGCGCGCCGCCGGCTCCCTGTACCACACGACCAAGGTGCTCGACACCGATCTCCTCTGGTTCTACGTGCGCATTCACAACCTCACCGTGACCGATCTGATGCAGGGTCCGGTCTACGGCCTCGCCACGCCGGAATCGGATCTCGACGAGCGCCTGCTGCCCAATTTCCACTACGACGACATTTTCGGCACGGTCGTGAACCGCTTCCTGGTTCAGGCCGTGGCGGGGGTGCCGCTCACCGTGTACGGCGGCGGCGGTCAGACCCGCGGCTACCTGAACCTGAACGACACCTTGCAGTGCATCGAGCTCGCGATCACCAGGCCGCCGGCACCCGGAGAGCTCCGGATCCTCAACCAGTTCACCGAGACCTTCTCGGTCAACGAGCTGGCCGAGCGGGTGGCCGGGGCCGGGCGCGCGCTCGGTCTGGACGTGCCGATCGAGCCGATCGCCAATCCACGCAAGGAACGCGAGCAGCACTACTATCATCCGGTGCACTCGGGCCTGATCGAGCTGGGCCTGGAGCCGCACCTGATGAGCGAGGAGGTGCTGGTCGCGATGCTGGAGCAGGTGCGCCGCTACGCCGAGCGCATCGACCACGCGCGCATCCTGCCGCGCGTGCGCTGGAATCCGGACGCGCCCGCGCCATGCGCCACTGGCTGATCACGGGCGGTTGCGGCTTCATCGGCTGCAATCTCGTGCGGCACCTGCTCGCCGAGGGCGGGCACCGGATCCGGGTTCTCGACAACCTCGAGGTGCGCAGCGCCGAACCCCTGAGGGCGCTCGCCCCGGTGGTCGAGGTGGCCCCCGCGACCTGTGGCGCGCCGATCGGCGACCGGATCGAGCTGGTGGTCGGCGACATCCTGGATGCCGACGCCGTGCGGGCGAGCACCCGCGGATGCGAGGTGGTGGTGCATCTTGCCGCCAATGCCGGGGTGGCTCTCTCGGTGCAGGACCCGCGGCGGGACTGCCTGGTCAATGTGGTCGGCACCTTGAACTGTCTCGAGGCGGCGCGGCAGGAGCGGGCTCGGCGCTTCGTGTTCGCCTCGTCCGGCGCTCCGGTCGGCGAGGTGGAGCCGCCGGTTCACGAAGAGAAGGCGCCGCATCCGGTGTCCCCGTACGGCGCGAGCAAGCTCGCCGGCGAAGGCTACTGCTCCGCCTACTTCCGCAGCTTCGGCCTCGAGACCGTGGCCCTGCGCTTCGGCAACGTCTACGGCCCGGGTTGCGATCACAAGAGCAGCGTGGTCGCCGCCTTCGTCAAGCGCGCCATCGCCGGCGAGCCGCTCGAGATCTACGGTGACGGCGGCCAGACCCGCGACTTCATCTTCGTCGACGATCTGGTGCACGCGATCCGCAAGGCCGCGAGCGTGCCCGGCATCGGCGGCCAGGTCTTTCACATCGCGACCGCAAAGGAGACCACGATCACCCAGCTGGCGGCCTTGCTGAAGCAGGTCCTGGCGCAGCATGGCTTCACCGGGACCGAGCTTCGCGACGCCCCGCCGCGCACGGGCGACGTCCGCCGCAGTTTCGCCGACGCCTCGAAAGCGGCCGCACTCCTGGGCTGGCGGGCAGGAGTGCCCCTGGAAGAGGGCCTCGCTCGCGTCGTACAATGGTTTGCGCGGCATGCCGAGGACAGCCGCGCCATGCCGGCACCGGAGCGCGCCGCGACCACGCCTCCAGACGCGAATCAGCGGCGCGCGCATTGACGGCGCCGTAGATCCGGCCACCTGAATCGCTTGGAGCGGCCTCCGAGGGAAGTGAAGCGGGCGAATGGTCGACAGGCAACCGCCGGGTGAGGGCAACACCAGACAGGGGCTGCAGCGGCGCGCGGTCGGCGGTCTCCTGTGGATGCTGTCCGGGGCCGGCTCGCAGGCGCTTTTGCGCCTGGTGCTCATGCTCGTCCTGGCGCGCCTGCTCGGTCCCGAGGCGTTCGGGATCGTCGGCGCCGCCCTCGTGGTCATTCACATCGCGCTGGTCTTCTCCAATCTCGGCATCAGCTCCGCGATCGTGCAACGCGCCCAGCTCGAGGATCGCCATCTGCACACCGCGTTCGCGCTGGCGCTGGGCAGCGGCGCGCTGATCACTCTCGTGGTCGCGCTGCTCGCGCCATGGGTCGCGGCCTTCTTCGATTTCGAGGGGCTCACCGACGTTCTGCGCGCCATGGCCCTGGTGCCGCTCCTGGCCAATCTCGGCGTCGTGGCCGAGGGCCTCTTGCGCCGCGACCTGGCGTTCCGCCGGCTCGCCATCATCTGGGTGATCTCCTTCTTCGTCGGCTACGGCCTGGTCGGCGTCACCCTTGCCCTCATGGGAGCCGGCGTGTGGGCGCTGGTCGGCGCCAGCCTCACGGAGTTCGGGGCGCGCTCGACGATGCAGCTGGCGAGCCGGCCGCATCCCAAGACCGGGCCGCTCGATCCTGCCGCCCTGTGGCACATCCTGGTGTTCAGCGGCGGGCTCACGCTGCGCCGCTTCGGCCACCAGCTCTCGCAGGGGCTCGACAACATCGTCGTCGGGCGCTGGCTCGGCGCCGAGGCGCTCGGGCTCTATGGCCGCGCCTATCAGCTGGTGTCGATGCCGTCCGCCACGCTCGGCAAGGCCATGGGCGCGGTGATGTTTCCCGTGCTGTCCCGGGTCCAGGAGGACCGGGCGCGCCTGGCCGCCGCCTACCGTCGCAGCACCGCCGTGATCGCCTTGCTCGCGATCCCCGCCGCGGCCGCGGTCATCGTGCTGGCACCGGAGCTGATCACGGTCCTGCTCGGCGAGGCCTGGCTCGGCGTCATCGTGCCGCTGCAGATCCTGGCGCCGGGCATCTTCCTGCGCTTGATCTTCCAGCTTTCCGATGCCCTTGGCGTGGCGGCGGGCACGGTCTACGCGGTGGCCTGGCGCCAGGGCGCGTTCGCCGCCGCGGTCTTGGCCGGGGCGCTGATCGGCCAGCATTGGGGGCTGCCGGGGGTCGCCTTCGGCGTTCTGGCGGCGCAGACGTTCACCTATCTTCTGGTGGCCCAGCTCAGCCTGCGCCTGACCTCCCTCACCCTGGGAGAGCTGGCCGCAGCGCACGGGCGCGGGCTCGTTCTCGGCGCCCTCGCGGGGGTCATTCTGTGGCTGCTGGTCACGATCCTGCGCAACGTCGGCGTGGCGCCGGCGATCACGCTCGGCGGCGCGGTGGCGTTGCTGGCGGCGGCCGCGCTCGCCACGATCAGGCTGCGTCTGATCGGCTCCGACGGCCTCTGGCTGTTGGAAAGCATGGCGGGACGCCTGCCCCGGCGCTTTGCCCTGCTCCCCAGGCTTCTCGGCCTGCGCGACCCTGCGGCGGCGGGTATCTCGTCATGAGATCGAACCTGGATGCGTTGGTGTGGCGCTGCGCAGCCTGTCTCCTGTGCGTGCCCTTTGCGGTGGCGACCGAAGCGGGCGCCGCGCCGCAGGGCGACGCCTTCGCCTGCCTGGCAGAGGACGGCCGGGAGATCATCGATCTCGACGGCGACCACGGGTACCACCGGTTCCACTATACGGAACGGGCGGACCACGCGGTGTTCGACGCCCGCGGCGCGACCTGGCGGTTTCAGACCTTTCCGACGCTCGAGCAGAACTATCCGATCAGCATCAAGGGCGGCGCCCGAAACGGCTGCTGGATCGGCGGGCTGGTCCAGGGAACCAATCCCGAGACGGCGGGCTGGCGTGAGACCTACGACGTGGCGAACGGCGCCGGCTTCAACTTCGGCAACGGCCAGAGCACCCATGGGTTCACGCTCGACGGCATCCGCATCGACAACGTGTGGGACGGGATCCGTCCGCGCGGCAACGCCGACGGCTTCCACATCGAGAACGTCTGGGTGAGCGGTTCGCGCGACGATTGCATCGAGAACGATCACCGCCAGACGGGCCTGATCGAGGATTCGCTGTTCGAGGGCTGTCACATGGGCATCAGCGTCCGGCCCGGAAAAGCCGCCAAGGAGAAGGCGCAGGCAGGCGCGGCGGCCGCGCCGGCGGCCAGCGAGCGCGTCCTGGAGATCCGCAACACCCTGATCAGTCTCGGGGCGCATCCCGAACCCAATGCCAAGCGATCGAAGTACCCATGGTTCAAGGATCCGGGACACGGCATGTTCTTCAAGCTGGGGCAGAGTGACCTCAAGCTCAAGCTCTACGACAACATCTTCATGCTGGAGCAGTATCCGAACAACGACCAGGACGCCTGGGGTCTGCCGCCGGAGCATTACGCGGACCAGCTTGCCGACTGCCGCGGCAACATCCTGGTGTGGCTCGGCGAGGGCGACTATCCGGGCCCGTTCCACAACGACAGATTCAAGGACTGCTGGACCGTGGTCACGGACCGGGCGGTGTGGGAGCGCGCGCGCAAGGACTGGATCGACCGGCATCCAGAGGTCGCGCGCCTGCCGGGCGATCCGCCGTCCCATCCCGAGGAAGCGGTCGGTCTCGACGCCATTCTCGAGAGCGTCCGCGCGGGCGCGAGCGGCTAGGAGCCTGTCCGAGAATTGACAACAAGGTATTGTGGTGATTCTGTGGGCAAGGCGCAACTCCTTGGGTTACGGCGATGAGCAAGACCTTTCGGG
>JBOHKK010000132.1:0-15489 GCA_050729115.1 Geminicoccaceae bacterium | reverse complement strand
GTGCGCAGCAGCTTGTGCAGGCGGCCATGACCGATCTCAGGGAAATGGCGCCGGAACCAGCGGTCCAGGCGAACCTCGGCCTCGTCAGCGCCGACCGTGCGCGTCTCGACCCCGCTCATCGCGCCGCGGCCCGCTTGCGCCGCAGCCTGGCAAAGCGTTCGAGCTTCTGTCTGAGCGCCGCCTCCGCCCCCTCCTCGGTCGGCCGATAAAAGGTCGGCCGCGCCATGCCGTCCGGGAAATAGCTCTGGCCGGAGAACCGCTCCGGCGCGTCGTGGTCGTATTCGTAGTCCCGGCCGTAGCCGAGATCCTTCATCAACCGCGTCGGCGCGTTCAGGATGTGCGGTGGCGGCATCAGCGAGCCGCTGTCGGTGGCGGCGCGGGTGGCTTCGCCGAAAGCCCGGTAGATCGCGTTCGATTTCGGGGCGCAGGCCAGATGGACGGCGCATTCGGCGAGCGCCAGCTCGCCCTCGGGGCTGCCCAGCTGCTCGTAGGCCTGGCTCGCCGCGATCGCCAGCATCAGCGCCTGCGGGTCGGCGAGCCCGACATCCTCGCTCGCCATGCGCACCAGCCGCCTTGCGATGTAGCGCGGGTCCTCGCCGCCTGCGAGCATGCGCGCGAGCCAGTACAGGGTGGCGTCCGGATCCGAGCCGCGCACCGCCTTGTGCAGCGCGCTGATCAGGTTGTAGTGCGCCTCCTGCTGGCGGTCGTAGAGCGGCATCCGCCGCTGCAGGATCTGGCCGAGCGTCGCCGGATCGAGGAGCGGCTGGGCGGGCAGGTCGGCCAGGTTCTCGACCATGTTGAGCAGATAGCGGCCGTCGCCGTCGGCGAGCTCGATCAGGCGCGCCCGGGCGTCGGCATCGAGGGGCAACGGTGTCCGATGGCGCCCTCGGCCCGCGCGATCAGCGCACCTTGAGCCTCGTGATCCAGGCGCTCGAGCACCAGGACCTGACAGCGCGACATCAGGGCGCCGGTGAGCGCGAAGGACGGATTCTCGGTGGTCGCGCCGATCAAGGTGACCGTGCCGTCCTCGACCTGGGCGAGCAGGCCGTCCTGCTGGGCGCGATTGAAGCGGTGGATCTCGTCGATGAACAAGAGCGTGGTCTGTCCGGTCCGCCGCCGGGCTTTCGCCTCCTCATAGACCTTGCGCAGATCGGCGACGCCCGACATCACCGCGGAGAGCTGGACCAGCGGCTGCCCGAGCCGGCCGGCGAGCAGCCTGGCGAGCGTGGTCTTGCCGGTGCCGGGCGGCCCCCAGAGGATGATCGAGCCGAGCCGGCCCTGGGCGAGCATGCGCCCGAGCGGCGTGTCCGGGCCGAGCAGATGGTCCTGACCGACCAGCTCGTCGAGGGCGCGCGGGCGCAGGCGATCGGCGAGCGGCTGCCCGGCCGCCCTGCCGGGCCGCCCGGCGGCGCGCTTGGAGTCGGCGAACAGGTCGCTCATCTGCCGATCATCACCGCGAGCTGCCGCCCGCCACGTTCCACCTCGAGCCGCCAGGGCAGCGGCCGGCGCGCGAGAACGGCTCTCAGCTGCGCGACGTCATCGATCGGCTCCCCGGCAATGGCCCGGATCAGATCGCCGCGGCGCAGGCGGAGACGGGCGGCGGGCGTGCCGCGCTCCACCTCGAGCACGATCACGCCGCGCGTGAACAGATCCAGGCCCAGATCGCGGTTCAGCCCGGGCGACAGGTTGGCCACCGTGGCTCCCGCCAGGGGATGGCGGCCGTCCAGCCGGCCGCCGTCCGGCGCCGGCCGGTAGGGCGGCGTCTCCAGCGGCAGATCGAGCGTCAGGGCGTGGCCGTCGCGACGCACCCGCAGCTCGGCGGTCTCGCCGAGCATACCGAGGGCGAGCCGGAAATCGAGGGCCCTGGCGTCGGACACCTCGCGGCCCCCGATCCCCAGGATCAGGTCGCCCCGCGCCAGCCCGGCGCGCGCCGCCGGGCTTCGGGGATACACCTCGTTCACCAGGACGCCAGCCGGTCGCTCCAGCCCGAGGGCGGACGCGAGGCGCGCGTCCACCGACTGGAGGCGCGCGCCGAGCCAGGGTCGTTGCAGGCCGTCGCCCCCGCCCTCGACCGAGCGGATCAGCGCCTTGACCAGGTTTACCGGGATCGCGAAGCCGATCCCGATCGAGCCGCCGCCGCGGGTGAAGATCGCGGTGTTGATCCCGACCAGCGCGCCATCCAGGGTCACCAGGGCGCCGCCCGAGTTGCCGGGGTTGATCGCGGCGTCGGTCTGGATGAACGACAGGTCGGAGCCGCCGTCCGGCGTCCTGCGGGCGACGGCGGAGACGATGCCGCTGGTCACGGTCTGGCCGATGCCGAACGGGTTGCCGATCGCCAGCACCAGATCGCCGACCTCGAGCAGGTCGGAATTGCCCAGCGGCAGCGTCGGCAGCCCGTCGGCCTCGATGTCCAGGAGCGCGAGATCGGCCGCCTCGTCGGCGCCCACCAGCTCGGCCCGGAACTCCCGCCGATCCGACAACACCACCATGATCTCCTCGGCGTCCTCGATCACGTGGTGATTGGTGACGATCAGCCCGTCGGGGTCGACGATGACCCCGGAGCCGAGCGAGTTCTCGGGGGCGCTGCGCGGCAGGTCACCGCCGAAATCCTCGAAGAAGAAGCGGAAGAACGGATCTGAGAGAAACGGATTGGCGGCGGTGCGGCGCCGGTCATTGCGGGCGTAGATGTTGACCACCGCGGGGGCCGCCTGGCGCACCACCGGGGCAAACGACAGCGCGATCTGCTCACGCGAGCTTGGGGCCTCGGCGCTGCCGGCTGCGCTCGCAAGCAGCACGATCGCGGCCACCAGGCCACACGGAAGCCTGGCGAGAAGGGGCGCGTATCGTGCGGACGACGGCACCATGATCATCGGGCAACGCCGGCCGCCATCGTGGCGCCGGCTGGCGCAGCGCTCAGGCGGCGGCGGCTTCCTCGGCGGCGGCGGCTTCCTGATCCGGGCGCGGTCCGGAATCCTTGCCCTTGGCCGTCAGGTCGCGGTCGATGAACTCGATCACCGCCATCGGCGCGTTGTCGCCGAGGCGGAAGCCGGCCTTGAGCACCCGAACGTAGCCGCCCGGCCGCTCGGCGTAGCGGGGCGCCAGCACGTCGATCAGCTTGCTCGCGGTGGTGGCATCGCGGGTCTTGGCGATCAGCAGTCGCCGGGCGTGCAGGTCGCCCCGCTTGCCCAGCGTCACCAGCTTCTCGACGTAGGGCCGGAGCTCCTTGGCCTTGGGCAGGGTGGTCGTGATCTGCTCGTGCTTGATCAGCGCCACCGCCATGTTGGCCAGCATCGCCTTGCGGTGGCTCCAGGTCCGGTTCAGCTTGCGGCCGTGCAGACGATGGCGCATTGATCCTCTCCAGAGCGCGCCTCAGTAGGGCTCCTCGATCCGGCGCGCAAGCTCCTCGATGTTGTCCGGCGGCCAGCCCGGCACTTCCATGCCGAGGCTGAGCCCCATGTGCGCCAGCACCTCCTTGATCTCGTTCAGCGACTTGCGACCGAAGTTGGGGGTGCGCAGCATCTCGGCTTCGGTCTTCTGCACCAGATCGCCGATGTACACGATGTTGTCGTTCTTCAGGCAGTTGGCCGAGCGCACCGAAAGCTCCAGCTCGTCGACCTTGCGCAGAAGGTGCGGATTGAACGGCAGCTCGGGCTTGGCCTCGCCGGCCATCGCGGCGCGCGGCTCGTCGAAGTTGATGAACAGCTGCAGCTGATCCTGCAGGATGCGGGCGGCGAGCGCCACCGCATCCTCGGGCGTGACCGAGCCGTCGGTCTCCACCTGGAGGGTCAGCTTGTCGTAGTCGGTCACCTGGCCGACGCGGGCATGGTCGACCCGATAGGCGACCTTGCGCACGGGGCTGTAGATGGCGTCGATCGCGATCAGCCCGATCGGGGCGTCCTCGGACTTGTTCTGCGCCGCCGGGACGTAGCCGCGACCGGTGCGCACCGTCATCTCGATGCTGAGCTCCGCCTCCTCGTCGAGATGGCAGATCACGTGATCCGGCTCCATGATCTCGACGTCGTGGCCGCACTCGATCATCCCGGCGGTGACCACGGCAGGCCCCTTGACCTTCAGGTACATCCGCTTGGGGGTGTCGCTGTGCAGGCGCAGCGCCAGAGACTTCAGGTTGAGGACGATGTCGGTGACGTCCTCGCGCACGCCGGCGATGGTCGAGAACTCGTGGAGCACGCCGTCGATCTGGGCCGCCGTGATCGCGGCGCCTTGCAGGGACGACAGCAGAATCCGGCGCAGCGCGTTGCCGAGGGTCACGCCGAAGCCGCGCTCGAGCGGCTCGGCGATCAAGGTCGCCTCGCGCTCGGGCCGGGCGCCGGGCACGACCTCGAGCTTGGGCGGCTTGATCAGTTCCTGCCAATTCTTCTGAATCACGGGGTACCTCGAAACTTGCCTAAGCGATGTCGGCCGCCGCAGCGGCTTCGGATCGGGAGGCCGCAAGGGACATCCCTCGGATGCGCCGGGCTCTGGCGCTACACCCGCCGGCGCTTGCGCGGCCGGCAACCGTTGTGGGGGATCGGCGTCACGTCGCGGATCGAGGTGATCGTGAAGCCGACCGCCTGCAACGCGCGCAGCGCCGACTCGCGCCCGGACCCCGGGCCGCGCACCTCGACCTCGAGGGTCTTCATGCCGTGCTCCATGGCCTTGCGACCGGCGTTCTCGGCGGCGACCTGGGCCGCGAACGGGGTCGACTTGCGCGATCCCTTGAAGCCCTGGCTGCCGGACGAGGACCACGAGATGGCGTTGCCCTGGGCGTCGGTGATGGTGATCATGGTGTTGTTGAAGGTGGCGCTCACGTGCGCCACCCCGGCCGAGATGTTCTTGCGCTCGCGCCGCCGCAGGCGGGGGGTGGTATCCTTGGCCATGGGTCTACTTCTTCACCTTCTTCTTGCCGGCGATCGGACGCGCGGGCCCCTTGCGGGTGCGCGCATTGGTGTGGGTCCGCTGGCCGTGGACCGGCAACCCCTTGCGATGGCGCAAGCCGCGATAGCAGCCGAGGTCCATCAGCCGCTTGATGTTCATCGCGACGTCGCGGCGCAGATCGCCCTCGACCCGATGGTTGCGGTCGATGGCCTCACGCAGGCGCGCGACCTCGGCGTCCGACAGCTCGTTGACCCGCCGCCCGAACGGGATCTGGACCGCGTCCAGGATCTTCTGCGAGGTCGGCCGGCCGATGCCGTAGATGTAGGTGAGAGCACCCCCGACCGGTTTCCCGCTCGGAATGTTCACTCCGGCGATGCGCGCCACGTCTGAGGTCTCCTCTTGCTGATGCCGTGCCGCCCGGGATCGGCACGCCTCGGCCAACCCAATATAAGGTAGAAAAACCCGCGCGCCAGAGCCGCGCGATTATAGGCCGCGGACTTGCCCTGTCAACGCGCCATCGCGCCGATCTTCTCGAAGATCTCGGCGGTTACCTCGTCGATCCCGGCCATCCCGTCGACCGCGACCAGCAGGCCCTGCTCCCGATAGTACGGCAGCAGTGGCGCGGTCTGCACGTGGTAGGCCTCGAGCCGGGCCCGGACGGTCTCGGCATTGTCGTCCTCGCGCCGGATGAACTCGCGGCTGCCGCAGACGTCGCACACGCCCGCCACCTCCGGCTGCTTGAAGCGGTCGTGGTAGCCGGCGCCGCACTCTGCGCAGGCGAAACGGCCCGAGATGCGCTCGACCAGGGCGTCGTCGTCGACCGCGATCTCCAGGACCGCATCCAGCCGGTCGTCGCGTTCGTCGAGCAGGGCGTCGAGCGCCTCCGCCTGGGCCAGCGTCCGTGGGAAGCCGTCGAGGACGAACCCGCGCGCGCAATCCGGCTGCGCGATCCGTTCGGCCACCAGCCGATTGATCACGTCGTCCGGAACCAGGCGACCGGCGTCCATGATCGTCTTCGCCCGGCGCCCCACCGCGGTGTCCGCGGCGACCGCCTCGCGCAGCATGTCGCCGGTCGACAGGTGCGCGATCCGGTACCTGGCTTTGATCCGCTCGGCCTGGGTCCCCTTGCCGGCGCCCGGCGGGCCGAGCAAAACGAGCTTCATCAGCGCCTCGCGCCGCGCAGGCGGGATTTTCTGATCAGACCTTCGTACTGGTGGGCGATCAGGTGCGACTGAATCTGCGCCGTGGTGTCCATGGTCACCGAGACCACGATCAACAGGCTGGTGCCGCCGAAGTAGAACGGCACGGCATACTGCGAGATCAGGATCTCGGGCAGGACGCACACTGCCGAGAGATAGAGGGCGCCGACCGTGGTCAGCCGGGTCAGCACGTAGTCGAGGTACTCGGCCGTGCGCTGTCCAGGTCGGATGCCGGGGATGAAGCCGCCGTGCTTGCGCAGGTTCTCGGCCGTGTCCTGCGGATTGAAGACGATAGCGGTGTAAAAGAACGCGAAGAACACGATCAGGCCGACGTAGATCGTCAGGAACAGCGGCGAGCCGCGACCGAGCCAGGCGGTGAGCGCCGCCAGCCAGTCGGGCCCGCCGGCGCCGCCGAAGCTCGCCATGGTCGCCGGCATGAGCAGCAGCGAGCTGGCGAAGATCGGCGGGATCACGCCGGAGACGTTGATCTTGAGCGGCAGATGCGAGCTCTCGCCGCCGAACATCCGATTGCCCTGCTGGCGTTTGGGGTACTGCACCAGGATGCGCCGCTGCGCCCGCTCCATGAACACGATGAAGCTGATCACCGCGACCATCATGACGAACAGAAAGATGATCAGTATGGTCGACAGGGCGCCGGTGCGGCCGAGCTCGAGCGTGCTGGCGAGCGCGCTCGGCAGCTGCGCGATGATGCCGGTGAAGATGATCAACGAGATGCCGTTGCCGACCCCGCGCGCCGTGATCTGCTCGCCCAGCCACATCAGGAACAAGGTGCCGCCGATGATCGTGATCACGGTGGTGATCCGGAAATACCAGCCGGGATCGATCACCGCGCCGCCGCCCGGGCCGGTCATCGCCTCGAGGCCGACCGCCAGGCCGTAGCCCTGGAACGCCGACAGGAAGACCGTGAGGTAGCGGGTGTACTGATTGATCTTCTTGCGCCCGGCCTCGCCTTCCTTCTTGAGCTGCTCGATCGTCGGCGACACCGCGGTCATCAACTGCATGATGATCGACGCGGAGATATACGGCAGGATCCCGAGCGCGAAGATCGACATGCGCTCCAGCGCACCGCCGGAGAACATGTTGAACATGCCCATGATGCCGCCGGCGTTCTGCTCGAAGATCTGCGCCATCACCACCGGGTCGATCCCGGGCAACGGGATGTAGGTGCCGAAGCGGTAGACGATGAGGCAGCCAAGCGCGAACCAGAGCCGCTTCTTCAGCTCGGTCGCCTTGCTGAACGCGCCCAGATTGATGTTGGCGGCCAGCTGCTCGGCCATCGACGCCATGGCGGCCTCCGTTATTCCGTGGCGGGCTGATCGGCAGCGGTCGCGTCCGCTTTCGGCGGCGGCAGGATCAGCTTGCCGCCCGCCTTCTCGACGGCCGCGATCGCGGCCCGGGACGCGCTGTCGACCGCGATGGTGAGCGGCGCGCTCAGCTCACCGCGCGCGAGCAGCCGGATGCCGTCGCGCCGCTTGGACACCAGGCCGGCCGCGCGCAGGACCGCCAGGTCGACCGGTCGGCCGGGGTCGAGGCGCCCGGCATCGACCGCCGCCTGCAGACGATCGAGATTGAGGGGCACGAACACCTTGCGGAACGGATTCTTGAAGCCGCGCTTGGGCAGTCGCCGATAGATCGGCATCTGCCCGCCCTCGAACGTCCTGGTCGCCACGCCGGCGCGCGCTTTCTGCCCCTTGTGACCGCGCCCGGCGGTCTTGCCCTTGCCCGAGCCGATCCCGCGGCCGACCCGCTTCGGGGCCTGCCGGGAGCCCGGGTTGGGAGCCAGCTCGTTGAGCTTCATCGCGGTGCCTTCGCTGCCTTCTCGTCAGAGTGTTCGGAGTCTTCGACCGGCTCCACCCGGACCAGATGGTGAACTTTACCGATCCGGCCACGCACCTCCGGCACGTCGGGCAGGACGCGCGAGCGCGAGATCTTGTTCAGTCCGAGGCCGATCAGATTGGTGCGCTGCCGGCCGTCGCGACCGATCGGGCTGCGGATCTGGGTGATGCGGATCATCTTGGTGGCCATCACGCCGGCTCCGCGCGGCCCTCGCCGCCACCCTCACGCCGGCCGACGATGTCGCCGACCTTCTTGCCGCGGCGCGCCGCGACGCTGCGCGGCGAGGCGACGCTGGTCAACGCGTTGAACGTCGCCTTGATCATGTTGTGCGGGTTCGAGCTGCCGATCGACTTGGCGACCACGTCGCCGATGCCGAGCGCCTCGAACACCGCGCGCATCGGGCCGCCGGCGATGATCCCGGTGCCCGGCGGCGCCGCGCGCAGGACCACGTGACCGGCACCGAAGCGCCCTTCGATGTCGTGGTGCAGCGTGCGCCCCTGGCGGAGCGGCACGCGAATCATCGAACGCTTGGCCTGCTCGGTCGCCTTACGCACCGCCTCGGGCACCTCGCGCGCCTTGCCGCTGCCATGGCCGACCCGGCCCTTGCCGTCGCCGACCACGACCACCGCGGAGAAGCCGAACCGGCGCCCGCCTTTGACCACCTTGGCGACCCGGTTGATGTTGACCAGGCGATCGACCAGCTCGCCTTCCTGGCGCTCGTCGCTGCCTGAGCGGGATATGTCGCCTCTTCTTCGCATCAGCTTGTCATCCTGGTTCGCGGCCGCATCAGAACGCCAGGCCGCCGGCGCGCGCGGCCTCGGCCAGAGCCTTGATCCGGCCATGATAGCGATAGGCGCCGCGGTCGAACACCACCGCCTCGACGCCTGCGGCCTTGGCCCGCTCGGCCAGCAGCTTGCCGACCTGCTCCGCCGCCGCCCGGTCGGCCCCGGTCCTGAGCTGCGGCCGCAGCGTGCCGTCCAAGGTCGAGGCGGCCACGAGGGTCCGACCGACCTGATCGTCGATCACCTGGGCATAGATGTGCCGGCTCGAGCGGAACACCGTGAGGCGCGGGCGGTTGCGGTTGACCTTGCGCAGCGCCGCGCGGGTGCGCCGACGCCGCCGGAGAAATCGTTCGGCTGGCTTGACCATGGCCGCTACTTCTTCTTGCCTTCCTTGCGCAGGATCACCTCGTCGTCGTAGCGGATGCCCTTGCCCTTGTAGGGCTCGGGCAGGCGAAACCCGCGCAGCTCGGCGGCGATCTGACCGACCTTCTGGCGATCGGCGCCGCTGACGGTGATCGCGGTCGGGGTCTCGCACGTCACCTCGATGTCGTCCGGGACCGCATACTTGATGTCGTGGCTGTAGCCCAGCTGGAGGTTGACGATCTTGCCGTCGACCGCCGCCCTGTAGCCGACGCCGCTGATCAGCAGCTTCTTGGTGAAGCCCCGGGAGACGCCTGCCACCATGTTGGCGACCAAGGTGCGCGACAGTCCCCACATCGCCCGCGCCCGCTTGCTCTCGCCCCGCGGCTGCACCGTGATCGCGCCATCGTCGTGGGTGACGACCACCTCCTTCGGGAGCGTGCGCCGGAGCTCGCCGAGCTTGCCCGCTACGGTCAACGCCTGACCCGCGAGCGCCACCTCGACGCCGTCGGGGACCGGGACCGGATGCTTGCCAATGCGCGACATGCCTAAAACACCGTACAGAGAACTTCGCCGCCGACGTGCGCCTCGCGCGCCTCGGCATCCGACATCACGCCGCGCGGCGTCGACAGGATCGCGATCCCGAGGCCGTTGTACACCCGGGGCAGATCCTCGACTCCCGAGTACACCCGCCGGCCCGGGCGCGACACGCGCCGCAACTGGCGGATCACCGGCGCGCCGTTGTGATACTTGAGCTCGATCGACAGCGCGCCGTGGACTCCCTCGTCGCGGTTGTAACCCCGGATGTAGCCCTCACGGGCCAGGACTTCCAGCACGTTGACGCGCAATCGGGACGCCGGGCTGATGACCGTCGACTTCTGCGCCGCCTGACCGTTGCGGATCCGGGTCAGCATATCGCCCAAAGGATCGCTCAGCGACATTCGCCTCCTCCAAATGACGCCGCGCTACCAGCTGGCCTTGACCAGCCCGGGGATCTGCCCGGCCGATCCCAGCTCGCGCAGCGCGATGCGCGACATCCCGAACTTCCTGTGGTAGCCCCGCGGGCGTCCGGTCAGGGCGCACCGGTTGCGCACGCGCACCTTGGCCGAGTTGCGCGGCAGCTCGGCCAGCAGCAAGGTCGCCTCGAAGCGCTCTTCCGGCGCCCGCGTGCGGTCGCGCACGATCGCCTTCAGCTCGGCCCGTTTGGTGGTGTATCTCTGGACCATCTGCCGCCGGTGCTGGTTTTTCTCGATCGCGCTTTTCTTGGCCATGACGGTCGATCCTCAGCTGGCGAAGGGCACGTTGAACTGCGCGAGCAGAGCCCGCGCCTCGTCGTCGTTCGGCGCCGTGGTGCAGATCACGACGTCCATCCCGCGGATCTCGTCGACGTCGTCGTAGTTGATCTCGGGAAAGATGATCTGCTCCTTGAGGCCCAGCGCGTAATTGCCTTTGCCATCGAAGCTTTTCGACGGCAAGCCTCGGAAGTCGCGGACCCGCGGCAAGGCGATGTTGACCAGACGATCCAGGAACTCGTACATCCGGCGCTGGCGCAAGGTCACCTTGCAGCCGATCGCCATGCCTTCGCGCAACTTGAAGTTGGCGACCGACTTGCGGGCGCGGCAGACCGCCGGCTTCTGGCCGCTGATCAGGGCCAGCTCGCTCATCGCCGCCTGCAGCTTCTTGGGCTCCTGCGCCGCCTCGCCGACGCCCATGTTCAGCACGATCTTGTCGAGCCGCGGCACGCGCATCGGGTTGCGATACCCGAACCGCTCGATCAGCGCGGCGCGCACGACCTCCCGGTAGTGTTCCTGCAAGCGAGTCACGGCAAATCCCTCAGCGATCGATGACCTCGCCGGAGCGCTTGGCGAAGCGCACCTTGCGGCCGTCATCGAGTGTTCTGTAGCCGACCCGGGTCGGCCGCCCGCCGTCCGGGTCGATGTGCGCGACGTTCGACATGTGGATCGACGCCTCCTTGTCGACGATCCCGCCCGGATGACCGGCGCTCGGGCGCTGGTGGCGCTTGACCATGTTGACGCCCTGCACGATCAGGCGCTCGTCCTTGCGCAGGACGCGCAGGACCTCGCCCTGGCGGCCGCGGTCGCGGCCGGTGGTGACCACCACCCGATCGCCCTTCTTGATCCGGAACTTCCTGACCGTCACCGCCGCTCCCCCTTCACAGCACCTCCGGCGCCAAGGAGATGATCTTCATGAACCGCTTGGCCCGCAGCTCGCGGGTGACCGGGCCGAAGATCCGGGTGCCGATCGGCTCGCCCTGCGGGTTGATCAGCACCGCGGCGTTGCGATCGAAGCGGATCGCGGTGCCGTCCTGGCGGTGGATCTCCTTGGCGGTGCGCACGATCACCGCCCGATGCACGTCGCCCTTCTTGACCCGGCCGCGCGGGATCGCCTCCTTGACCGAGACCACGATCACGTCGCCGATCGACGCCCAGCGGCGGCGCGCGCCACCCAGCACCCGGATGCACTGCACCCGGCGCGCGCCCGAGTTGTCGGCGACGTCGAGATTCGATTCGGCCTGGATCATGGTCGTCGCTCCCCGGAAGTGGCGCCGCTCATCCGGCCGCCTCGGCCACGACCTCGAAGCGCTTGCGCCTGGAGATCGGCCGGCACTCGCGAATGCTCACCTGGTCGCCGACCTTGCAGCGGTTGGCCTCGTCATGGGCGGCGTACCGTTTCGAGCGGGTGATGTACTTCTTGTAGAGCGGATGCATGAACCGCCGCTCGATCCGTACGATCACGGTCTTGTCGCACTTGTCGCTGACCACGGTGCCCCGCAGGATGCGCTTCGGCATGGCTGGTCCCTCAGCGCGGCGGCGCGGGTTGCTGGGCGAGAATGGTCTTGATCCGGGCGATGTCGCGGCGCACCTCGCGCACCCGCGCGGTGTTCTCGAGCTGCCCGGTCGCCTTCTGAAAACGCAAGTTGAACTGCTCCTTCTTGAGCTCCAGCAGCTGCTCGCGCAGCTGATCCCCGGTCCTGGTCCGGAACTCGCTCGCCTTCATCACCCCGCCTCCGCGAGCCGGCCGACGAACCGCGTGCGCAGCGGCAGCTTGGCGCCGCCGCGGCGGATCGCCTCCTGGGCGAGCGCCGCCGGCACGCCGTCGATCTCGAACATGATCCGGCCGGCCTTGACCGGCACCACCCAGTACTCGACCGAGCCCTTGCCCTTGCCCATGCGCACCTCGGCGGGCTTCTTGCTCACCGGCACGTCCGGGAACACCCGGATCCAGACCCGTCCGGCGCGCTTGAGGTGGCGGGTGATCGCGCGCCGCGCCGCCTCGATCTGGCGCGCGGTCACCCGAGCGTTGTTGGTCGCCTTCATGCCGTAGGCGCCGAAATTGAGCTCGGCGCCACGCTTGGTCAGGCCCTCGTTACGGCCTTTGTGGCGCTTGCGGTACTTGGTGCGCTTGGGCTGCATCATGGCCGCGAGCCTCCTTACGTCCGGACCGAGGCCGACTCGCTCAGCCGCCTGTCGTGCGCCGTCGGATCGTGCTCGAGGATCTCGCCCTTGAACACCCAGACCTTGACCCCGTTGGTGCCGTACGGCGTGAACGCCGTGGCGCGGCCGAAGTCGACGTCGGCGCGCAGCGTGTGCAAGGGCACGCGGCCTTCGCGATACCACTCGCCCCGGGCGATCTCGGCGCCGCCCAGGCGGCCCTGGCAGCTGACCCGGATGCCCTGGGCGCCGAGCCGCATCGCCGACTGCACCGCCCGCTTCATGGCGCGCCGGAAGGTCACCCGGCGCTCCAGCTGCTGCGCGATGTTCTCGGCGACCAGGCGGGCATCGATCTCGGGCTTCCTGATCTCGACGATGTTGAGATGCACGTCGCCGCTCACCATCTTGGCGAGCTCGCGGCGCAGGGTCTCGATCTCCTGCCCCTTCTTGCCGATCACCACGCCCGGGCGGGCGGTGTAGATCGAGATCCGCGCCTTCTTGGCCGGCCGCTCGATCACGATCTTGCTGATGCCCGCCTGCTTCAGGCGCTTGTGCAGGAACTTGCGGATCTTGAGGTCCTCGAGCAGCAGGTCACGGTAGTGGCCGTCCGCGTACCAGCGCGAATCCCAGGTGCGATTGACGCCCAGGCGCAGGCCGACCGGGTTGACCTTGTGTCCCATCAGGCTGCCTCCTCCTCGCGTTCCGCGACCACGATGCGCAGGCGCGCGAACGGTTTCTCGATGCGTCCGACGCGGCCGCGGGCGCGGGCGCGAAACCGCTTCATCACCAGCGACTTGCCGACGCTCGCCTCGGACACGACGAGGCGGTCGACGTCGAGATCGTGATTGTTCTCGGCATTGGCGATCGCCGACAGCAGCACCTTCTTGACGTCGCGGGCGATGGCGCGGCGGCTGAAGGACAGCTGGTTGAGGGCATCGGACGCCTTCATGCCGCGGATCAGCTGCGCCACCAGGTTGAGCTTGCGCGGGCTGGTGCGCAGCAGACGCGCCATGGCCATCGCCTGGTCGTCCGGGAGCTCGCGCTCGTGTTTCGGCTTGCCCATCGCTCGCTCCTTCAGCGCCGGCGCGCCTTCTTGTCGGCGCCGTGACCATGGTAGGTGCGGGTCGGCGCGAACTCGCCGAGCTTGTGCCCGACCATGTTCTCGGTGACGTAGACCGGCAGGAACTTGTGGCCGTTGTAGACCGCGAAGGTCAGGCCGACGAACTCGGGCACGATGGTCGAGCGGCGCGACCAGGTCTTGATGATCTCGCTCCGCGCCGACTGGCGCGACCTCTCCGCCTTGGCCAGCAGGTAGCCGTCCACGAACGGGCCCTTCCATACCGAGCGGGGCACGGCTCAGCCTCCCCTCTTCTTGGCCAGATGGCGCGAGCGCACGATCAGCCGGTTGCTCTTGCGCTTGCTGCGCGTGCGTGCGCCCTTGGTCGGCTTGCCCCACGGGGTCACCGGATGGCGGCCGCCCGAGGTCCGGCCCTCGCCGCCGCCATGGGGATGGTCGACCGGGTTCATCGCCACGCCGCGCACGGTCGGCCGCCGCCCCAGCCAGCGCTCGCGCCCGGCCTTGCCCATGTTGGTGTTCTGGTGGTCCGGATTCGAGACGGCGCCGACCGAGGCCATGCACTCGGCGCGCACGCGCCGGATCTCGCCCGACGACAGGCGCAGCTGCGCGTAGTCGCCATCGCGCCCGACCAGCTGCACATAGGTCCCGGCCGAGCGCGCGAGCTGGCCGCCCTTGCCGGGCTTGAGCTCGACGTTGTGCAGGATGGTCCCGATCGGGATGTTCTTGAGCGGCGCCGCATTGCCCGCCTTGACGTCGACCCGCTCGTCCGCGATCACCCGATCGCCCGGCTGCAGGCGCTGGGGCGCCAGGATGTACGCGAGCTCGCCGTCGTCGTACTTGATCAAGGCGATGAACGCCGAGCGGTTGGGATCGTACTCGAGGCGCTCGACCGCCGCGCCGACGCCGAACTTGCGCCGCTTGAAGTCGATCAGCCGGTAGCGCCGCTTGTGGCCGCCGCCCCGGTGCCAGACCGTGATCCGGCCATGATTGTTGCGCCCGCCGGTCTTGGTCAGCCCTTCGGTCAGGGTCTTGACCGGCTTGCCGCGCCACAGCTCGGAGCGATCCACCAGCACCAGCTGGCGCATCGACGGCGTGACCGGCTTGTAGGTCTTCAAAGCCATAAGTTCGCGTCCTCGCCTCAGATCCCGGTGGTCACGTCGATGCTGTGACCCTCCTCCAGGGTCACGATCGCCTTCTTGACGTCGCCCCGCTTCCCGAGCCGGCCGCGAAAGCGCTTGACCTTGCCCTTCTGGTTCAGGGTGTTGACCGCCTTCACCTTGACCCCGAACAGGCCCTCGATCGCCTCGCGGATCTCCGGCTTGGTGGCCTCCTGACGCACCCGAAAGGTCACCTGGTTGTGCTCCGCGCCCTGGGTCGACTTCTCGGTGATCACCGGGCCGAGAATCAGGTCGTACATCCGCTCGCGGTTCATGCCAGACGCTCCTCGAGCTGGCGCACCGCGGCCTTGGTCAGGGCCAGCACGTCGCGCCGCAGGATGTCGTACACGTTGGCGCCGATCGCCGGCAGGAGCTGCACGCCGACCAGGTTGCGCGCGGCGCGCTCCAGGTTCGGATCGAGCCCGGCGCCGTCGACCAGCAGCACCGACGACCAGCCGAACTCGCGCACCCGCTCGGCCAGCTGCTTGGTCTTGGGCTCGTCCAGGGTCGCCTGGTCGAGCACCACGAGCTTGCCGTCGGCGAGCTTGCTCGAGAGCGCGATCCTGAGGCCGAGCCGGCGGACCTTCTTGGGCAGCCCGATCGCGTGGTCGCGCGGCTTGGGGCCGAACGGCTTGGCGCCGCCGCGGAACTGGGTCGCGCTCGCGGCGCCATGGCGGGCGCGGCCGGTCCCCTTCTGCTTGTACATCTTGCGCGTGGTCGCCTTGATCT
>JBOHKK010000131.1:0-15762 GCA_050729115.1 Geminicoccaceae bacterium | reverse complement strand
GCGCTCCGCTTCGTGACCGGGGTGGGCTGTGCCGTGGTCGCGGTGGCGCTCGCGGCGGCCGTGCTGCTGCTGCCCGAGCCCGCGCCCTCCCTCGCGCCGGCCGCCGTGGCGGACCTGAGGGCGATCGGCGTCGGCAATCCGATCACCGGTGTTCTGATGGCGTATCGCGCCCTCGACACGCTCCTGGAGAAGGTCGTGCTGGTGCTCGCCCTGATCGGCGTGTGGTCGCTGGCGCCGGACTCGCTTTGGGGCGGGGCGCCGGGACCGCATCACCCTGGCGAGCGGGACGACGCGCTGGTCTTCCTGGCGCGGTTGCTGGTGCCCTTCGGCATCGTGATCGGCGTTTATCTGCTCTGGGTCGGCAAAGACGAGCCCGGCGGTGCCTTCCAGGGCGGCGCGCTTCTGGCCGCGATGTGGCTCCTCGCCATGATGGCCGGGCTCGCCAAGGCGCCGCCGACGCGCCGCCGCTGGCTCCGGCTCGTGCTGGTTACCGGGCCGGTCGTGTTCCTCGCGATCGGGCTTGCGGGCTTTGCCCTGGCGGGAGCGTTCCTGGCTTACCCTAAAGCCTATGCCACGCCGCTGATCATCGTCATCGAGGTGGTGCTGACGCTCTCCATCGCCGCGATCCTCGGCCTGCTGGTGGCGGGGCCGTCGGCGCGGGTACCGCCGCGATGAGCGCAACGCCGTTCGCGCTCGCCGCATCGGCGCTGGTGGGCCTCGGCCTGTACGGCCTGATCACCCATCCCGAGCCGCTGCGCAAGATCCTCGCCTTCAACCTTCTTGGCGGCGGCGTGTTCCTCCTGTTCGGCGTGGTCGCGCGCCGGGGTGCGGCGGCCGGGCTCTTGGCCGATCCGGTGCCGCAGGCGATCGTCATCACCGGGATCGTCGTCGCCTTCGCGGCGACCGCCCTGGCCGTGGCGTTGCTTCTGCGGCTGTTCAAGGAGACCGGTCAGGCGACGCTGCGCGCCGATGCGCCACCACGGACGGGCGCCGACGGCGCCGATTCCTGATGGCGGACCCGGCGGCCGTTTCTACGCCGAGCGGCTTTCTCCTGGTGCTGGCCCTGCTCCTGCCGGTCTCGGGATCGCTGCTGGGCCTCGCACTCGGCGGGCGCCATGCGGAGCGCATCGCTCTCGCCCTGATGCCGGCCGGACTCGTGGTTGCGGTCGCGATCGCAATCGCGGTCCTGCGGGCGGACGCGGCGCTGGTCTACGTCCTGGGCGGCTGGGCCCCGCCGCCCGGCCTGGCGCTGCGTGCGGACGGGCTGTCCGCGGCGATGATGCTGACCACGGCGGTGGTGATCGGCGCCACCGGGGTGTTCGCGCGCGCCGACTTCCAAACCCCGCGGGGCGTGCCGGAGGCCCGGGCGCCGCTGGTGTTCTGGACCCTGCTGCTGGGGGTCTGGGCGGGGCTGAACGCCGTTCTGCTGGGCGACGATTTGTTCAATCTCTATGTCGCGCTCGAGCTTTTGACCTTCGGCGCGGTGCCGCTGGTCTGCCTCGACGGTCGCGCCGAGACGCTGGCGGCGGCGCTCCGCTACCTGCTGTTCGCGCTCCTCGGCTCGGTGCTCTATCTGCTCGGGACGGCGCTGCTCTTCGGCGCCTACGGCACGCTGGACATCGTGCTCCTGGCCGCGCGCATCCGCGGCGATCCGGCCACCCTGGCCGCGGCTACGCTGATGACCGTCGGGCTGCTCGCCAAGACCGCCCTGTTCCCGCTCCATCTGTGGCTACCACCCGCCCATGCCGGGGCCCCGGCGCCGGCCAGCGCCATGCTCTCCGCGCTGGTGGTCAAGGCGTCCTTCTTCCTGATCGTGCGCCTGTGGTTCGACGTGATGCCCGGATTGCTGAGCCTTCCGGCGGCGGACATCCTCGCCACGCTGGGCGCGGCGGCGATCCTGTTCGGCAGCGTGCTGGCGCTGCGCCAGGCCCGCCTCAAGATGCTGATCGCCTATTCGACGGTGGCGCAGCTCGGCTACCTGTTCCTGATGTTTCCGCTGGTCGCCAGTCCCCAGGCGATACAGGCCGGCGCCGGCGCCTGGACCGGCGGCCTCCTCCAGGCCATCTCCCATGCCTGTGCCAAGGCCGCCATGTTCATGGCGGCGGGGTTGCTCGCCCAGGCGCTGGGCCACGACCGCATCGTCGGGCTCGGCGGCATCGGCCGGGCCCTGCCCATGACCATCTTCGCCTTCGCGCTCGCCGGGCTGTCGCTGATGGGGCTGCCGCCGAGCGGGGGCTTCACGGCCAAATGGCTGCTACTGCTGGCGGCGATCGAGACCGGCCAATGGTGGTGGGCGCTGGTGATCCTCGCGGGCGGACTGCTCACGGGCGGATATCTGTTCCGTGTCCTCTCCCGAGCGCTGGCCGATACCGACCATCCCCTGCCGCGGTGCGCCCCCGTGGCGCGCCACCGGGAGGCGGTGGTGCTGGCGCTCGCGCTGGTTTCGATGCTGCTCGGCCTCGTGCCGCTGGCATTCTTCGGGCTCCTGCAGATCGGCCGGCTCGATATGGGCATCCTGCCGTGAACAGGGCCCCCTCATCAGGCTACGGATGCCGGGCGCGGCGGCTGCACGCCTGGGCTGGCGGGGCGTGATGGGCGCGGGGACGCTGCTCGTCGCCACGCTGGCCGTGCCGGTCGGCATGCTGGCCGCCTGCCTGTCGCGGCGCGTGAGAGATCGCATGCCGGCGCTGCTGGGGCTGGCGCCGGTGCCGGCGCTCGCGGCCGCGCTGCTGGCATCTGGGGGCCCACCGCTGGTGCTGGACCAGGCGCGGCTGCAGTTCACGCTCGCGCTCGATCCGCCTGGAGCGATGCTGCTCGGGGTTGCGGCCATGCTCTGGAGCGCCTCGGGGATCTATGCCCGGACCTATCTGAGGGGCCAGCCGAATGGCGGCCGCTTCTCGGTGTGGTGGCTGCTAACGCTGACCGGAAGCCTCGGCGTCTTCATCGCCGCCGACATGGCGAGCTTCTATGTGGTCTTCGGCCTGGCCAGCCTCGCCGCCTGCGGCCTTGTGGTTCATGACGGCACGCCGTTTGCCCAGCGGGCCACCGCCATCTACCTGGCGCTTGCGGTGCTGGGCGAGATCTGCCTGCTGATGGCCTTCGCGCTGCTGGCGGCCGCCGCGCCGGGCGACAGCCTGGCCATCCGCGACGCCGTGGCGACGCTGCCGACGTCGCCCTGGCGCAATCTGACGCTCGCGCTTCTGATCGCGGGCTTCGGGCTCAAGATCGGGCTCGTGCCGTTGCACGTCTGGCTGCCGCTGGCGTATCGGGCGGCGCCGATGCCGGCCGCGGCCGTGCTCAGCGGCGCGATCAGCAAGGCGGGCGTCATCGGGCTGATCCGCTTCCTGCCGTTCGACGCCGCGCTGCCGGACTGGGGCGAATCCTCGCCACGGTGGGGCTGCTTTCGGCGTTCTACGGCGTCGCGGTCGGGATCACGCAGACCGATCCGAAGACCGTGCTGGCCTACTCCAGCGTGAGCCAGATGGGGCTCGTTGCTGCGGTGCTCGGCATGGGGCTGGCCGCGGGCGACGGCGGCGCCGTGATGGGGGTGGTGGCCTTCTACGCGGCGCACCACGTCCTGGCCAAGGGTGCCTTGTTCCTGGCCGTGGGCGTGGTCGCCGCAAGCGGCGCGCGCCGCCTGTGGCCGGTGCTGCTGCCGGCGGCGGTGCTGGCGTTGGGCTTCGGCGGGCTGCCGCTCACCGGCGGCGCCCTGGCGAAGCTGGCGGTGAAGCCGCTTCTGGGGGAGGGCATCGTCGGCCTGCTCGCGACGCTGGCGGCCGCTGGAAGCATGCTCCTGATGCTGCACTTCCTGCAACGTCTCGTGCCGACCACCCTCCCGGACCCGGAGGCAACGCCGTCGGTTGGGCTCGCGTGGCCCTGGCTGGCGATGGCCTTCGCCGCCGTCGCGGTCCCTTGGGCGCTTTTTTTGACCCTGGGGGTCGGCACCCTGGCCGATGCGCTTGCTCCCGCAGCGCTCTGGGCGGCGCTCTGGCCGGTGCTGCTCGGCGCCGTACTGGCCGTCGGCCTGCGCCGCTTTGGGCACTATTTGCCGCGCGTGCCGGAGGGGGATGTGGTGGTGGTCAGCGAGAGCCTGACCCGCGCGAGCGTTGCCTTGGGCGCGGCGCTGGAGCGCGCCGATGGCGTCCTGCGGCAATGGCCGGTCGCGGGCATCTCGCTCTTGGCGCTGGCGGTGATCCTGGGCGCGGTCATGCTCGTGCAGTGACCAAACGGAACGTACTTTGTTGTCATGCCCGGTCCTCGGGTTACCGTCCGAGGCACAGTGCCCGGTCTGGAACCCGAGGATGATCCGGGCATCCACCCGCAACGCCGGCGCTGGCGCCAGACCAGAGTGGATTGCCGGGTCAAGCCCGGCAATGACGAGGGAATCGAACGAATGCGTCCGTGCACTGGGCCACGTGGACGCGGCGCATTCCTAGGCCTAGGGCATTTTCGGTTCAGTTGAGATCGGCGCCAGCTCGGCGGACGCGAGCAGGACGAAGCCCGCGCGGCTGCTGGCGGCGCGGTCGTGGCGGGTGGCGAAGCGGGCATCGATGACCGGACGACACGCGGGCGACCGGGGACCTCGATCTCATGGTATCAGGGCGCGTTGCCGAGGGCGCGGTCGAGGTTCACCGCGGCGCTGATCAGGGCGAGGTGGGTGAACGCCTGCGGAAAGTTGCCGAGGCCTTCGCCGTTCGCCGCGGTCTCCTCGGCGTAGAGGCCCAGGTGGTTGGCGAAGCCCAGCATGCGCTCGAACATGAGGCGCGCCTGCTCGAGCCGCTCCGGGTCGAAGCGCCCCGCCCGCGTGAGCGCCTCGACCAGCCAGAAAGTGCAAATGTTGAAGGTGCCCTCGCGCCCGTGCAGCCCGTCCCGGCTGCGCTCGACGTCGTAGCGGTAGACCAGGTTGTTCGCGACCAGCCCACCCTGGTCCGCCGGCTGCAGGATGGCATCGATCGTGCTGATCATCCGCGGCTCGACCGGCGAGACGAACATGGTGAGGACCATCATCAGGTTCGCCGCGTCCAGGCAGTCGCTGCCGTAGTGTTGGACGAACGCCTGGCGCTCCTCGCTCCAGCCGTGGTCCATGATCTCGCGATAGATCTCGTCGCGCACCGCCCGCCAGCGCATCCAGTCGGCCGGCAGCGAGCGATCCTCCGCGATCCTGAGCGCCCGGTCGATTGCGACCCAGCACATCAGCTTGGAATAGACGAAGTGCTGGGCGCCGCCGCGCTCCTCCCAGATGCCTTTGTCCTTGCGTTGCCAGTTCGCGCACACCCAGTTCACGACCCGGGTGATCATCAGCCAGGCATCATAGCCCGTGGGTTGGGCGTACTTGTTGAACAGATAGAAGGCATCGAGCAGCTCGCCGTAGATGTCGAGCTGGCGCTGCCGATAGGCGCCGTTGCCGACCCGCACCGGCCGCGAGCCGCGGTAGCCCTCGAGGTGATCCAGGACCTCCTCGGTCAGCTTCTCCCTGCCGTCGATCCCGTACATGATCTGCAACGAGCCGTCCTTCGACTTGTGGCCGAGGCTCGCCACGAACGTGAGGTAGCGCTTGGCCTCATTGGTGAAGCCGAGGCGAAGGAAGGCGTAGATCGTGAACGCCGAATCGCGGATCCAGGTATAGCGGTAGTCCCAGTTGCGCTCACCGCCGAGGCCTTCAGGCAGGCTGCAGGTCGGAGCGGCGACGATCGCCCCGGTCGGCTCGTAGGTCAACAGCTTGAGCACCAGCGCCGAGCGCTGCACGATCTCGCGCCAGCGGCCGGAATAGGTGCACTGCGCCAGCCAGTGGCGCCAGTACGCGACGGTCTCGCGAAAGGCGGCCTCGGCCTCGTCCTCGGAGAGATGGATGCCGACGTCCTGATCCGCCGAGCGCTCGCGCAGCACGAAGGTCGCGCTGTCGCCCTCGCTCAAGCTGAACTCGGCGACCACGCCGGTGCCGTCGGCGGTAAGCGGCGTGCGCGTCGCAAGACCGAGATGCTGCGCCTTGGCGTGGAACTCGGCGCCGCCGTCGACCAAAACGGTCGCGTGCGGATCGCGCGCGAAGTTGAACGCCGGCCGGCATTCCATGCGGAACGCGATGGTGCCGCGCGACACCGAAAGCCGCCGGATCAGGTCGCGGCGATCTTCCGTGCCGCCGCCGGTCTCGCCGACCGGCATGAAGTCGGTCAGCTCCGCCGCGCCCTGATCGGACAAAAAGCGCGTCACCAGCACGTTGGTCGCCGGCCAGTAGAACTGCTTGTAGCTGACCCCGTCCTCGTCGGCGGGCGCGATGCGAAAGCGGCCGCCCTTCTCGTCGTCCAGGATCGCCGCGAACACGCTGGGCGAATCGAAGCGCGGCATGCACAGCCAATCGATCGAGCCGTTGACCCCGACCAGCGCGACCGTATGCAGATCGCCGATCAGGCCATAGTTGTCGATGGGCTGATACGCCATGGCCGGCCCTTCCCGATTGTTCCTAAGGAGCCGCCAGCTAAGCGCGCCCGGCCGGCTTTGTCAGCCGGCGACTTCGCTCGTGGGCGTCAATGTTCGGAGGCGTCGCGGTCGATTGACGAGGAGTCCTTGGCGTCGCGGATCTGGCGGCCACGCACCGGCGGGCGCGTTCGCGCTCGCCCCCGCTCGTCCACCCATCATGAGATTGCCGGCAACTTGGCCCCGGACGTGATCGCGCCTGGGCGAATGGCGCGTCATTGCGCTTCCCGGTCGCCGTCTTCGTCCCCACCGACCGGGAGCGGGCGGTCGACGGCGCGGCGGATCTCGCCCGCGTCGCGATCAAACAGGCGCACCATGCGGCCCGCGAGCAGAGATTGCGGCCGCCAGCGGAAGCCCTCGTGCTGCTGTAAGAATGCCACTGCCCCGCAGCCGGGCGCCAGGCATTCGAGCTTCCCCTTGGGGCAGCGGCTGAACTGGCACAGCCGCCCAAGATAGCGCGCCGTGCCGGGCTCGAGGACGAAGACGTCCACCTGGTGGGACGCGACGCCGGCCCCGTCCTGTCCGCGAAGCTCGCGCAGGGCGCGGTCCTTTGCCCGGCGCAATCCGTCGAGGTCGCGCAGGTGCAGGAGCCAGACCGCCAAATCCACGTCCTGGCACTCGTGCCACAGCGCGATCCTCGCCCGCCGATAGGGCGCGAAGCGCGGCACCTCCCGCCATGGCGCCACGGCCACCGACCCGATCAGCGCCACCGCCATCACCTCGGCGCGCTGCCGCCAAGCCGCAGCCACGGCGTCGGCGGCGCGGCGGAACTCCCGATATCGATCGAGCAGGCGCCCGTTCTGCTCGGCAATTCCCGCGGGCGCGAGGGCATGCTTCTCCTCCGCCACGCCCAATTCTCGACCTCCATCGAAGTGCGCTCCTTCCCGAAGCCGTTGCCTCGCGGCGCCACCGTCCCGAGATGCGCGTGCGGGCGCCCTCGCGCTGCTACCAGCCCTTCCGGTCCAGCATCTTCATGAGGTTGCGCTTGCGCCTGTGGGTGGCCCGAAGCTCGGTGAGAAATGCCGCGAACGCGGTGTCCTGGCCGCAGCGCACAAGAAGCGTTTCGATCTTCTCAATGAAGCCGATCGCCTCACGATACACGCCGTCGCCGGTGTCGCGAAGCAGTGCGGCGACATGATCCCGGTAAACCCTGATGGCATCGGCGGGATGGCTCTTCTCCCGGCGTTTCGCCAAGGCGAGCCACAGCCTCGTTGCGCACCCGCCCGTTTCGGCCTCGCGCCAGGCGGCGTCCAGATCGCCCTCGTGCAGGAAAACCTCGACCAGAAGGGAGTGATCGCGCGCAGCGGCACGCCCCCATGGCCACGGCGCGGGCGGTTCCGCCGTCTGGTCGGCGATGCGCTCGCGGATCGACGACAGGGCCTTATCGCGCCAGTCGGGCCAGTGGCCGGCACGCCGCGCGTGCTCTTCCAGTTGCTGATAGGCCTCGAGGCGCGGGTACTCCGTGAAGGCCTCCCAGACCAGCGCCATCGCTTCGTCGCAGCGGCCGCGGCTTTGATAGGCGTCCGCGATGAAGGCCCGCAGGCGCTCGTCGCGGCGCGGGCCCGCGAACGCCCGCCAGCCCCGCTCCGCCCACGCGAGCGCCCGATCCGGATCGCCCGCGTCCCGATACAGCTCGGCAATCGCCAGGAAGGCGTGGGGCAGAGACAGATCGTGGGACTTGATGGCGACCAGCGCCTCGAGATCGTCGTCCGCCCGCGCGATCGCTTCCATGATCGCGGTGATCCGCCAGCGCCGGTCATAGCGGTCCGGATCCTCCTCGCCCGGGCCAAGCGCCCGAACCTTCGCCCATTCCGCCTCCGCCAATCGGCGATAGGCGGCGCGCCCCGCCTCGCCCAGCACGTCGGCGTACGCGGCGACGGCCTGGTGAAAGGCACCGAAGGACGACTCCATCTCCAGCTCGAACAGGCGCTCGGCGAGCGCGACCGGCTCCGGCCGCGCCATCCGGCAGGCTTCCAGATGCAGCTCCGGCAACCTGTCGAGAAGACCGCCCATCAGGCCGTCGGAATCGTCGACGTGCTCGAGCGCATCCTCGACCCTGGCCAGGCCGTGCTCGGCGAGGTCGATGACGCTCGCCGCCTGCCCCTCGCGCAGGAGGTCCCCGAGGCCATCGATCACCTCCTCGACGCCGGCGGCATAGTCATAGGCTTCGTGGTAGGGAACGAATTCCCTGGTCGCGAGGGCCTCGTCGAGCGCCTGCTTCCATACCGACGGAGCCGCCGTTCCCGGGGTCGATTGCGCAGCTTTGACCATCAGCCTGCGATGCAGGCGCTCATCCGCATCGGCCTGGTCGAGGAGCATCGACACGAGCTCCTCCTTGCCAAGCGCCAGGAGGTATTCCCGCACGTCGCTCTCGGTAACAGCGGGTCGGGCGTCTGAGCGGGACCCCGCTTCGCCATCACCTCCGTCGGCGTGCCAGGCCAGCCCGACGGCAACGCAGTGCTTGCAGAGATCGCCGTCGTCTCCAACCGGGCAGGTGCAGTCGTACTCGAGATCGCCGCCCTCGATCGATAGCCGAACGCGATAGCTGCGGGTCCCCTGAACCACGGCCTCGACGCCGCCGCCGAGCTTGCGCAGCGAGCGTACCGCTCCATCGGCGAAATAGACCTCGCCACGGCCGAAGGCGCGCTCCCCGGCCAGGCGGCGAAGCAGCTGCGGTGTCAGGATGGTGGTCGGGTCCTTGGCCTCGTCAGGCACCTGTGCGATTCCCCTTCTTGACTACTTTATTCTGAGGCTTCCAGGCAGCCCGAGCCCACAACGTCGGGCGTCACCATAGCCCTGAGCGTTTCGGCCGTCACGGTCCCGGAGAGGCCGCGGGGCGCCAGGAGCCTCCGAGAGCCAGACCACCTACCCCGGACGGCCGTGACAGCGCCTTCACATCTTCCGGACAAGGCCGCGCGCAGGGGCCGGGTTCCGAGAGATGCGCACGACGCGCGATCGTCACCCGGAGCAGACCCGGGTGGTGGACGAATCGATCAGGGTGAAGTGGCGCCACGGCGCGGCCTTGCCGATCTCGCCGACCCGCCGGGGCGCCGCGCTGTCCCCCTCGGGGGCGCCATCGCTCCGAGTCCGGCGTGGCGATGGCTCGATGCAAGCGCTAGAGTCGTGCCAGACGTTGCGGCACTGGAGGACCCGTCATGCAACTCACCTGGCTCGGCCATTCGGCGTTCCATCTCGACATCGGCGGCAAGTGCGTGCTGATCGACCCGTTCTGGACCGGCAATCCCACGCATCCCGAGGGCTTCGAGGACGACCTTGCCGAGGTCGACTTCATCGTCCTCACCCACGGCCACGAGGACCATCTCGGCGACACCGCGCGCCTCGCGCAAAAGCACGATGCCACGGTGGTCGGGATGTTCGAGATCGTCGCCTACCTCGGCGCGCAGGGGGTTCAGAGCGTCGAGCCGATGAACATCGGCGGCACGGTCAGGCGCGACGGCCTGGCGTTCTCGATGGTCAACGCCGTGCACAGCTCGGCGATCGTCCTGGACGGCACGCCGGTCACCATGGGCGACCCGGCGGGCTTCGTGATCAAGGGCGAGGGCAAGAGCATCTATCACGCCGGCGACACCGAGATCTTCTCCGACATGGCGCTGATCCAGCGCATCCACCAGCCGAAGATCGGCCTGATCCCGATCGGCGACCGCTTCACCATGGGCCCCGAGACTGCGGCGATCGCCTGCAACGAGTTCCTCGACCTCGAGGTGATCGTGCCGATCCACTGGGGCACGTTCGACCTCTTGAGCGGCGATCCCGAGACCTTCAGATCCCTGGTCAGGCGCGGCCGGGTCGAGATCCCCAAGCCCGGCGAGCCGCTCACCCTGTAACGGTCGCCGCTGCGGCTCCCGGAAGGGAACGGCAGCCGAAGGACCTTTGCCGTCGTACGCGATTAGTGGCAGTTCCGTCGTGCCTGAGCACATGGCCGAGCTGCTCGATCTCTACCCAATTTTGCGGCCGTCCCTCGGGATGGCCTTTTCGGCACCGGATTCAGAGCAGCAGACGGGCGCCCGAGGTGGGCGCCCGCGCACCGAAACCAAATGTATCGCCTATTCGGCGGCGATGGCGGTGCCGATGCCCTCCATCGACTTCTTGAACTCGATTGGCCGGTTGTCGGCCATCGCGCGCGGATCAAAGTCCGGGTCGGCCATGACGCCCCAGATCTTGCGCCGCTGCATGCCGATGTTGCCGGCGTCGTAAAGCGGAAAGATCACCGCCTCGCGTAGGTACCGCTCGAGCGGGTGGCGCTTGTCGACGGCGTTAACACCCATCACCTGCATGCATTTGAACACGGTATCGAACAGGAGCTCGCCACAGAATATCTTCGACATCGCGCCGATGGCGTGGCCCTCGGAATCGTACTGATCGAGATAGTGCGCAGCCTTCCAGGAGAACGCGCGGCATGCCTCGATCCGCATCGCGATGTCCGTGAGCATGTAGCCGACCGCCTGGTGCATGATGATCGGCTTGTCGCCGCCGGCGGTGTAGGTCTTGGCCCATTCGAGCGTGTACTCGTAGGCCGCGCGCGCCACCCCGACCGCGGCGATCGCTGCGACCGGCCCCGACCAGGTGAACGCCTTACTGATGATCAGGTCGCCATCTCCGAGCGCGAACATGTTCTCTTCTGGGATGCGGCAGTCCTCGAAGGTCATGGCGTTGTTCTGGCACAACCGGTGCCCGATCTTGTCGATCGGTTGCTCGTAACGCACGCCGCCCGCCTCACGCGGTACAAGCGCACCTGCCAAGCCCTGCTTGCCCCCTTTGCTGCTATCGACGCGCACGATGACCACGTTGACGTTGGCGCCCTTGAGGTCCCATCCGCCGGCGTTGCACGGCCAGTACTTCTTGCCATTGATGACGTACTCTCCGCGGCCGCGATCGTGGGTCGCGGTCACTCCGATGCCCACGGGATGCGCGCCCGGGTGATCGAAATTGGCCGTCCCGCCCGGCGTCCCGGCGGGTTCGCTGACCACCCAGCCGGCCAGATACTCGTGGTTCGGATCGCTGGTCGCGGCGCCGATCCACTTCTTCTTCTGCTCCTCGGTGCCGTACCACGCGACTGGCATGAGGCCGAGACCGTTGACCAAAAGGATGGTCGCGAAGCCGGGGTCGACGGCGCAGATCTCCTCGGCCGCGATCTGCAGGTCGATGTTGCCGACGCCGCCGCCGCCGTACTCCTTGGGCAGAAAACCCATGGCGAAGCCGAGCTTGTAGGCCTCGACATAGGGCCCTTTCATCATCTGCACGGCCTTCTGCGTGTCGGGCTCGCGGTCGGCTTGTTCGACCACGGGCTTGAGCACCTCCTGCGCGAACTCGCGCGCAGTCTGCTGCAGCTGCTTCTGGTCGGCCGTCAGCGTGAAGTCGATTGCCATCTCTCTTGCCCCCTCTTTTCTAGCTTGTTGAAGCGTGACCGAGTTCGAGTCCAGCACCAGTGATCGCTGGCTCTCTGGATCCTCCCCGGCGTGTGCACGCAGTGGATCCCCCAGATCGCAAAGATCGCTGCGAGGATCTCATGACAGGTACTCCCGTCATGGACGCATCAAAAGGAGAAAACGTCTGTGAGCCGCCGATTTTTCGGGAGCGCGAGTGGTGTAAATCCCAGCAGATCACGTTACAAGTAGCCGCCGCGGCGGTGCCGACCGGCAGGAGCCGAGTGTTCTCGTTCCACGCCCAGGGGAAGAAGCCATCCACACGAACGTCCTTAGGGACGTCCCCACCCTTGTCCACCAGCCTGTGGATAGAGGCGGCGCCTCGGCCAACCCTTGCCGGGTGGGGCCAGAACGAAACCGCGAGCAGAAGGCGCGGGGCGATCGCGGAAGCTACCGGCGAGCGGGGGACGAGATCGGTCCGATCCTGCCGCCCTCGCCGGCATACGCAGGGCCGTTCAGGACGCCGCCGCGGTCACCCGCCAGCGGCGGTCATTGCCGCGCTCGCGGCAACCCCTCACTGCTGAGGCGCAGGTGCCGGCACGGGCTCGCCGCCGAACCAACCGAGGCCGTAGCCCAGGATGATCAGCACGATGATCACGGCCGCGACCACGTACCAAAGACGCCGGTCCCTGAAGTCCATCGGTGCTCCTCTTCGCAGCTTTCGCCAATCCCCCGGTGCCGCCTCGCCAGCCGAGGCGCCTTGCCGGATCGCGCCGCGCGGTCAGCGGTGCCGAGCGCGCCCCTACGCCGCCTCGGCCTTGGGCGGCGGGGTCGGGCGCGGCAGCTCCTCGGCGGTGAGCGTCTCCTTCTCGAGCAGCATCTTGGCCAGCCGGTCGAGCTCGGCGCGGCGGTCGCGCAGGATCTGCAGCGCTTTCTGATAGGTGCGGTCGATCCGCTCGCGCACCGCGACGTCGATCTCGCGCGCCGTGTCCTCGGAGAACCGCCGCCCGCCGCCCTCGCTCGGCAGGCCGAGATAGGCGCCGCGCTGGGTCTCCAGCGCCGCCTGCCCCAGCTTCTCGTCCATGCCGTAGCGGGTGACCATGCTGCGCGCGATGTCGGTGACCTTCACCAGGTCGTCCGAGGCGCCGGTCGAGATCTCGCCGAACACCAGCTGCTCGGCCGCGCGGCCGCCGAGCAGCACGGTCATCTTGTGCTCCAACTCCTCGACGGTCATCAGGAAGCGGTCCTCGGTCGGCAGCGCTATGGTATAGCCGAGCGCCCCGACCCCGCGCGGGATGATCGAGACCTTGTGCACCGGGTCGGCGCCCGGCAGGCTGAGGGCGGTCAGCGCGTGACCAAGCTCGTGATAGGCGACCGTCTTGCGCTCCTTGGGGTTGAGCAGGCGGTTCTTCTTCTCCAGGCCAGCGACGATCCGCTCGATCGCGTTGTTGAAGTCGGCCATGGTGACCGCCTCGGCGCGCCGGCGGGTCGCGAGCAGCGCCGCCTCGTTGACCAGATTGGCGAGATCGGCGCCGGTGAAGCCGGGGGTCAGCGCCGCGACGTGCTCGAGGGTGACGTCGGGCGCGAGCTTGATCTTCTTGGCGTGCACCTGGAGGATCTGGATGCGGCCCTGCTTGTCCGGCCGGTCGACCAGGATCTGGCGATCGAAGCGGCCGGGGCGGAGCAGCGCCGGGTCCAGGATCTCCGGCCGGTTGGTCGCGGCGAGCAGGATGATCCCCTGGCTCGGGTCGAAGCCGTCGAGCTCGACCAGAAGCTGATTGAGGGTCTGCTCCTTCTCGTCGTGGCCGCCGGCCATCGGCCCCATGCCGCGGGCGCGCCCCATCGCATCGAGCTCGTCGATGAAGATGATGCACGGCGCCATCGTGCGCGCCTGCTGGAACAGATCGCGCACCCGCGCCGCGCCCACGCCGACGAACATCTCGACGAACTCGGAGCCGCTGATCGACAAGAACGTGACCCCGGCCTCGCCGGCGACCGCGCGCGCCAGCAGGGTCTTGCCGGTGCCGGGCGGCCCGACCAGAAGGACGCCCCGCGGCAGGCGCGCGCCGAGCACGCTGTAGCCCTTGGGATCCTTCAAGAAGTCGATGATCTCCTGGACCTCGGCCTTGGCCTCGTCGACCCCGGCGACGTCGGCGAGCGTGGTCTTGGTGTCCTTCTCGACGTAGATCTTGGCCCGGCTCTTGCCGATCGACATCAGGCCGCCCGCACCCATGCCGCCCGCGGCCATGCGCCGGAGCAGAAAGATCCAGATCCCGAAGAAGATCAGCGCCGGCAGGACCCAGGACAGCAGCGTGGTGAAGAAGTTCTCGTCGGTGCCGCCGCGGAACTCGACCCCGTACTGCTCGAGCTCCTGCGCAAAGGCGGGGTCGACTCGGGTGGTCACGAAGTTGCTCGGCTCATCGGGCCCGGGCTCCTTGAGCGTGCCCGTGATCCGGCTTTCGGTGATCAGCAGGTCGTCGATCTTGCCCTGCTCGAGAAACTGCCTGAACTGGCTGTACGGCAGGCGTTCGGTTTCGCGCGCCTGCTGAAAGATCCCCTGGAGCAGGACGATCCCGAGCACGGCGATGACGATGTACCAGGCGTTGAAGTTGGTTTTCTTGTCCATGCGTGGATCCCCAGCCCCCTTGGCACAGGTGTGTCGGCGAGAGCCGCGCGTCAAGCGCGACCCGTCGGTGCTACCGCAAGTCGGCAGGCGCGCGATGGACACCGCTGGACCCCGTGACGGGCAGCGGATAGGGTTACGCCCCCACGCCGACAATTCGGAGTCACGGTGCTGGTCCGCCCCGACGGCTTCGTCGCCTGGCGCGCCCCGTCGCTGCCGACCCAGCCGGCCGCGGCGCTGCACGCGGCGCTCGGACAGATTCTCGCGCGCGGCTGAGCCGGCGCCCGTCTCATAGCTGCCCCGCGAAACCTTCGCCTGCGCGGGCGCGCCGACCACGCGCGAACGTCAGGGCTTTTCTGCGCTTCGTCTCACGCCACGGGGGTCACCGCCCCCTTGCCCGTGAACCAGCTGCGGACGTTGTCGAGCACGCACTCGCCCATTGCCCGCATGGTCTCCTCGGTGTTGCTCGCGATGTGCGGCGTCAGCACGACGTTGTCGAGGCCCAGCAGCTCTTCCGGCACCCGCGGTTCGTGCTCGAACACGTCCAGGCCGGCGCCGCCGAGGCGGCCATCCTTGAGCGCCCGCACCAGCGCCGCCTCGTCGACCAGCCAGCCGCGCGCGATGTTGACGAAGATGCCCTCAGGCCCCAGCGCGTCCAGGATTTCGGCGGTGACGATCGGGCCGCCGCCGTGGCCGCCCGCGGCGCACAGGAACAGAATGTCGGAATTCTGCGCGAGCGCGAGCGCCGAGTCGTACGCCTGGTACGCGACGTTCGACTTCGGCAGCGGGTCGTAGTAGCCGATGCGCAGCCCGAATGCCTGAAGGCGCGGCGCCAGTGCGGTGCCGATCCGGCCGAGCCCGAGGATGCCCGCGCGCTTGCCCGAGAACTTGCGCGCCGGCGCGATCCGCCCCTGTAGCCAGCGCCCAGACCGCACGAACCGGTCCGCCTGGACGATCCGCCGGCAGGCGCAGAGTGCCAGGATCACGCCGAGATCGGCGACATCGTTGTAGAGCACCGGGGTCGTGGTCACGACGATCCCCCGCTCTCGCGCCGCGCCGAGGTCGGTGGTCTCGAGCCCCACGCCCATGATCGCGCAGATCTCGAGGTTCGGCAGCGCCTGGATCACGGCCTTGGGCAGGCCGGCCATCGCATTGGTCACCGCGCCCCGGACGCGCGCCGCCAGCGGCTCGAGCGCGGCGATCCTGTCCGCCGCCTCCCACACTTTGTGCACCGTGAACTCGCGCTCGAGCGCCTCGAGCACGAACGGCCGCTGCGGGCCGATG
>JBOHKK010000130.1:0-15763 GCA_050729115.1 Geminicoccaceae bacterium | reverse complement strand
CTCCCAACCACCCACCGATGGTACCCTTGGGGTGGTTGGGAGGGGGAGCGGGCTGGTGCGAGCTGATCGAAAAATGCGCTAGGGCGCGGCTCGATCAGGCGAGTTGTGCTCCGGAGGTGGCTGCGCTATAGACGGCGCGCGGTCAACCGCCTGACCGCCCCTGCGCGAGATCCCGCCATGGACCGTCGCATGAGCCGTCGCCGCAAAGTTTACGAAGGCAAGGCCAAGGTCCTGTTCGAGGGGCCCGAGCCCGGCACGCTGATCCAGTATTTCAAGGACGACGCCACCGCCTTCAACAATCAAAAGCAGGGCGTGATCACCGGCAAGGGCGTGCTGAACAACCGGATCTCCGAACACCTCATGCTGCGGCTTGCGGCGATCGGCGTCCCGACCCACCTGGTGCGTCGCCTGAACATGCGCGAGCAGCTGATCAAGGAGGTCGAGATCATCCCGCTCGAGGTGGTGGTGCGCAACGTGGTGGCCGGCTCGCTCGCCAAGCGCCTCGGCATGGAGGAGGGCAGCGCCCTGCCCCGCTCGATCGTCGAGTACTACTACAAGTCCGACGAGCTGGGCGATCCCATGGTCAACGAGGAGCACATCACCGCGTTCGGCTGGGCGAGCTACCAGGACATCGACGAGATCCTCAACCTCAGCCTGCGGATCAACGACTTCCTGACCGGCCTGTTCGCCGGCGTCGGCCTGCGTCTGATCGACTTCAAGCTGGAGTACGGTCGCCTTTGGGAGGACGACGACATGCGCATCGTCCTGGCCGACGAGATCAGCCCGGACAGTTGCCGCTTGTGGGACGTCGTCACCAACGAGAAGCTGGACAAGGACCGGTTTCGCCGCGATCTCGGTCGGGTCGAGGAGGGCTACCAGGAAGTCGCCCGCCGGCTCGGCATCCTGCCCGAGGCCGGGCCGCGCGACCTCAAGGGACCGGAGATGGTCCAATAGCGGCGCCCGGATCATGAAGGCGCGGGTCCACGTCCGCCTCAAGGACGGCGTGCTCGACCCGCAGGGCGCCGCGATCGGGCGCGCGCTCGCCCAGCTCGGGTTCGCGGGCGTGGGCGAGGTCCGCCAGGGCAAGATGATCGAGCTGCAGCTCGACGACAGCGACCGTGACCAAGCGGAAGCCAGGGTGCGGGCGATGTGCGAGCAGCTGCTGGCCAATCCGGTGATCGAGACCTACACCGTGAGCATCGACGATTGAGCCTGGCGGGGATCGGCGGAGGATCCGTGCGGGCCGGCGTGATCACCTTTCCGGGGTCGAACTGCGATCGCGACATCGCGGAAGCACTTGCCGCCTGCGGCGCCCGGGTCGAGCGCCTGTGGCACGGCGAGAGCGAGCTGCCGGCGCTCGACCTGATTGTCCTGCCGGGCGGCTTCACCTACGGCGACTATCTGCGCTGCGGCGCGATCGCGGCGCACTCGCCGGTGATGCGCGAGGTGGTCGCCCGGGCGGCCGCCGGCGTGGCCGTGCTCGGCATCTGCAACGGCTTTCAGATCCTGGCGGAGGCGGGCCTGGTGCCGGGCGCGCTGATCAGCAATGCCGGCCTCAAGTTCGTCTGCCGGACCGTGGCTCTGGAGGTGACGTCCACCTCGTCGATCTTCACCGCCGCCTGTCGGCCGGGCCAGGTGATCAGGCTGCCGGTCGCCCACCACGACGGCTGCTACGTATGCACGCCGGACGAGCTCGAGCGCCTGCAAGACGAGGACCGGATCGTCCTGCGCTACCTCGACAACCCCAACGGCTCGACCGCCGACATCGCGGCCCTGCTGGGCTCAGGACGCAACGTGCTCGGCATCATGCCCCACCCCGAGCGGGCTGCCGATCCGCGCACCGGCAGCAGCGACGGCGAGCCCCTGCTGCGCGCGCTGGTCGAGGGTTTCGCCTGAGCGGGCCATGACCGAGATCACCCCCCAAGTGGTCGCCGAGCACGGTCTGTCCGAGGCGGAGTATGACCGGGCCGTCGCGATTCTCGGGCGCGCGCCGAACCTGGTCGAGCTCGGCATCTTCTCGGTCATGTGGAGCGAGCATTGCTCCTATAAGTCGTCCAAGCACTGGCTGAAGCGGCTGCCGACCGCGGCGCCGTGGGTGATCTGCGGGCCGGGCGAGAACGCCGGCGTGGTCGACCTCGGCCATGGCATGGCGGCGATCTTCAAGATCGAGAGCCACAATCACCCAAGCTACATCGAGCCCTATCAGGGGGCGGCGACCGGCGTCGGCGGCATCCTGCGCGACGTCTTCACCATGGGTGCCCGGCCCGTGGCGATCCTCGACTCGCTCCGCTTCGGCGCGCCCGAGCACCCCAGGACCCGGCATCTGGTCGACGGCGTGGTCGCCGGCATCGGCGGCTACGGCAACTGCGTCGGCGTGCCCACGGTCGGCGGCGAGGCGACCTTCCACCGCGCCTACGACGGCAACATCCTGGTCAACGCGATGTGCGTCGGCCTCGCGCCGAAAGACCAGATCTTCTACGCGCGCGCCGCCGGGCCCGGCAATCCGGTGGTCTACGTCGGCTCCAAGACCGGCCGCGACGGCATCCACGGCGCCACCATGGCGTCCGCCGAGTTCTCCGTCGAGGCCGAGGCCAGGCGTCCGACCGTGCAGGTGGGCGACCCCTTCACCGAGAAGCTGCTGCTCGAGGCATGCCTCGAGCTGATGCGCACCGATGCGATCGTCGCGATTCAGGACATGGGCGCGGCGGGGCTGACCTCGTCGTCGTTCGAGATGGCGGCGCGGGGCGGCGTCGGGATCGAGCTGGACCTCGACTGCGTGCCCACGCGCGAGGCCGGCATGACGCCCTACGAGATCATGCTCTCGGAGAGCCAGGAACGCATGCTCCTGGTCCTGCGCCAGGGCGCCGAGGCCAGGGCGCGCGCGATCTTCGAGAAGTGGGGCCTGGAGTGCGTCACCGTGGGGCGGGTGATCGAGACCGACGCGATGGTCCTGCACTTTGCCGGTCAGGAAGTGGCGCGGGTGCCGATCGCAGCGGTCAGCGAGGCCTCGCCGGTGTACGAGCGCGCCTGGCTCGAAACCGCGCCGGCTTTGCCGGTTGCGGCCAGCGACGTTCAGCCGCCCCTGGATCACCAGAGCGCCCTCGAACGGCTGCTCCGCAGCCCGGATCTCGCGTCCAAGCGCTGGATCGTCGAGCAGTACGACCACACGGTGATGGCCGACACCGTGCAGGGACCGGGCGGCGACGCCGCGGTGATCCGGATCCACGGCACCGATCGCGGCATCGCGCTTACCACCGACTGCACCCCGCGTTACTGCATCGCCGATCCGCGCCGCGGCGGCGCCCAGGCGGTGGCCGAGGCCTTCCGCAACCTCTGTGCGGTCGGCGCGCGGCCGCTCGCGCTGACCGATTGCCTCAACTTCGGGAGTCCCGAGAACCCCGTGGTGATGGGTCAGTTCGTCGGCTGCATCGAGGGCATGCGCGAGGCCTGCCGGGCGCTCGACTTCCCGGTCGTCTCCGGCAACGTGTCATTCTACAACGAGACCGACGGCCGGCCGATCTGGCCGACTCCGACGATCGGCGGGCTCGGCGTGATCGACGATCTCGATCGCGTGGCGAGCCACGCCTACCGCGACGAGGGCCTCGCTCTGATCCTGGTCGGCGAGAGTTTCGGCTGGCTCGGCGCTTCGCTCTATCTGCGCGAGATCTGCGGTCGCGAGGAGGGACTGCCGCCACCGGTCGACCTCGCTCTCGAGCGGCTGAACGGCGAGTTCGTGCGGGAGCTGATCGGGCGTGGCCGGGTGGCCGCCTGCCACGACCTCGGCGACGGCGGCCTGTACGTGGCGCTCGCCGAGATGGCGCTGGCGTCGGCCATCGGCGCCGATCTCGAGGTGCCGGCCGACTTCGATGCGACGGGCTGGCTGTTCGGCGAAGAGCAGGCGCGCTACCTGCTCGCGGTGGCGCCGGATCGTCTGGAGGAGGTGCTCCGCTGCGCGCGCACGCAGGGCGTCCTGGCGCGGCGGGTCGGCACGACGGGGGGCCGCGCGTTGACCCTCGGCGGCGGCAGTGCCATATCGTTGGACGAGCTCGCCGAGGTCCACGAGGCTTGGCTGCCCGCCTACATGGCCGCGAATTGCGGCGTCGCAGGGAACGACAGGCATGGCGATGACCGCCGAGGAGATCGCGACGTTGATCCGGGCCGGCCTGCCCGAGGCCGAGATCACGGTCGAAGATCTCGCGGGGGACGGTAACCACTATCGCGCCCACGTCGTGGCCCCGGCGTTTCGCGGCAAGAGCCGGGTGCAACAGCATCAGATGGTCTATCAAGCCCTCGGCGGGCGCATGGGCGGGACGCTACACGCCCTCGCGTTGACCACGGCCGCACCCGAGTGAACGACATCCAGAGAGTGACACCATGACCGACGCCAACCCCGTGTTTGCCCGCATCGAGACCGATGTGCGGTCCAACCCGGTGGTCCTGTACATGAAAGGATCGCCGGTGTTTCCCCAGTGCGGCTTCTCTGCCCAGGTCGTGCAGATCCTGTCCGAGCTCGGCGTGAAGTTCCAATCCTTCGACGTGCTCTCGGACGACAGCCTGCGCCAGGGGATCAAGGAGTTCAGCAACTGGCCGACGATTCCGCAGCTGTATGTCCGGGGCGAGCTCGTCGGCGGCTGCGACATCGTCCGCGAGATGTATCTGAGCGGCGAGCTGGCCGACCTCCTGAAGGAGAAGGGGATCGAGACCGGCGACGCGGCCGCCTGAGCCGGATCACCCGGAGACGGCCTGACACCCCCGTGGCCCGAGGCATTCGGGCATGATCACGGCCTCGGCCGTGAAGAAGGAGTCCAGGGTCCTCAGCCGCAACGGGATCAGCCGTTCGTCATCGCTGAGGAGCAGCTCCAGGCGAATGCTGTTTGCTTCCGCCGTGGCCGGTTCCAGCTCGTCCTGGTTCGAGCCGGCGATCCATTTGAGGCCGACCTCGACCTTGATCACCGGCCGGGCGCGGCCGGCGATCTCGGCTTCACCTCGCCCGACCACTCTTGCTTTCAGGTCGAACCGGCGACGGCCGTCGAACACCGCAGCGGTATAGCCGTCGGCGCCGTCCTGCGCCGCGAGCCGGTGGCGGAGCTGGACCAGGGCGGTCAGGGGGTCCATGACGCCCTTCTGCAACGCTTCGGGCACCTTGCTGCGGTCCGGCTCGGCGTTCCTGGTGATCTCGAGGTCGATCACGTCGCCGGTGTCCGGATCGAACCGGATCAGGATACGCCGGCTCTTTCGGTGCGAGGTATAGGCGCTGCGAAAGCGCGATGCTGTGAAGCGGTCCGGCGCCTCGTACGCGCCGGTCGCGCGTGACACCGAGCGATAGCCGAACAGCTGGTCCGCAAGGCCGGTGGTCTGGATCTCGAGCTCGGTCTGATAGATCACCGCATTCGCCACGTGCCGCAGCCCGAAGGTCGCGATCGGCACCCCGGCCCAGGAGAAGCGATAGCGCAGATCGAGCGGCTCATCCGTTGCGGCCCGGGCGTGCCCGGCGGCCAAGGCAACCACGAGCAGTGCCGCGATCAGACCACACCAGCCGCCGCGACGGCTGTCGCCTGCCCATCCCTTCATGGCCCCGGTCATCGACCCCCTTTCGCGCTCCGTCTCGAATAGAGCAGAACGAAAGTGTATCGCGGATGAACGGCAGGTCATACCGGGCTCACAAAAGCTCGTTCGCCCGGCATCATCCTTCTCCTGCGCGGCCGACCAGCCAACCCCGCGCGCTTCTCTCTGGGCGCGCGGCCGACCAGCCAACCCCGCGCGCTTCTCTCGGGGCGCGCGGCCGACCAGCCAACCCCGCGCGCGCTACTCGACCGCGAACGGCAGGACTTCGCAGGATCGGCATCAGCTCCCCTGCCGGCCAACGACCCCGCTGGTCGATGCTCTCTGCCTCGACCCTCGCTTTTCGGACATCGTCCGCCAGAACCGCCCGCCGGGCCGGCTCAGCGCGAGTAATACTCGACGACCAGATTGGGCTCCATCTGCACCGGATACGGGATGTCGGCGAGCTTGGGCACGCGCACGTAGGTGCCCTTGAGGCTTTTGAAGTCGACCGACAGGTAGTCGGGCACGTCGCGCTCCGGCTGCTGGATGGCTTCGAGCACGAGCCCCAGGTTCTTCGACCTCTCGCGCACCTCGATGGTATCGCCCTCGCGCACCAGGTAGCTCGGGATGGTCACGCGCCGGCCGTTGACCGCGACATGGCCGTGACTGACGAACTGGCGGGCGGCGAAGATGGTCGGCACGAAATGCAGCCGGTACACCACCATGTCGAGCCGGCGCTCGAGCAGGCCGATCATGTTCTCGGCGGTGTCGCCGCGGCGCCGTACCGCCTCCTGATAGAGCCGGTGGAACTGGCGCTCGGTGACGTTCCCGTAGTAGCCCTTGAGCTTCTGCTTGGCAGCGAGCTGTTGGCCGTAGTCGGAGGCCTTGCGCCGCTTGGTGCCGTGCTCGCCCGGCGGGTAGTCCCGCTTGACGATCGGGTTCTTGGCCCGGCCCCAAAGGTTGACGCCGAGGCGGCGACAGATCTTGCTCTTCGCTTGGACGCGTTTGGTCATGTGCTGGCTTGTGGTCAGGTGCGGCGGTTGCAGACCGCGCCCTTATAACGATGAGCCCCGCGATGTCAAAGGCTTTGACGGCGCCCCGATCGGCCGCCGCGGGCTGGCGCGGCCGGCTCGCCTCCCCTTGCCGGCGCGGTCGCGTCACGCCGCGTCGGCCGGCCCGCGGATCTGGTACCGCCAGCGCTCGATGGTCTCGGCGATCAGGTCCTCGACCGCGCTCTCCTGCTGCCACGCCTGCGAGAACGGCGGCTTGGTGCTCGCCGGCCGGTGCTCCGGAGCCAGGTCGTTGAAGCGGATGTGCATCGGCACCGACACACCGTCGCCGAGCACGAGAGCTTCCTGGGTATTGAGCGCGGGCAGCGCCTCGATCAGCCAGCGGGAGCTGTCGGGGACCGCGTTCCGGGCGAACTCGAGGTCGCTGTCGTTGCTGAGGCGGAGCGCGAAGATGGTGTTGCATTGCGACAGGCTGCTCACCGAGAGCTCCGCCGGGCGCTGGGTCACGAGGCACAGGCTCAGGCCGTATTTGCGACCTTCCTTGGCGATCCGCGAGATCGAGCGCTTGGTCGGCGCAAAGGCCGCCTGATCGTCGCGCGGCACGTAGCGATGCGCCTCCTCGCAGACCAAGAGGATCGGCGGCGCCTTGGCCCGGTCGCTCCACAGCGCAAACTCGAAAATCAGGCGACACAGGACCGAGACCACCACGTCGACGATCTCGGACGGCACACCGGAGATGTCGATGATCGTGATCGGTTTGCCCGCGACCGGGATCCGCAGGATCCGCGACAGCACCTGGTCCATGTTGTCGTGGACCGTCAGGCGCGAGAACATGAACTCGTAGCGCTTGTCGGTGCTGACGGCCTCGATGCGGTTGATCAGATGCTGATACGGCGCCGAGCTCTCCGGTTTGTTGAAGGCACCCATGGCCTCGTTGATGATCCGGACCAGGTCCGACAGCCGATAGGGCACGGGCGTGTCGACCGTGATGTGGTCGTGCTTCGCGTCCGGCCCGAAGTAGGCGCGCCGCGCCTGGACGATGGCGTTCCTCAAGATCGCGCCCTCGGCGTAGGCCTGAGCGGGCGACTCCTGATTGACCAGGACGGCTGCGATCTCCTCGAAGTTCAACAGCCAATATGGCAACTTCAGATTGCCCGGATCGAGCAGTTCGGCGCGCTCGGCGAACCCGCAGTGGTACTCGTTGTGCGGGTCCAGCATGATGATGTGACCGAAGGGATGGGCGTCCAGGATCGCCCGCAGGATCACGGTCACCGCGCAGGACTTGCCGGCGCCCGTGGTGCCGAGCACCGCGAAGTGCTTGCCCAGCAGATTGTCGGTGATCGCGAACGCCGGCAGATCGGAGGCGTGCTTGAGCGTGCCGATGCGCACGGTCGGGGCCTCGGGCCGCGCATAGATGGCGCACAGCTCCTCGCGGCTTGCGGCGTGGATCGGACTGTCCAATGCCGGATGGCTGGAGACGCCGCGCTGAAACCGCCAGCGATGCGGTCCGGCGTTCAGGATCTCGCCGAGCAGCCGGATCTCGACCAGCCGGCGGTCGTCCTCGACGCCGCGGCGGCCGTCGTTCTTGAGGGTGGTGATCACCCCGAAGCTGCGCGCCGATGCCCCCTGCAGACGCACGACCGCGCCGATCTCGACGATGCTGGACGCCGATGCTTCGATGATGCCCCAGACCAGAGGCCCCGCGACCGAGATGACCCGGCCGATATGGGGGCCGGTGTCGGCCTCGGGCGCCCGCTCGGGACCGGCCTTCGTCACCGTTCCGGCCTTCGCCGGAGCCGGCGGCCGCCGCTGTTCGGCAGGCTCGGGAGCCTTGACGACCGCGGCCGATCCCCGATCGGCGGCACTGGCCGCGGACGCTGGGGTGGAGCTTGCTGGTTGCACCTGACTGGTCTTGGGTGCGCTCGGGGCCGCCGCGGTCGGCGATTCGATCGTGTCGTTGCCGCACGCGTGCGCGTGTCGACCGTTGGCGGCGCCCCGGTCGGTCCAGCCGGATGTCCTTGGGGCATCTCCGCTGGGGCGATCGGAAGCGGCTGCCGACGGTACTGCCTCCTTTCGAGTTTCGGCTGGCGCCGGTCGAGTTTCGGCTGGCGCCGGCTGCGCCGGCGGCGGCTCGACCGCCGTCGCGCCGAAAATGGGTTCCCGCCCCTGGCGCAGCCGTGCCCGCATCGCCGCCCAGGATCGCTTGCCGCCAGCCCCGTCCTTGGTACTGTCGGCCGCGCCTTTCTCGGTTCGCGCAGAGTTCGACTTCCTGAGCATCAAACCTCCGGCCGCCGGTCCGACGACCCTATGCCGCCGTCCAGGCTGATCAACTGAAGCTTGCGGAACCGTAAAAGCCGACGGTCCGGGTCGGCCGGGCTCGCCTTCAGGCCGATCGTGTCGCCGGCGCAAGCGGCTCCGAGACCGGGCTCACAAAGCTCGCTCGCCCGGCATCATCCTTCCCTCGGGCGTGCGGCGACCAACCAACCCCGCGCGCGATACGACCTCGGGCGCGCGGCCGACCAACCAACCCCGCGCGCGATCCGACCTCGGGCGCGCGGCCGACCAACCAACCCCGCGCGCGACACCGATCCCCAAGGCCAGGGACTTTGTGGGCTCGGCACGAGACGATCGGAGACTGCGTCGTCGGGACCAGGCCCGAAGATCGGACGGCTGGCTGCACCACGGCCCGGCCGGGCCGCCGGGGAGGTCGTCCGGGCAGGGTTTGCGTCTTTGGAGGTGGGGGCGGGTGAGGCCCCCCGACCTCCCCCGATCAACATCAGGAGCTCCCGCGACTCCTGCAGCGCTCGGTTCCAAGCACTCGGGTATCCGCCCCCGACGGACACCTGTTCGAGGCTTGCTGGGCCGAACCCAGTCGATCCAATTTTACGCGTTCTTTACGCCTTACGCGCGCGGAGAAATGTGAAGTTTTGTCGTCAATGCCGCGGGCCGCTCTCGTCCGCCTCCGAACGGCGCTCGGGCCGGATCTGGCAGGAGAACGTCTGGGGCAACGCGTTGCACCGCGTCGTGACCGAGGGTGTCAGCCCCGTGCCGACGGTCGACGAGGCAATCGTCCGCAGCGAGCAGATCCTGAGCGAGTAACCGGCCGGGTCCGCACTCTCGTGACGTCGCGCACTGACTGACCCTCGCCACCTCTCGGCTTCGTGCTAAGGTGGCAGCTTGGCGATTGCCAGAGGCGGGTACATGGCACGTGCGGATCCTGTGACCGAAGAACGTCAGTCGCTCTATGAGCGCGACTTCTACCTGTGGCTCGAGCAGCAAGCGTCTCGGTTGCGTGAGGGGCGCCTCGAGGAGCTCGACGTCGCCAATTTGCTCGAAGAGATCGAGGACATGGCTCGAAGCGAGAAACGTGCCATCGAGACCAATCTTACCGTTCTGCTGACGCACTTGCTCAAGTATGTATTCCAGCCGGGCCAGCGGTCGCGAAGCTGGCGCGGGTCCATCGTCGAGCACCGTCGTCGACTGCGTAAGCTGATCAGGGAAAGCCCGAGCTTGCGCCCCTATGCTCGGGAGATGTATGCCGAATGCTACGCTGATGGCTGCGAGCAGGCGGCTGCCGAGAGTGGTCTGCCGCCAAGGACCTTTCCTGCCGAACCGCCTTTCACCTTGGAGCAGGCGCTCGAACCCGGGTTTCTTCCGGAGTAATGGCGCAAGGAACCTAACCTCGGGCCCACCGTCGGGGCAGGACGAAGCCGAGAAACGACAGCACGGCGCAGCCGACCATGAACGCCGCCATCGGGTAGGGCGTGCCGTTCTGCAGCATGCCCACCGCCTGGCTGACCAGGGCGGCTATGAACATCTGGGAAAAGCCGGCGATGCCGGAGGCCGTCCCGGCGAGGAGCGGCTCGACGCTCACCGCGCCTGCCTGGGCGTTGGGCACGGAAAAGCCGTTGCCGAGCGCGACCGCCATCAGCGGGCCGAACAGCGCGAGCGGCGCCCACAAGCCGCTGCGCAGGAGCGCGAAGGCCAGGCCCGCGCCCGCCACGGCGAGCAGACTGCCCGCGAGGACCATCCGATCCAGCCCGATCCGGCCCGAGATCCGCCCGGCGACCAGATTGCCCGCCATGAAGGCGGCGGAGACCAGCATGAACCACAGGCCGTACTCGGTGGCCGAGCGCCCGAGCACGTTCATCATGAAGTAGGGCGCCCCGGAAATGAACGCGAAGAACACCGAGATCCCGAACGTGCTCTGCAGCACATAGGACCAGAAGGGCCCCGAGCGCAGCAGCGAGCCCGCGCCGGCGAGCGGACCGCCGATCCGCCTCGCCTGCCGCGGGCGGGTCTCGCCGAGTCTGATCGCGATCTGCCAGGTCAGCAGCACGCCGATTCCGGTCGTCATGAAGAAGATCGCCCGCCAGCTGGCGACGTCGATCAGGACGGCGCCGACCGTCGGCGCCAGCATGGGTGCGACCACCATGGCCATGGTCAGATAGGCGATGATGCTGGCCGAGCGTTCGCGGTCGTACAGATCGCGCACGATCGCGCGCGCCAGCACCATGCCGGCAGCACCCCCGACCGACTGCACGATGCGCCCGACCACCAGAAGCTGGATGGTCGGCGCCAGCGCGCAGCCGAGGCTGCCGACGATGAAGGCGGCAAGCCCGATCAGCAGCACCGGCCGGCGCCCGAAACGGTCCGAGAGCGGGCCGTAGGCGAGGTTAGCGAAGGCGTTGGCGAGGATCGACAGGCTGAGCGCCAGTTGCGCGACCCCGGTGCTGACTGCGAAGCTCGACTGGATCGCCGGCAGCGCCGGCAGGAAGATCTGCAGCGAGAACGGCGCGAGCGCGGTGACGGCGGCGAGCAGCGCCATGAACCCGGTCGACGATCCGCGGGACGCGAGCTCGAGCGACGGGTCGCGCGGGTGCGCGGTCATCGGCACTGCTCGACGGGCGCAGCGTCCGCCCGGGCTGCGATCGCGGCGGCCGGCGTGCCGCCGGGCTCGGCGATCAGATCGGCGAACACCGGCAGGTGGTCCGAGGCCAGTCGGCTGAGCGGCGTGACGTGGCATCGCACCTCGCCCTGCAGCCGACAACCCGAGTGGGCGATGCGGTCCAGGCGCATGAACGGCAGCCAGCTCGGAAAGGTCGGCGGCGCCGGCGGCAGCGCGGCATGGCGGCGCACCGCCCTGAGCGCTCGGCTGAACGGCCACCATTCGTTGAAGTCGCCCATCAGCACGGTCGGCCGGGGCCGGACCGGCACCAGCTCGTCGAGCAGCATCTCGAACTGGCATCGACGATGGCCGGAGCGCAGGTCGAGGTGGGTCGTCATCACCCGCCAAGAGGTGCCGTCGCGGCCGAGCAGGTCGCACACCAGCGCGCCGCGCGCCTCCCTTCCATGCCTGTCGAACAGCACGCGGCGCGCCGACTGGACGGTCAGGCGGGTCAACAGGGCGTTGCCGTACCAGCCGCGCCGGGCGAGCAGCAGCGGTCCTTCGACGCATGCCATGCCGAGCGCCTCGGCCAGGCGCTCCGCCTGATCGACGTCGCTGCGCCCATGGCGCGATTCGACCTCCTGCAGACCCACGACGTCGGCATGGATCTCACCCAGGACTCGAGCGATCCGCACGACGTCCCGCCGGCCGCCACGGCCGCGGCATCCGTGCACGTTGTAGCTGGCGACGCGGATGCCGGGGCTCACGACCTCGTCCGGCGCCTGGACCAGCGTGCCAGCGTCCAGGCCAGCCCCAGAGCCAGCGCCGCGATGCCAAGGACGACAGCGAGGTTGGCGACGTTCGGATCGCGCAGCCAGGCCCCGAGACGGTCGCCGAACAGGGTCATCAGGACGATCCCGGGGCTCATCCCGATCAGGCTGCCCAGCATGTAGTCGCGCATCCGGAGATCCGAGGCGCCGGCGATCAGGTTCACCACCGTGAACGGCGCGACCGGGAACAGCCGCAGCACGGTCATGGCCAGGAGACCATGACGGTTGAGGCGCCGGTTGAACGCCGTGACCCGCCTGCTCGCCAGCTGGCGCACCCAATCCCGGCCCAGCGCACGGCCGATCGCAAAGGCCAGCGCCGCAGCAAGAAGCGAGCCCGCGAGCGCGTAAAGAGGGCCGAGCAGCGGCCCGAACACCGCACCGGTGCCGGCGATCACGATGTTGACCGGTATGAACAGCAGGCTGGACAGCAGGAAAGCGACCATGACGGCAGCGAATCCGAGCCAGGACACCGGGTTGTGCTCGGCCAGACGCAGCGCCTCGGCAATCGCGCCGCTCTCCCCCACGAGGTCGCTGCGCGCGATCAGCGCGAGAGCGAGCAGGGCAAGGAGCGTGAGCGCGACCCGCAGGGCGAGAGCGAGCAGCCGGCGCCGACGGGATGGCGGTGCCAGGCGACTTTCCAGAAGCTCCATGGACAGCGGCTCGCTCGGATCGGTCAAAGCGACGCCTGCCACCAACTCGGGCGGCAAGGCCACCGGCTCGATATCGAGAGGCTCCAGGCGCCGCGCGCCGCCGTTCAGAGCATCGATCGCCGCCACGATCGAGCCCAGATGGCGGACCCGGGCCGCGAACGTCGCGGCGGCGCACCCCAGATGCTCGCCGAGGAGCGTGTCGCGCGCCCGCAGCACGGCGTGCCGGTCGGGTTCGTCTTGCGCCTCGATCGCCAGATTGCACTCGGTATCGAGGCGCATCGAACGGTTCGACAGATTGGCCGATCCGACGAGCAACAGCCGATCGTCGACGATCAGTAGCTTGGCATGCACGTTGATCGGCACCGGCTGGTCAACGCCTGCGGCGTTCACCGGATGCAGGATCCGCAGCCGGTCGAAGCGATCGGCGGCGCGCAGACGCTCCAGGAACAGGGCCCGGCCGCGATCCATGACCGCGGTCTCGATGATGCCCTCGCATTCCTTGGGTCCGATGATGACGACCTCGGGGCCGTCGGGCTCACCCAGACGCGCGCCCAGAGCGTCCGCGAGCGGGAGGACCGTGAGATATTGGTTCTCGACGTAGATGCAGCGCCGCGCGGCGCCGATCGCGCGCACATACAGGTTCTCGATCTCCCGCACCTCGGGCTTGGCGGCCCAGGCGGGGCGGGTTCGGGCGACCGCCACCCGCGCCGGCGCGAACCACGGCTCGACGCCCTCCGGCCACGGCGAGAACCGGTCGTGTTCGGGCGGCGCCGCCAGCCGCTCGCCGGTCGCCCGATGCCAACGCTCGCGGGCCAGCTCGTCGAGGGCGCGCGCCGGCTCGCCTTCGACCATGAGCATGCCGTCGTGAAACGGCGGTCGGATGGCGCCGGCCAGGCGCCCCCGTCCCGGCTCGTGCGGCTGGTGCCCGGGTCGGTCCCAGCGGCCCGCGCTCAGGTCGATGCCGCCGCAAAACGCCAGCCGACCGTCGATCACGACGATCTTCTCGTGATGGCACGCGGTCGCCGGGTGGGCGCAGTCGAGGACCAGATGCAGGCGGCGCGAGCGCGCCAGGCCGAACTGCAGCTGCGGCAGGGGCTCACGGTCGAGACTGAAGAAAAACGGCCAGTCCCAGACCAGGATGCGGATCTGGAGCTGCGGCCGGCGCTTCAGGATTCGCCTGAGAAAGGACCGAAGCGGCGTATGGTCGCCGAGCGGATCGAGACTGATATCGCTCCGGATGTCCCAGCCAACGATGAACACCTCGCGCTGCGCGCGCGGCAGCACCCGGCGCAGGGCATCGAAGTAGGCGGCGCCATCGATCAGCAGGGCGGCGCGGTCGGCGCGGGACACGCGCCAGCAGGTCGTGCCTTCCTGGAGCAGCGCGCCGCCGTTGCCGGTCGCCGCGGCCAAGCGAGGCCGCCGCTCTCCCTTTTCCGCCAGCTCGGCCGACATCCCCCGGGCGCTCATTGGGAATCGCTCATTGGTCCTACGGCGGCCGGCGCGAGCCGTCCGCCAATGCGCAACGGCACGATCCTGCTGGCCAAGCCCGTCCGAGGGTCGATCTCGAGGTACACCGCGCACAGCGTCGCCTCGCCGAGCGCCGGCGTGTTGCGGGGACCCGGCAGGTGCGAGCGAAAGCGCTGCAGGGAGACCGCCTTGTTCATCCCGATCACCGAATCGTAGTCGCCGGTCATGCCGACGTCGGTGATGTAGGCGGTGCCGCCCGGCAGAATCCAGGCGTCCGCGGTCGGCACGTGGGTGTGGGTGCCGATCATCGCCGAGGCCCGGCCGTCGGCCAAGTGCCCCAGCGCCATCTTCTCGCTGGTCGCCTCGGCATGGACGTCGACGATGATCGCGTGCGCGGTCGCGCCCAGGGCATATTTGGCGAGCTCGCCCTCGAGGGCGCGAAACGGGTCGTCGTAGGCACCCATGAACAACCGTCCCATCACCTGCAGGACCACGAGCTTGCGACCGTCGACCAGGCGCACTTCCGCACTGCCGCGGCCGGGCGTACCGGGGGTCATGTTGAGCGGGCGGATCAGCCGGGGCTCGCGGTCCATGTGGCCGATGATCTCGCGCTGATCGAACACGTGGTTGCCGGTGGTGATCAGGTCGGTGCCGGCCGCCAGGAACTCCTGACAGAGCGCCGGCGTGATCCCGAAGCCACCCGCGGCGTTCTCGGCGTTCACGATGACGGCATCGAGGGCGAGTTCGATCCGGAGCTGCGGAAGCTTCTCGAGCAACACCTTGCGGCCGGCGCGTCCCACCACGTCGCCGCAGAACAGCAGCCTCATCCGCGCCCCGTCCCGAGCGCAGCGATAGCCGGGCCGCAGCGATGGACCGCGCGTTCGGTGACCACCGCGTCGAGCCCCTGATCGCGCGGATCCGTGGGTACCTCGGCGACCTCCTGGGCGGCGAACGCGACCCCGATGGCGAGCGGCGGCGGGCTCAGCGCGCGCAGCTCGCGCAGCACCAGATCGTAGCAGCCGGCGCCGTAGCCGAGACGGCGCCCCTGGCGATCGAACGCCAGCAGCGGCACCAGCAGAATGCGCGGCCTGGCCAGCGGCGCGCCGGAAGCCGGCTCCATCACCTCGAACCGCCCGGCGAACAGAGGATCGCCCGGTCGCCAGGCGTGGAAGGCGAGCGGTCGGCCGCGGCCCTGGACCCGCGGCAGGGCTAGCGGATGGCCGCGCGTCGCGAGTCTGGTCATGGCCGGGCGCGGATCGAGCTCGTCCGCGAGCGGCCAGTAGCCCGAGACGATGCCGCCCTGAGGCAACCGGAATCCGGTGATCAGCAGGTCAGCCACCGCCTCGGCCGCGCCGGATGGCGCCACAGCCCGCC
>JBOHKK010000129.1:0-15779 GCA_050729115.1 Geminicoccaceae bacterium | reverse complement strand
TAGGGCGTGGCGAGGAGTTTGAGCAGGAAGGCGTCGTCCCAGCCGGCGCGTTTGATCTTGCCGCGGGTCGAGCCCTTGGCCGGGTTGGCGCGCAGGACGTTGAGGGCGAAGCGGCGCAGCCGGGCGAGGTTCTCGGGCGCGTGGTCCTTGCGGGCGCGGGCCTGATCCTCGTCCAGGACCACGTCCAGCACCCAGTGCAGGCGGTGCGCGATCGGCCAATGGGCGCGCACCGCCTCGAGGAAGCGGGCGGCCGGGAGCGGCCGCGAGAGCAGGTAGTAGCGGGTCGCGGTGGTGGTCCGGCCGTCCTGCTGGCGCCTCGGCGAACTGGTGGCCTCGGCTTGCCGATCGCCTTGAGCCCAGGAAAGGCGTGGGCTTCGGCGAGCCAGGCGACGTCGTGGACGATCTTTGCGGGGCGGGTCTCGATGCGGCCGTGGTCGCCGTCGGTGGTGGTGGCGATGTCGTCCGGCGGCGCGTCCGGATCGTCGAGCAGGAGGCGCACGTCGTCGAGGAGCGCGGGCTGATTGGCCTTGAGCGCCAGCACGTAATCACCGCCGCGCTCGAGAATGGCCGCGGCGGTCTTGTCCTGGCAGTGCATGGCATCGGCGGTGACGATGCAGCCCTCCAGCGCCAGCAGGGCGAGCAGCTCGGGCAGCGCCGGGATCTCGTTGGACCTGTCGTCGACCCGCAGCTGACCGAGCACCAGGCGCGTCTCGCAGGCCCAGGCGCTGATCAGATGCAGCGGCGCCCGACCTTGCTGGCGGTCAAAGGAGCGGCGCGCGGTCTTGCCGGCGATCGCGACCACGCCCTCGACCGCGCCGCCAGCGCCGCCACGTAGCGACCGAAGCAGGCCTCGAAGGCGGCGGGAGCGAGCAGCCGGAACACCCGCGAGAAGGTGTCGTGGCTCGGAATCCCGCCCGGCAGCTCAAGGCAGCGGCGCAACAGCGCGTCCTTGCTGCGCCCGAACAGCGCCATGTCGACGCAGCTCTCGGCGCCCGACAAGGTCGCGAGCCGCGCGATCATCACGATCTCGTCGAGCTCGTGGCGCTGGGCGTTGCCGGTGCGCGGATCCTCGAGATCGGCGAAACACGCCCGAAACCGCTCCATGCCGTCCTCCTCTGCAACCAGGACGGCAAGATCAAAAGCATCTTCCATACAAAAAGATTCAACAAGTCCCTTGTGCGATTCCCCTGGTGTCGTGTCTGTGCTGGGCACTTCGGGCCGGGGTGCAGCGGCTTCCCCCGTGTAGGTGCCGACGATCGACGACACGACGCCCGTGGCCGGCAGAAACATGATGCAGAACCTCATGCCGACCTCGGGATGGCCGAAGAACCAGAACAGGTGCTGCCACAAAGTGAGCTCGCCATGATGGCCGCCCGGCCCGGCGTACATCCGCACCTCCATGCCGACATACGGCGTACCGGCGATGGAGCTGGTCCGGGATGGCTCCGAATCCTGGCAGAGATCGTTGTGCGGGATGGAGACCCGTCGTCTGGACCAAGCCTGTCGCCACGGTCACCGTAGCAAAGCCAACGTTGGAGTCAGTGCACGATGCGCTGGCCGATCACCTTGCCGTCGAGCAGCGGGAGGCAAGGCATGCGCAGCCGACGACGCTCGATTCTGCCTCACAGCACCCGGTGGTCGGCGCAGGGCATGCGGGCGCGGACCCGCTCGACCTCCTCGAGGTCGAGGCGGGCGGCGACGTAGCCGACCTTGTCCTGGGCCTTGGCGGTGACGTGGCCCCAGGGGTCGGCGATCAGGCTGTGGCCGTAGCAGGCGCGGGCGCCGCCGGCGTAGCGGCCCCACTGGGCGGGGGCCAGCACGTAGGCCTGGGTCTCGATCGCCCGGGCGCGCAGCAGCACCTCCCAGTGGTCCTTGCCGGTCTGCAAGGTGAAGGCCGCCGGCACCAGGATCACCCTGGCGCCGTCCTTGGCGAGCTGCAGGTAGAGCTCGGGAAAGCGGATATCGTAGCAGATCGAAAGGCCGATCCGGGTGCCGAGAGCATCGAAGCAGACGGTCCGGGCGCCCCGGGTGAACGTCGCCGACTCCCGGTACGCCTTGCCGTCGGGGGTGACGATGTCGAACAGATGCAGCTTGCGGTAGCGGGCGAGCTCGCCACCGCCCTGATCGAACACCACCGTGGTGTTGTAGATCGCCTCGCCGTCCCGCTCGATGAGCGAGCCGCCGTGCAGCACGAGACGGTGCTTGGCCGCGAGCTCCTGGAGCAGGCCGTACGCCTCGCCGCCCGGCACCGGCTCGGCGGCGGCGCGCTTTTCGCCATCGTCGTCGCTGAGCAGCGGCCAGATCTCCGGGAGCGCCACGAAATCCGGCCGCTCCTCGGCCACCGCCCGCTCGATCAGGTCCCGCGCCTGCTCGAGGTTGCGGACCTTGTCGCCTCGTGAATTCATCTGGATCAGCGCGACCTTCATGCCCTCTCTCCCGCTCGAATCCTTGCCAGTCTACGTCACGAGCTGTTGCGTTCGCAAATGTTGACAAGCTGGGCGGATCGACCATATTGGCTAAATCGAACGAATCTGAGGTGATCCGTGAAGTCCGCGAGCGCGACCGAGATCAAGAACCACTTTGGTGCGTTTCTCGACCGTTCCCGAGCCGGGCCGGTAGCGATTCAGCGTACCGGGCGGCCGGTGGCGGTGCTCCTCTCTTGGGAGGAATACGAGCGGCTGACGACATTGGAGGACGCGTACTGGGGCCAGCAAGCGGCGCAGGCCGAAGAGCAGGGCTATGTCGGTCCCGAGGCGGCGATGGCGTTCATCCGCGCCAAGATGAATGAGACTGCTTGACCTGACGCCGCGTTCCAGAAAGTACCTCGCGGACCTGCCGGCAAAGCAATTCCGACAGCTCGTCACCAAGATCTTCGGACTGCTCGACGAGCCGCTGCCGCCGGATGCACGGCCGCTCAAGGGTTTCTCCTACCACCGTGCGGACAGCGGCGAGTACCGGATCATCTACCGTTTCGACGATCAAAGCGTGCGCATCGTCCTGATCGGGAAACGCAACGATGCGGCCGCGTCCAAAGAGCTGCAGCGGCTGGGAACAGACGCTTAGAAGCCTCGTGGGCGTTTCTTTGATTGCAAATCACTCGCTGGTCGTGTCGGTCTCCGGATCCAGCAGCCGGTGCAGGTGGACGATGAAGTAGCGCACGTGGGCATCGTCCACGGTCTTCTGCGCCGCGCCCCGCCAGGCTGCGTGCGCGGTCTTGTAGTCGGGGTAGATGCCGACGATGTCGAGCTTGCCGAGGTCGACGAACTCGGTGCCGCCCGGCTCCTCGAGCTCGCCGCCGAACACCAGGTGCAACAGCTGCTTTGCCATGCTCCTCGCCTTACCAAGACATCACGCTTCGCGCTTGACTTCCAAGGGAGCCTGGATAGGCTAGTTTAATCAACTGGTCTGAGACGGCAATGGTGGTCGGGGCCTTCGAAGCGAAAACGCATCTGTCGGCTTTGCTCGATCGCGTCGCCCGAGGCGAGGAGGTCGTGATTACGAAGCGCGGCCGGCCCGTGGCTCGGCTGGTGCCGGCCGCATCGGCCGACCGCGCGGACGTCGGCGCGATCATCGCCCGGATCAAGGCGCTGCGCGTCGGACAGACGCTGGGCGGATTGTCCTGGAAGGATCTCCGGGACGAGGGCCGCCATTGAGCTCATTCGTGCTCGACTGCTCGATTGCGGTCGCGTGGTGCTTCGAGGACGAAGCTACGCCGCAAACCGACGCGCTGCTCGATCGGCTGCGCGACGCGGGTGCGGCAGTGCCCGCTCTGTGGCATCTCGAGGTCGGCAATGCGTTGCTCCAAGCCGAGCGGCGCGAGCGCATCCCGACCGCCCGAGTAGCGGCGTTCGTGGACCTGTTGGCTGGACTTCCCATCGAGACCGATGGCGACACCGCCACGCGCGCGCTGCGCGAGGTGCTCGCTCTGGCCCGAGCTGAGAAGCTCACGACGTATGACGCGAGCTATCTGGAGCTCGCCGCGCGGCGGGCTTTGCCCCTGGCAACCAAGGACCGAGCGCTTCATCAGGCCGCGCAGCGGGTTGGCGTGCCGCTGTTGCCATGACTCTGCCTGCCGCAGGGGCGATGAGCAGCGGCGTGACCGGCATGTGAGCTTCCTCACGCGGCGACTGTTGACGAAGCGCGGTTTTCTGGCCCGCCGGGCCGCGCCCGCTCACCCGCCCAGGAACAGCCGGCCGACCTGGGGGTCGGCGAGCAGCTCCTCGCCGCGGCCGGCGAGCGCCAGCTGGCCCGAGGCGAGCACGTAGCCGATGTCGGCGAACTCGAGGCCCTTCTTGGCGTTCTGCTCGACCATGACGATCGTCTTGCCTTCCTTGCGCTGCAGGTCGCCCAGGATCTCGAACACCATGTCGATGAACCGCGGCTCGAGGCCGATCGAGGGCTCATCGACCAACAGCACGTCCGGCTCCATGATCAGCGCGCGCGAGATCTCCAGCAGGCGGCGCTCGCCGCCCGAGAGCACGCCGGCGCGCTGGCTGCGCCGCTCCGCGAGCCGTGGGTAGCGGTCGAGCACCCGGTGCGCCGCCGCCTTGGCCTGGCGCGGCCGACCCATGAGGTAGCCGCCCATCAGGAGGTTCTCCTCCACGGTCATGTCCGGGAACACCGAATTGTCCTGCAGGATGTAGGCGATCCCGGCGTCCTTGAGCTTGGCGTTCGGGTTCAGGCGCGTGATGTCCTTGCCCTGGGCCCGGATGGCGCCGGCCGTGATGGTGGTGAAGCCGTAGATCGAGTGGAGCACGGTCGACTTGCCGGCCCCGTTCGGCCCGATCAGGCACAGCGACTGGCCCTTGGCGACCTCCAGGCTGAAGCCGTGCAGGATCTGCATCCGGCCGTAGCCGGCGTTCAGGTTCTCGATCGAGAGCAGCGGCTCGGGGCCGGCGAGCTCGCACAGGCGCGCGCGCCTCGGCCTCGCGGCGGCGAGCTCGGCCGCCTCGCGCGCCACCTCGTCGACCGACAGCACGGTCTCGACCGCGCCGAGGCCATGGCCCCCGGTGCGGGCGCGACGCGTCTCGACGGTCTCGCCCTGCGCCATCAGTGCGCTCCGAGATAGGCGTCGATCACCCGCTGGTCGTCCCGGATCGCCTCGGGCGGGCCGTCCGCCAGAAGCTCGCCGTGCGCCAGGCAGTAGATGTGCTCGGCCAGGTTCATGATCACCCGCATGTTGTGCTCGATCACGAGGAGCGTGATGGCGAGGTCGGCGTTGACCCGCTTGAGGCGCTCGATCAGGCCGTTGATCAGGGTCGGGTTGATGCCGGCGGTCGGCTCGTCGAGCAGGAGGAGCTTGGGCTCGACCATCAGCGCCATGGCGAATTCGAGCAGCTTCTGCTGGCCGAACGAGAGCTCGCCGGCCCGGAGGTGGCGCTTGGCATAGAGGCCCGTGAACTCGAGCAGCGCCTCGGCCCGCTCGTCGACCTCGGGCGCAAAGCGCGCGAACGTGTCGAGGAAGCCCACCTCGCGCGAGGGCACCGAGATGCGCATGTTCTGCAGGCAGGTCATCTTGCCGTAGACGCGCGTCTGCTGGAACGTGCGCAACAGGCCGAGGCGGGCGATCTCGGGCACGCGCAGTTTCGAGATCTCCCGCCCCTGGAAACGGATCGAGCCGGCGTCGATCGGGTGCTGGCCGACGATCGAGTTGAACAGGGTGGTCTTGCCGGAGCCGTTCGGGCCGATCAGGCCGATGATGCGGCCGTCGGGCACCGCGAGGCTGATGTCCTGGTTGGCGACCACGCCGCCGAACCGCTTGCTGACGTTCGTGACCTCGAGCAGCGCGTCCGCCATCACGCGCCCCGCTCGGCCTCCTCGACGCGATGGCCGAACCACTCGGGGCGGCGCTCGCGCAGCCAGCCGAGGATGCCCTGGGGGAAGAACACCACGATCAGGACGATCAGCAGGCCGAGCGCGACGCGCTGCCAGCCCAGCAGGTAGGTCCAGAACAGCTCCTGGGTGACGTGGAAGACGACGGCGCCGATCACCGGGCCCCAGAGCGTGCCCTTGCCGCCCAGGATCGCCATCAGCACCATCCATACGCCGAAGGTCGCGCCGGCAAACGCCACGTCGCGCGGGTCGATGAAGCCCACCATGTTGCCGACCAGCCCGCCGGTCATCCCGAGGAAGAACGCGGAGACGCACCAGGCAATGGTCTTGTAGCGCGTGGTGCGCAGACCCATCGCCTCGGCCTTGTCCTCGTCGTCACGAATGGCGTTGATGGCGAGGCCGAAGCGACCGGCGTACAGCCAGCGCAGCGTGAAGAAGGTGATCACCGCGACGATCAGGCACAGCCAGTAGTAAAACAGGGTGCGGTCTTCGATGTCGCCCGGGAAGACCGGGGTGACCAGCCCGGCGCCGGCGCCGATGTAGTCCCAGCTGGCCGCGATCTCCGCGGCGGCGATGCCGAGCCCGAGCGTGCCGATCGCGAAATAGTGGCCTCTCAGGCCCAGTAGGCCGGCGCCGATCGCGGCGGCGACGACGACCGCGAGGAGCGTCCCCAGCGCAACCCCGACCGCGAGACCGGTGTAGTAGTCGAGGCCGGCATCCCGCTGGACCACGGCGCAGGCATACATGCCGACCCCGAAGAAGAAGACGTTGCCGAACGAGTTGTAGCCCATCTGGCCGCCGACCACGTCCCAGGTCAGCGCGAAGATCACCATGACCCACAACAGCGCCATCTGGGTGCGGTAGTCGGGGAACAGCAGCGGCGCCGCGATCGCGACGACCGCGAGGCCGGCGAAGGGCAGGATGCGGCGCACGCGCTCCTGCATCCTATCTCAGCACCTTGCGCTGACGGTGCAGGAGCAGGCTGCGGACGACCAGGATGACGACGAGCAGGCTGAAGACGAAGCCGGCCTGCGCCTCGGCGCCGAGGATGAAGCCGGCGAAGGTCTCCGCGGCGCCCAGGCCCAGGCCGGCCACGATCACCCCGGCCAAGTTGCCGAGCCCGGCCACCACCACGATCATGAACGAGCGCACGGTGTAGGTGAGCCCGAGATAGGGGTGGATGATCCAGGTCATGGCGACCAGCGCGCCGGCGGCGCCGCAGATCGCCGCGTTGAGGGCGAAGGTGGTGGCGTAGACGCGCTGGGTGTCGACGCCGAGGATGCGCGCGGCGCGGGCGTTCTGCGCGGTCGCGCGGATCGCCTGCCCGAGGCGGGCATATTTGAGGAACGCCACCAGGGCGCCGGCCACGACGAAGGCTGCGACGAAAGCGAGCAGCTTGATCTCGGCCACGGTCACGTTGCCCCCGAACAGGGAGATCGTGCCCAGCCCCGAGCGCGCGGTCTCGACGTTGGCGCCGAACACCTGGTTGGCCAGCTGCTGGATCAGGATGCTGAGGCCGAAGGTGGCGAGCAGCGAGATGAACAGGTCGCGATCGACCACCCGCCAGATGACCACGCGGTACAGTCCCCAGCCCACCAGGTACATGACCACCGCCGCGACCGGAATGCCGAGGAACGGCGACCACCCCGCCTGGTAGAGCAGCAGGGTCACGTAGCCGCCGAGCATGACGAGCTCGCCCTGGGCGACGTTGATGATGTTCATGACGCCCCAGACCAGCGCCATGCCGTAGGCGACCAGCGCGAAGATGGCGCCGACCAGGAGACCGTCGATCAGCAGCTGGACCGAGAAGATCGGCGCCTGAAGCAGGATCTGCAGGTTGCTCATCAGGCTGACCCGAGCGCCCCGGAGGCCGCCCCCGCGCTCTCCCCCGCCCTGACCCTCCCCCACACTTACCCGTGGGCGAGGGAATGGGAGGGGGCGCGGGAGCGGCAGCGTGTCGCCGGCCTCAGGAGCCGTCGCGCTCGTCCCAGGTCGGCATCGGATGGACCAGCTCGGCCGACGCCCACTCGGTGGGCGCCACCACTTGGTACTGGCCGTCCTGGATCTGGTACAGCACCATCGGCTTGGCCGTGTTCTTACCGGTCTCGTCGAACTTGACCGGACCGTAGAACGTCATCAGGTCGGTCGCGGCCAGAGCCTCGCGCACCGCCTCGGGATCGAGCGAGCCGGCCCGCTCCAAGGCATCGACGAACACCAGCACGCCAGCCGACGATTCGGCCGCCTGATAGGGCGGCGCGTAGTCGTAGGTCTCCTCGAACAGCTCGGCGTAGTCGGCAGCGGAGCCGAAGTACTCGCCCTCATAGGCGAGCGAAGCATCCCACTGCGAGGCGCACAGCGCATACTCGGCCGCGGCGCCCAACTTCTCGGCGACCTGGGCCGAATCGCAATGGGTCAGCGCCAGCATCGGCACGTAGACCTGCATGTCCTTCATCTGCCCGATCGCCAGGGTCGGCCCCTTGGCATGCGCGGACACGGCCAGCAGATCCGGCTTCAGCGCCTTGACCTTGGTGAGCGTCGCCGACATGTCGTTGAGCTCGGGCGGCAGCTTGTCGTCGATCACGATCTGCATGCCGTACTTCTTCGCGTCCTCGACCACGCCGTCGCGCACGTCGAGCGAGAAGGGGTCGTTCTCGACCGCGATCGCGACCGTCACCTCGGACGGATCCTTGCCCGCCGCCTCGGCCTGCTCGGCGGCCAGCTTGATGGCGTCGCGCAGGTAGTAGTCCGAGGTCGAGAGCACCGCGAAGATGTATTCGTAGCCCTGGGTGAACAGCTCGCGGGCCGCGCCGTTCGCCTCCACCATGGGCACCTTGAACTTCTCGGTGATCGGCGCCACCGCCTTGGTCAGGCCCGAGCTGTACGGGCCCAGCATGAACTTGACGCCGTCCTGGCGGATCAGCCGCTCGACCAGCTGCGCACCGCGCGCCGGCGTCGACTCGTCGTCGTAGTAGATGATCTCGAGCTGGTAGGTCTTGTCGCCGACCTTCACGCCACCCTGCTCGTTGACGGCCTTGAGGGCGAGATCGTAGCCGTCCTTGGTGTTCTGGCCGTTGGTCGAGTACTTGCCGGTGATCGACACCGCGGCGCCGAGCACGATGGTGTCGTCCTCGGCCGCGGCCGCCGGGCTGGACCAACCCGATCCGACGGCCAGGGTCGCGCCGAGGCCGATTGCCAGATGCCGCAACATGGCCATGGTCATGCCTCCTTTTGAGAGCGCTCGGTCCGGACGTCCCGGTGCCGCGCTCGATTCTTCATGCTTCTCGCAGTTGGTTCTCATGTAGCGCAAAAATCACGACATTCCCAGCCCGCTCGAGCATACCGGGCCGCACGGGCGCGGCAATCGCTCATCAGATGCCGCGTAACACTGCGTCCGGGTTGCTCCGGGATGCTGGTTTGTTGCATTTCCGCCCGCCTGGCCTACGCTTAGCGCAATGATCGTCCACCTCAGGGGGCAGAGATGACGCGCACTCTCATCGCCATGCTTGCCGCCGCAACCTTGGCCGCTGGCGTCGCCAGCGCGCAGGACTTCACGCCGGCGGTCATCTTCGACATGGGCGGCAAGTTCGACAAGTCGTTCAACGAGGCCGCCTACAACGGCGCCGAGCGGTTCAAGGAAGAGACCGGGATCGAGTACCTGGAATTCGAGATCACCAACGAATCCCAGCGCGACCAGGCGCTCCGGCGCATGGCGCGGCGCGGCGCCGACGTGGTGGTCGCGGTCGGGTTCTCGTTCGCCACGCCGCTCGAGGCGATCGCCAAGGAGTTCCCCGACACCAAATTCGTGATCATCGACTCGGTGGTCGAGCAGCCGAACGTCCAGTCGGTGGTGTTCAAGGAGCACGAGGGCTCGTTTCTGGTCGGCATGGCCGCGGCGATGGCGTCCGAGACCGGCAAGGTCGGTTTCGTCGGCGGCATGGACATTCCCCTGATCCGCAACTTCGCCCACGGCTACCAGCAAGGCGTCAAGCACGTCGCTCCCGACGCCGAGATCTTCGTCAACATGACCGGCACCACGCCCGCCGCCTGGAACGACCCGGCCAAGGGCGCCGAGCTCGCCCAGAGCCAGTTCGACCGCGGCGCCGACGTGGTCTACGCCGCCGCCGGCGGCACCGGCCTCGGCGTGCTCCAGGCCGCGGCCGATTCGGGCAAGCTGTCGATCGGCGTCGACAGCAACCAGAACTATCTCCACCCGGGCAGCGTGCTCACCTCGATGCTCAAGCGGGTCGACGTCGCGGTCTACAACGCCTTCAAGGACGCCATGGAGGGCGATCTGGAGACCGGGGTCAAAAATCTCGGCCTCGCCGAGGACGGCGTCGGCTACGCGCTCGACGAGCACAATCGCGAGCTGATCACCCCGGAGATGGAGGCCGCGCTCGAAGACGCTAAGGCCAAGATCATCGCCGGCGAGCTCGAGGTCACGGACTACTACTCGACCCAATAGGTCCCCGGACCGCGCGGGGCCAAGGCGCGCCCGATGGCCAAGGCGGCGGCGCACCAGGCGACGGCCTCGCCCCCCGCGCCACCTGCCCGCCCGCCGGCGGTCGAGCTCAGCGGCATCGACAAGCGCTTCGGCCCGGTTCACGCCAACAAGGTCGTCGACCTGCAGATCCCCGCCGGCACGATCCACGGCATCGTCGGCGAGAACGGCGCCGGCAAGTCGACGCTCATGAACATTCTCTACGGCTACTACCGGGCCGATCGCGGGACCATCCGGGTCGATGGTCGAGAGCGCCAGATCGACAGTCCCGAGGATGCCATCCGGGCCGGGATCGGCATGGTCCACCAGCACTTCATGCTGGTCGAGCCGTTCACCGTCCTGGAGAACCTGCTGCTGGGCGCCGAGGGCGGCCTGACCCTGGCCGAAGGTGCTGGCCGCGCTCGCAGGGAAATCGCCGAGCTGGAGCAGGAATACGGCCTCGAGGTCGATCTCGATGCCCGCGTCGCCGATCTGCCGGTGGGCGTCCAGCAGCGGGTCGAGATCCTCAAAGCCCTGTTCCGCGGCGCCCGCATCCTGATCCTCGACGAGCCGACCGGCGTGCTGACGCCGCAGGAGGCGGACCACCTCTTCCGCATCCTCCGCAACCTCCGTGACCAGGGCCGCACCGTGGTTCTGATCACCCACAAGCTGCGCGAGATCATCGCGGTCACCGACGACGTGTCGGTGATGCGCCAGGGCGAGATGGTCGCGCATCGCCGCACCGCCGCGACCTCGCCCGAGGAGCTCGCCGAGCTGATGGTCGGGCGCAAGGTGCTGTTGCGTGTCAACAAGACGGCAGCGAAGCCCGGAGCGCCGGTGCTCGAGGTCGAGGATCTCGTGGTTCGCGATGGCGCCGGGGTGCCCCGCGTGAAGGGCATCAGCTTCACCGTGCGCGCCGGTGAGATCGTCGGCATCGCCGGGGTCGCCGGCAACGGCCAGTCCGAGCTGCTCGAGGCGCTGGCCGGCATCCGGCCGCTCGCCGGCGGTCGGGTCGCGATCAAGGGTCGGGCGATCGGCGAGGTCGCGCAGCCCCGCACCCGCGGCCTCGGTCACGTGCCGGAGGACCGGCTGCGCATGGGTCTGGTGCCCGAGTTCGCCGCCTACGAGAACGCGATCCTCGGCTACCAGCTGGATCCGGATTACAGCCGCCACGGTTTTCTGAACAAGGGCGGGATCGTCGGCACCTGCCTGCGCTGGATGCGCGGCTACGACGTGCGGCCGGGCGACGCGCTCCTGAAGGCGCGCTCCTTCTCGGGCGGCAACCAGCAGAAGCTGGTGCTGGCGCGCGAGCTGGAGCACGACCCGGACCTGCTCCTGGTCGGGCAGCCGACCCGCGGGGTCGACATCGGCGCGGTCGAGTTCATCCACAGGCGCCTGATCGCGATGCGCGACGCCGGCAAGGCGGTGCTCCTGATCTCGGTCGAGCTGGACGAGATCATGTCGCTCGCCGATCGCATCCTGGTGATGTTCGACGGCACCATCACCGGCGAGCTCGCCGCGGACCAGGCCGACGAGCGCCGGATCGGCCTGCTCATGGCCGGCGTGACCGGCGAGGCTCAGGCGGCGTGAAACCGTTCGTGCCCCATCTATTGCCGCGCGACTGTCTCGATTGGGCGGAGCTGGTCCCACTGATCGCGCGCGCGAATCGGGCGATCGCCCGCTACGACGGGATCGTCCAGGGCTTGGTCAATCCCTCGGTGCTGCTTTCGCCGCTCGCCGTGCGCGAAGCCGTCCTGTCGTCGATGATCGAGGGCACCCGGACGACCCTCGAGGAGTTGCTCGAGTTCGAGGCCGATCCCAAAGAGGATACCGGCCCCCGCTACGACGACATCCGGGAGGTCATGAACTACCGCCGGGCCATGTCGGCCGCGATCCTGGAGCTGGCCCGGCGGCCGCGTTCACTGAACCTGCTCCTCCGTATGCATTTCATCCTCATGGACAGCGTGCGTGGTCGCGACCAGCGTCGGGGCGAGTTCCGGAAGGAGCCGAACTGGATCGGCCCGCCGAATACGCCGCTCGAGACGGCTATCTACGTTCCGCCCCCATACCCTGCCCTCGCTGAGCTGCTGGACAACTTTGAGCGTTACCTTCATGCCGAGGAGAGGGACCGCCTTGTCCAGGCGGCCCTCATTCACGCCCAGTTCGAGCTCATCCACCCGTTCCTCGATGGCAACGGTCGGGTTGGGCGGATGCTGGTTCCGTTGTTCCTGTTTGCCGCTGAGGTGATCTCCACGCCGGCGTTCTACATGAGCGCCTACCTGGAGGCCCATCGCGATGAGTACTATGACAGGGCTTCGCAGGCTGTCGCGGACAGACGACGTCCAGGGGTGGGTCGGCTTCTTCCTCAGGGCCATGATCGCGCAGGCCGAGGAAGATGGCGGGAAGGCACGGCGCATCCTTGCGCTTTACGATGGGATGAAGGCGCGGGTCGCGGAGCTGACGCGCTCGCAGTTCGCTATCCGGGCGCTCGATGTTCTGTTTGATCATCCGATCTTCTCGACGCCGCAGTTTGTCGCCCGCTCCGGCGTTCCGAAAGGCAGCGCCGTACGGATCCTAGGCACGCTGGCGAACGGCGACATCTTGCGCGTGATCCGGCCAGGACTGAAACGCCGTCCGGCGATCTATGCGTTCCCGGAGCTGATGGAGATCGTCAACGCTCCGCCGACCGAGACGCCTCCCAAGATCGAGCCGACTGTTCAAACCCTCGACGTTGCGAATCGTGTATGAATCAATAGGGAGTTATGACTCGGAATCGGCCCCAAAGTGAGTCAAATGGCGTATTATGACTCGCAGGCGAGACAAAGCTTGCGGACGCAGCGTGTGAGCAGCCCCAAGGCGCCCGTCTGATGGCGGCGCGCTCGGGTGAGCTGCCGGGCTGGGTGAACCTGGGGCTGTTGCCGCTGCTCAATCTGGCGGCAGCGTTCGTCGTCTCCGGCATGATCGTGCTGCTCCTCGGCGAGAATCCGATCGACGCCGTGGAGCTGCTGATCTTCGGGGCGTTCGGCTACGAGGAGGCGCTCGGCTACACGCTGTTCTACACCACCAGCTTCATCTTCACCGGGCTCGCGGTCGCGATCGCCTTTCACTGCGGCCTGTTCAACATCGGCGGCGAGGGCCAGGCCTACGTCGGCGGCCTCGGCGTCGCCCTGGTCGGCCTGTATCTCGGCTGGCTGCCGTGGCTCCTGGTCGTGCCGCTTGCGATCCTCGCCGCCGCCGCGTTTGGCGGCTTCTGGGCGTTCATCCCCGGCTGGCTGCAGGCCCGGCGCGGCAGCCACGTGGTGATCACCACGATCATGTTCAACTTCATCGCCTCGGCGCTGATGACCTATCTCCTGGTCAACGTGCTGATCGCGCCGGATCGGCAGATCCCCGAATCCGAGACCCTACCGCCGAGCGCCTGGCTGCCCCAGATCCACGTGATCCTCGGCGCGCTCGGCCTCGAGGTGGCGCGCTCGCCGCTCAACCTGTCGTTCGTGTTCGCCCTGCTCTGCTGCGTGCTGTTCTGGCTGTTCGTGTGGCAGACGCGCTTCGGCTACGCGCTCCGCGTGGTTGGTCAGAACGAGGCCGCGGCGGTCTACGGCGGCATCTCGCCCGCCCGCCAGATCATGCTGGCCATGACCATCTCCGGCGCGCTCGCCGGGTTCGTCGCGCTCAACATGATCATGGGCGACCAACACCGTCTGACCCTGGATTTCACCGGCGGCTTCGGCTTCGTCGGGATCGCGGTGGCGCTGATGGGCCGCAACCATCCGATCGGCATCATCCTCGCCGCGCTGCTGTTCGGCGCGCTGTATCAGGGCGGCTCGGAGCTGGCCTTCGACATGCCGGCGCTCAGCCGCGACCTGGTCGTGGTGATCCAGGGTCTCGTGATCCTGTTCGCGGGCGCGCTCGAGCACATGTTCCGGCCTTACGTGGAGGCGTTGTTCGCGCGTCCGGCGCCGGCCGAGGCGGTGGCCTGATGGACCAGCTCTTCCTTCAGGTCCTGCTGCTCACCGACTCGACCATCCGGCTCGCCACGCCCCTGGTGCTCGCCGCGCTCGCCGGTCTGTTCGCCGAGCGCTCGGGCGTGGTCGACATCGGCCTCGAAGGCAAGATGCTGGGCGCCGCCTTCGGCGCCGCCGCGACCGCCGCGGTCACCGGCTCCGCCTGGCTCGGCCTCGCCGCCGGGACCCTGTTCTCGATCGGCCTAGCGATGGTCCACGGCTTTGCCTGCATCACCCATCGCGGCAATCAGGTGGTCTCGGGGATGGCGCTCAACATCATGGTGGCCGGCCTCGGCCCGACCCTTGCCGAAGCCTGGTTCCGGCAAGGCGGGCGCACCCCGCTCCTCGGCGAGGACGCCCGTTTCGAGCCGCTCGATCTGCCGTTCGCCGCCGAGCTGCACGCGGTGCCGGTGCTCGGCCCGATCTACGCCGAGCTGATCAGCAACCACAACATCCTGGTCTACGTCATGGCGGCGGCGGTGCCGGTGGTCGCCTGGGTGGTGTATCGCACCCGTTTCGGCCTGCGCCTGCGTGCGGTCGGCGAGAACCCGAGCGCGGTGGATACCGCCGGCATCAGCGTCACCGCCATGCGCTACAAGGCGCTGGTGGTGACCGGCCTGCTGTGCGGCATCGCCGGCACCTACCTGGCGATCGCGCACAACGCCTCGTTCATCCGCGACATGACCGCGGGCAAGGGCTATCTCGCGCTCGCTGCCCTGATCTTCGGCAAATGGCGGCCGGTGCCGGCGTTGCTCGCCTGTTTCCTGTTCGCCTTCACCGACGCCATCCAGATCCGCCTCCAGGGCGTGCCCCTGCCGCTCGTCGGCACGGTGCCGACCCAGGCGATCCAGGCGCTGCCGTATCTCGCGACCGTGCTCCTGCTCGCCGGCTTCGTCGGCCGCGCCGTCGCCCCCAAGGCGATCGGCCAGCCGTACGTCAAGGAAAAGTAGCTTGAACGATTTGGTTAGATTAGATCCCCTGGTCAGACTCGAAATATCTTCTGATAGCACAACTCTGCCAGACTCTTGGTTCTCTCCCGGATTGCGGCTTCATCCCACGTTTCCGCATTACGCAAAAAATCATCCAGTGGCAGATCCGAGTCGCTGAGAATTTCGAGTTTATCTGAGAATCGCTTGTTGCCAAGCTTATCATTCAGCTTGCCATCAACAAGCAGAAGATTCCCTATCATTCCCACTTCCTCGGGTTTGACAGCATGTTGAGCGAGATTCTGCGGCAGGAAGTGTTCGATCGTCATGCGGTCATAATCCGGCACCATCCCGTCGCGCATATGCTCGTCGATGCGACGCAGCACATACCGCACCAGCTGTCTCTGTCTAGTCGGAACTTCCTGGTTTGCGGTTGAGTAAGCCGTTGAATTTTCGCGAGTTTTTGCGGTCAGGATTTTTAGATGTAGCCATGTAATTGGCTATTTATGGCTTGCATCATCCGACTCCGTGCGGTAGATT
>JBOHKK010000128.1:0-15919 GCA_050729115.1 Geminicoccaceae bacterium | reverse complement strand
CTCCCGGCCACCCACAGCGTACCATGGGATTGGGTGGCCGGGAGGGGGCGCGGGCTGGGTCCGCCCAAAGGAAGAACGCGCTAGAGCTTTCTCGAAGCTGCACCAGATCGGCGGTTTCGGTCGGTGGTCTCGAGGGCCTTGCGGAAGGTCAGGTTCAGCCGTTGGCGTCCAAGCGTCGGATGCTCGCCATCCATGAGCGCCATGACGCCGTGATAGGCGAGACGGGACGGCCCGCCCCACACGACGACATCGCCATGCTTGAGCGCAACCCGTCGTGGTGGATCGGACCGCTTCAATCCACCGAACAGAAACGTCGCCGGCAGTCCGAGCGAGACGGAGACGATCGGGGCATCGAACGCGCGCTCGTTCCGGTCCTGATGCCAGCGAGAGCCTCGCACCGGGCTGGTAGCGGTTGATCAGGCAGGCGTCGGGAACGAAGCCGGCGAAGCCGGCCGCGGCCGCCGCCGCCGTCGCAAGGTCGTGGAAGACCGGCGGCATCGCCGGCCACGGTCGGCCGCTTTCGGGATCGTTCGCGTCATAGCGATAGCCGGTTCGATCCGTCACCCAGCCGGCCGCGCCGCAATTCGTCATCGCCACCGACATCGTGTGGCCGCCGGGGGTGACCATGTGGCGGAACGGCGCGGCATCGATGATAAGCCGCAGCGCCGCCAGAGCCTCGTCCTCGGCGCCGAGGCAGAATCCCCGCAACAGGGCCGCGCCGGGGCCCAGCGGCAGGCGCCGGGCACCGGTGTCGGCCTGATCGTCGAACAGATCGCGCACCGGTCGTCTCGCTCATCGGGCATCGTGGAAGATGATGCCGAGTGTGTGCCGGCGCCCGGACCGGACGCGGCTGACGCCGTGACGCAGGTTGACCCGATAGACGCCCTTCGTGCCCTGAACCGGCCGATGATGGACCGCGAACGCGACGGCGTCGCCCTGGCGGAGCGGCACGACCTCCGCTCGCGACTGCATGCGCGGGCGCTGCTCGGTCAGGACGAACTCGCCCCCGGTGTGATCCCGCCCGGGCTCCGACAGCAGGATCGCCACCTGCAGCGGAAACGCCAGATCACCGTAGAGATCCTGGTGAAGGGCGTTGAAGTCTCCCGGAACGTACTGCAGCAGCAGCGGCGTCGGGCGTGCCTGGCCGGCCTGGTGGCAGAGGTCGAGGAACGCCTCGTGCTTGGCCGGATAGCGCATGTCGATGCCCATCCGCTCGTTCCATTCGTTGGCGATCGGCGCGAGGCGCGGATAGAGCGCCGTGCGCAGGCCGCCGATCAGGTCGGGCAGGGGATAGGCAAAGTACTTGTACTCACCCTTGCCGAAGCCGTGCCGGGCCATGACGACATGGCTGCGGAAGTGGCTGTCGTCGGGGTAGAGAGATGCGATCTCGCGGCACTCCTCGGGCGTCAGCAGGTTCGACAGGACCGCGGCGCCATGGTTGCTCAGCTCGCCGGTGACCCCGTTCCAGTCGATCAGCGCCACGCGATCGGCGGGAGAGGCCGCGACGTTTGCCGTTGGCCTAGTCATCGTCTGGACGTTCATGGTGGTGCTCCTTTTCGCTGCCGGCCGAGTTGTCCGGCCAACTGGCCCCGATATTGGAGATCATGGGCGGCCACGCACTCCGGGCCTTGCTTTGGAATTGGAGATCACCCTCGAGAGGCAGCGGAGGGTGCGGCAGTTCGCTCGCGGCCCCACCGGGGCGCCCGCAAGCCAGGATCGAGGTCCGTTCGGCGCCTGAGAACCGGTCAGACCGGGCCCGAGGATCCCCGTTGTGCCGCAGCCTCCCGGTCGAGCAGCGCCCGCTTGCGCTCGACGCCCCAGCGATAGCCCGAGAGCGCACCGTCGGTGCGCACCACGCGGTGGCACGGGATGGCGAGCGCGATCTTGTTGGACGCGCAGGCCCGCGCGACCGCACGGATCGCCCTGGGCTCGCCGATGCGCTCGGCGATCGCGGCATAGGTCGCGGTCGACCCGATCGGAATCTCGCGGAGCGCCTGCCAGACACGCCGCTGGAAGGCGGTGCCGCGCACGTCGAGCGGCAGGTCGAGGGCTCCTGCCGGGTCCTCGACGAAGGCAACCACCTGAGCCACCAGCTGCTCGAAGCCCGCATCGCCGCCGATCAGCTGCGCCTTCGGAAAATGGTCCTGAAGATCGCGCACCAGCGCATCGGGGTCGTCGCCAAAGTGGATCGTGCACACCCCCTTCTCCGTGGCGGCGACGAGGATCGAGCCAAGCGAGCATTCCCCGACCGCAAAACGGATCGAGGCTCCCTTGCCGCCGGCGCGGAATTCGGTCGGCGTCATGCCGAGAAGGCCGGCCGAGGCGGCATAGAAGCGGCCGCTGGAGTTGAAGCCGGCACCGTAGATCGCCTCGGTGACGGTTCCCCTCTGCGCGAGCTCGTCCCGCACGCGCGTGGCGCGGTGGGCGTCGGCATAAGCCTTCGGCGTCACGCCCGTGATCGCCTTGAACACGCGGTGGAAGTGAAAGCGGCTCATGCCCGCGGCAGCCGCCAGGGCGTCGAGCCCGGGCATCTCTTCGGCCTCCTCGATCAGGCGGCAGGCCTTGGCCACCGCCGCCGCCTGGCGCTCGGCGAGCGGCGCCTCGTTCGGCCGGCAGCGTTTGCAGGGGCGAAAGCCGGCCCGCTCGGCCTCGGCACAGGTCGCGTGGAAGGCGACGTTCTCCCGCCGCGCGGGCCGCGAGGCGCAGGACGGCCGGCAGTAGACGCCGGTCGTACGCACCGAGTAGTAGAACCGCCCGTCCGCGGCGACATCGCGCCGCAGGACCGCGGCCCATCGGTCGTCTGCCGTCACGAACCGGGACGAAGCCGGCTCGCGTTCGATTGCCACGGCGATCATGACTATCGGTCCCTCGTTTTCTGGCGGGCCGGTGATGGCCCGCTCTTCTGCCGCCAACTTAAGGCTCCGCAGCGGGCTTGCACTCCGTCCCTTGCTTTCGAATTCCGCGCCGGCGCGCCACCCGAAACCTGCCGATCGCCAGAACATGTGGTGACCGGGATTGGCCAGCAAGAACCGGAGTGATGCGGGAAGATCGGACCGGCATGTTCCTTGCGCGATTGCCGCGACAAGCGGCCCCAGCACGAGGAGGGGAACATGAACGCACTGGCCGACAAGGTCGCCATCGTCACCGGGGCAAGCTCCGGGATCGGCTACGCCACGGCGAAGCTGTTCGCACAGGAAGGCGCCAAGGTCGTGGTGACTGCGCGGCGCCGCGCGGCGCTCGATGCGCTGGTCGCAAAGATCGAGGAGGAGGGTGGCAAGGCCGTCGCCGTTGCGGGCGACGTGCGCGACGAGGCCCTGGCCAGGGCTTTGGTGGAGACCGCGATCGATCGCTTTGGCGGGCTCGACATCGCCTTCAACAATGCCGGCTCGACCGGTGAGATGGGGCCGCTCCCCGACGCGTCGCTGGCCGGCTGGCGCGACACGCTCGACACCAACCTGACGAGCGCTTTTCTTTGCGCCAAGCATCAGCTGCCGGCGATGATCGAGCGCGGCGGCGGCTCTCTCGTCTTCACCTCCAGCTTCGTGGGCTGCACGGTCGGCTTTCCCGGCATGTCGGCCTACGCGGCCAGCAAGGCGGGACAGATCGGACTGATGCAGGTCATCGCCGCCGAGTTCGGTGCGAAAGGCATTCGGGCCAACGCCATCCTGCCGGGCGGCACCGACACGCCCGCGAACCACGCCAACGCTCCGGGGGCCACACCCGATGTGCGGGCCTTCGTCGAAGGCCTGCACGCCCTCAAACGCATGGCGGCGCCCGAGGAGATCGCGCGCTCGGTGCTCTACCTGGCATCCGACGCCTCGAGCTTCACCACCGGCGCCGCGCTCCTGGTCGACGGCGGGGTGTCGATCAGTCGAACCTGAGCAGCGGACCGACGTCGGCGCGGCCGGGCGTGTGACCCCGGTGACCCGGGCGCCCCGGCTTGCATGGCCTGTGCGGCGTAGGTCGGGTGGAGCTCGCGGAACCCGACGATACCACGGCACTTGCCGAGCGCGACGTTGGGCTTCGCCCAACCTACGCCCGAACAGCTGGTCAACGGCTCCGGCCGAGGGATTCGCCTGAGAGAGTGGCGCAGATGACCGCTATCGCTCACGAGGTCGGGACGTCGATGGGCCCGGCAAGAGCCGGCCCGGGCCAGTCGAGATCGCTCGCCGGCGCGCCATCGGGGGCGGCGATGAGCCGCGCGAGTTCCGAGGCCGGAAGCGGCCGGCCGAGGTAGTAGCCCTGCACCTCGTCGCAGCCCTCGGCCTCGAGGAAGGCGAGCTCTTCGGCGGTCTCCACCCCCTCGGCGCAGGTGCGGATGCCGAGCGAGCGGCCGAGCCCGACGACGGCGCGCACGATCGCCTGGGCCTCGCTGCGCCTCTCGATGGCTTCGATGAAGGACCGGTCGATCTTGATCGTGTCGAACGGGAACCTCTGCAGATAGCTCAGGCTCGAGTAGCCTGTTCCGAAGTCATCCATGGCGATGCGCACGCCGATCTCGCGGAGCCTGGTGAGCGTGGCGAGCGTGCCCGACCTGTCGTTGAGGAGCACGCGTTCGGTGATCTCGAGCTCGAGCCGCCCGGCTTCGAGGCCGGATTCCTGCAGAGCGCTGCGCACCAGACCGACGAGATCGCCATGGCGAAACTGCACCGGCGACAGATTGACCGAGAGGCGCAGCCGGGGCCAGCCGGCGACCTGGGCACAGGCCGCGCGCAGGACGCGCTCCCCCAGTGGCAGGATCAGCCCGGTCTCTTCGGCGATCGGAATGAAATCCTGGGGCGGCACCCAGCCGTGCGCGGGATGGTGCCAGCGCGCGAGCGCCTCGACGCCGACCGCGTCGTGGCCTCTAACGTCGACCTGGAGCTGGTAGTGGACATCGAGATCGCCCCGGACCAGCGCGGTGCGGAGGTCACGCTCCAGCGCCCGGCGGGCCTGCAGGCGGCCGTCCATTTCCGGCTCGAAGAAGCGGAAGGTATTGCGCCCCTCCTCCTTGGCCCGGTACAGCGCCACGTCGGCGTGCTGGAGAATACCGGCGGCCTCGTCGGCGTCTTCCGGGGCGAGCGCCACGCCGATGCTCGCGGTGATGATGACCTCGTGGCCATCGAGGTCGAACGGCTCGACCAGCGCCGACAGCAGCCGGCGACACAAGGCCTCGGCCTGGCTCGGCCCCTCGACGCCCACCTGGATGAGCGCGAATTCGTCGCCGCCGATGCGCGCCACCGTATCGGTGTCGCGCACGCACGCCGTGAGCCGCCTGGAGCACAGGCGCAGGAGCCGATCACCGGCGGCATGCCCGAGCGTGTCGTTGATGCTCTTGAACCGGTCGAGATCGAGGACGAGGACGGCGACCCTGCCGTCGCGGCGGCGCACACCGGCGAGCGCGTCGTCGAGGCGCCGGCGCAGCAGCTCGCGGTTCGGCAGCTCGGTCACCGGATCGTTGAGGGCAAGGTAGCGGGCGCGCCGCTCGGCCGCAATCTGCGCCGTGACGTCGCTTGCGGTCCCGCGATAGCCGAGGAAGCGGCCGTCGTGATCGAAGGCGGGTTTGCCGGCGAAGCGCAGAACGCAGCTCCGGCCCGTGCCGTTCGCCACCTGGCAAAGGAGATCTCGAAACGGCTGCCGCGCCGCCATGGCGCGCTGCAGGTCGGCGACGCCTTCGCTGCCCTCGCTGGCGTTCAACAGGTGGCCGAGCGGGCGAGTCAGGAACGTCTGGGGCAGGAGCGACATGACTTCGGCGAAGCGCTCCGAGAGAAAGACGAGACGCGCCTTGGCATCGGTCTCCCAGATCCAGTCGGCGCTCGCGTCGGCGACATCGCGGAAGCGGCCCTCCCTCGCCTCGATGATCAGCGCCGCCTTGCGCGCATTGTGCAGGACGAGCAGGGCGAAGCCCGTCATGATGCTGAACGCGAGCAGCAGCGCCGGCAGGACGTCCAGGATGAACTCCCGACCAAGCGGCGGCGGTCGCCACGCGATGCCGCCCAGATCGACGCCGTCGGGCGCGCTGAGCGGCAGCATGGCCTCGGTTGCCGCGCGCGGCGGGACGACGCGCAGATCGGCAAGGCCGAGACCTCGGGCGATCGGGCCGAGCAGATCGCGGTCGAGGAACTGGGCGTAGACCAGGACGGCACGCGGTCCCTCGGGGGTATCGATGGGCTCGCTCAACTCCGCCGTGATCGGGCTTGCCCCGAACATCGCGACGGCGCCATTGAGCGCGACATAGCCGGACACCGCGCCGGGCTGGTCGCGGGGTATCGCGCGCGCCTTCGCCACCAGATATTCGAGCCCCGGAGTCAGTCGGAGCGCGCCGTCCAGGTGGCGTTCGCCGTCGATCGTCGTGTAGATCGTGCGATCGTCGCGGCCGACGACGATGGTGACGTCGTAGCCGAAGGTCTCGTGGATATACCGGCCGACGTTGCCGTCCGCCCAGTCGAGATCGATTTCCAGGTCGAGGTGTTGAACGGCGTCGTTCCACCAAGCGTAGTCCTGCGTGGTGCGTGCGATCTCCTCGAGCTGCGTTACCAAGGCGTTGCGGGCGCCGCGTGTCGACTGCGCCCGGGCATCATGGCTCTGGCGCTGGGCGCTGTGGCTCACGAAGACGACCACGGCGAGAATCGCCGCTGCCAGGAGCGTGAGCACTGGAAGCACGACCTGCCGTCCGAAGCGGTAGGTCCGGGGTCGCGCAAACTGGCCTTGAGGAGGGCTCAAGCTGCTGTCTCCCTAAGCGTGCCCTCCTTTTCTACGGAAGCGGTGGTTAAACGGCGCTGAACCGCGCGACCAGGTTCGCTCGAAACCCGGTCCGAGCGTCGGGAGGTATCCGTCGATGCCTCCAGGCGGTGCGGTCCCTCGACCTCACCTACCGGCGGCTCGAGCCGACTGGGGATCCTCCGAGGCCCGCCTGTTCGCGGCCTGGAAGGAAACTTGAACGCCACGCTCGGCATCGTCATTGCGAGAAGCACGAGCGACGAAGCAATCCAGACGCCGCTCCTGGATCGCCACGGGCGCTGGCGCGCCCTCGCGATGACGCTGCGACGGCTCGTGGCGCTCGCGCGCCCCGGTCTCCTGTGCCGGGGTCGGCCACTTACCGGGCGCACAAAGTTCGTTCGCCCGGCATCATCCTTCCCTCGGGCACGCCAACCCCGCGCGCGATACCGTCCCGAAGGTCACGACTTCGTGAGGATCGGTATTACTTGATCGCAAGCGGATTGATCGGGGAGCCGGTACCGCCCGTGATGTTCAAGGGCGGCGCCGTGAAGAAGAACTCGTAGACCTTGTCCGCGGCGCAGTCCTCGGCCAGCTCCTCGACGTAGAACATCTCGCCGTGGGTGACGCCCATCGCCGGGATGGTCACCCAGTGCAGCGGCTGGCCAAGCTCGTCGGTCTCGTTCGGGCGCACCTCGATGCCCCAGGTATCGCTGCAGATGGCCGCGATCTCATGCTCGGCGATCCACGCGCAGGTCTCGAACGCGAGGCCGGGCGCGGGGCCGCCGGCATAGGTGCCCCATTCGCCGCGCGCCAGGCGCTCCTCCATCTGGCCGGTGCGGACGATGCAGAAGTCGCCACGCCGCACCCCGGTGCCCTGCGCCTGGGCGGTGGCGTCGAGGTCGGCCATCGTGATCGGATGGCCGTCATCGAGGCAGGCCACGCGTTTATGCCGGGCGACGTCGAGCAGGACGCCGCGCCCGACCATCTTGCCGATGACGTGCTCGATGCCGCACTTGTGCGCGCCGCGGGCATCGACCAGGCGGGCGTCGTAACCGTTCCACATCTGCTCGCCGAGGAAGATGTGGGCGAGCGCGTCCCACTGGGTCGCGCACTGGGTCGGCAGGTTGATCGCGTCGTCGCCGTAGCGCAACCCCGGCGTCTCGTCGTGCTTGCCGGCGACCGCGTCGGTGCCGGTCGCGAGCATGGTGTGGATCGGGTTCCAGCGACCGCCCCACAGGCCCGCCTGCGGCCCCTTCTGGTCGAGGGGCAGGCCGAGCGGAAAGACCTTGCCGCGCCGCACCAGACGCGCCGCGCCCACGATGTCCTCGGGCGTGATGAAGTTGACCGCGCCGACCTGGTCGTCCGGGCCCCACCGGCCCCAGTTCTTGAGCCGCTCCGCCGTATCGAGCACGTCCTGCTTGCTGTACCGCTTGGCCATCGCCCCCTCCCTTGCACCCGGGCCACGCTAGCAAAGGTCCGAAGCCCGGGCCAGACGGCGCGCTCGGCAGCCGCCGGCGTCAGGTTGTCAAGAGCTGGAACTTTGCCGATCCGCGAGCGTTGCTTGCCCCAGCGGCGAAGCCGGTGGCGGCAGGTCGGCACGATCTCGGACAATTCTCGACCGTGGCCCCGGAATCCCGGCCTACAGGCGACGATGACCCTGAGTGGTTGCGATGGAGGCGAGAATGGCACAAGCACGGGCGGCATCCGATAACGGGCGCGGCGCGAAGGAGGACTTCGACGCGCTGCGCTCCGATCTCGATGCCTTGCGCAAGGACTTCGGCACCTTCGTCAGCACGGTGAAGAGCAATGCCGGCAGCCGGACGGAGGCCGAGCTGGATGCGATGCGCCAGCGCATCGCCACGCTCACCAACGATCTGCAGACGACGGGCCAGCGGCAGTTACGCAATGTGGAGAGCAAAATCGAGGAGCGGCCGTTCATGAGCCTTGCCATCGCATTCGCGACCGGCGTCGTGATCGGACGGATCCTCGATCGGCGCTGATCCCCACCCCGCGGCCCGTCCCTGCCGTCCGTGCGGCCCGCGGGAGCTCGGGCGTACGCCGCCGGCGTCGCGGCTCGAGCGAGCCCGAACTCGACGCGGCGCTCGGCCGGGCAGCGCGCGCGGCCGCGCAGGCGATCCGGCTCATCCGGTCGGGATGGTGATGACCGGGAGTTGCGCCTCGCGGCCCTTGTCGACCAGGTTCAAGAGCAGCATCAGGGCGGTGAACACGCGTTTCGAGCCGAAATCGCGATCGTCGATCCAATACCAGGTGTCCCGATATTCCACGGCGACGAACGGATTCCCAGGGATGAAGGCATCCCAAGGTCGCATCGCGCGCGACAGCACGGTCAGGTTCGGGAGCGAAGGCAGCTCGGCCGGGCTGATCTGGGTGGGGTAGGTTCGGCCCGCAGCGACGTCGCCGGCCGGCACCTCGACCTGAGCGGCGAGATTGCCGAGGATCTCGATCAGCGAGCGCGTATAGATCCTGATCTCGCCGGCGCGACCTTCGCTGAACCCGAACCGGATCGGGAAGCTCCTGAGGGCGGGATCGAGCCCGAGCAGCTCGAGCAGGCGCCGGGCCCGGGGATCCAGGGGGTGGCCCTCCCGGTCCTCCAGGAGAAGATATGCGGTGCGGGGGCCGGTCTGGGTGTCGAAGCGGAAGCCGAGGGCGCCGTCGCCGCGCAGCTCGCCCAAGAGGTCGAGCACCTCGGCGAACCTGACATCGACGCGCGTGACGCCGCGGTCGTCGACCGCCCAGTTGCGCAAGCCGTTCAGCGTCTGCACCCCGAGACCGCGCGTGAGATCGGCGGGCATGCCGGCCGCGACCATCGCGAACAGCTCGCTCGGCGGAATCGGGTTCATCATGACCCGGGCGAAATCGTCGCCCTTGATCGGCGCGTAGGTGATCGTCGGGCGATCGCTGAAGGTCCCGCCCACGCCGACGTTGACGTCGTCCGCAAGATCGAAGGTGCTCCTGAAGAAGTCCGAGCTCAGGTTGACCCTGCCTTCCAGCGTGTAGCCCGCCACCAGCTGATTGACGGTGACCATGCTCGGCGTGTCGCCGTACCGGAGCTTGACGATGTTCATGAGGGTCTCGCGCTTCGAGGCGTCCGCCATGGCATCGGCGTAGTCGAGGCGGTCGCGACGCAGGGTCGGCGGGCCGATGCTGGTGCAGCCGATCAGGCCCAGCAGCACCAGGCACGGCAGAAGGGGGGAACGACGCCGCATGCGGATCGCAAAAAGGGGATGATCAGACCGGTCTCCTTGAACAGAACAGTTTTGGGCGGCGGCCGTTCCATGCGCCGTCGGCGCCGCGGGTCGTCAGCGGCCTCACCTGACCGCAGGCGCCTGCTCGATGGGGTTGGCCTTTGCCGCCGCGCCGTGGCCGGTCTATGACCCCAGGGGGCGCATCGCCACGCGCGTTGCCGATCTGTTGATCGCGGCGAGCGGCGACGCGCGCCGCCAGGCTCCTCATGAAGGACGTGCTGCCGTCCGTGTCCACCCGTCCACAGCTGTTGAAGCCGACCGCGCTCACCGGCATCGTCGTCCTGGCTCTGGCGCCGTTCGCGCTTGGCTACTTTCTGTCGTACTTCTTTCGCTCGGTGAACGCGGTCGTCGGGCCGCGACTGGTCGCCGACCTCGGTTTGAGCGCCGCCGAGCTCGGGCTCCTCACTTCGGCCTACCTGTTCGCCTTCGCCCTGTTCCAATTGCCGCTCGGCGTCCTGCTCGACCGGTTCGGGCCGCGGCGGGTCCAGGCGGCCTTGTTCGCCTGCGCCGCAACCGGCGCGCTGCTGTTCGGGATCGGGCAGGACACCCAGACCCTCACCTTCGCCCGGGCGCTGATCGGCCTCGGCTTCGCGGGCGGGCTGATGAGCGGCTTCAAGGCGGTGGTCCTCTGGGTGCCCGAGCCGCGACGGGCGCTCGCCAATGCCGGCATCATGTCGTTCGGCGCGCTCGGCGTCCTGGTCGCGACGGTGCCGACCGAGCTCGCCGTGCAGGCGGTCGGCTGGCGATCGGTGTTCGTCGGTCTTTCCGTCATCACCTTCGCGGTCGCCACGCTCATCTTCGTCGCCGTGCCGGAGCAGGGCGCGCGGGTGGCTGGCGAGGGCCTGCGCGGCCAGATCGACGGCGTGATCCGCATCTACCGCGATCGCACGTTCTGGCGCCTGGCACCCCTGCTCGCGACCACCGCCGGCGCGCACATCGCGATTCAGACGCTTTGGGCGGGCCCCTGGTTTCGCGACGTCGCCGGCCTCGACCCGATCGGCGTCGCCAACCACCTGATGGCCATGGCGCTCGCGTTCCTGGTCGGCATCCTCCTGTCCGGCGCCGTCGCCGACTGGTTCGTCCGCCGCGGCGTCGATCTTCTGACCGTGATGCTCGGCTTCCTCGCGCTGTTCTTCGGCGCCGAGCTCGCCATCGTGCTGCAGTGGACCTCCATCAACCTGCTGATGTGGGTGGGGTTCGGCATGACCGGCCAGGCGGCGGTGCTCGCCTACCCCTGGCTGTCCTCGCATTTCGGCGCCGCCCTTTCGGGGCGCGCCAACACCGCCGCGAACCTGGTGCTGTTCCTCGCCGCCTTCGCGGCGCAATACGCGACCGGCGCGATCATCGGTCTGTTCCCGACCGACGCGAGCGGCGGCTACGACCCCAGGGGCTATCAGGTCGGCTTCGGCGTGTTCCTCGTGGCCCAGCTCCTGGCGCTCGGCTGGTATCTCGCCGGCCGGCGCTCCCTCGCCGCCGCCACCCGACAATGAACCCTACGGCCGCGGTCGAGCGCGCCAGCCCTCGCTCAATGCGCGCTCGGGCCGGGCGGCGGGTGCAGCAGGTGACCGCGCTTGACGTACAGGCGACAGCCGCCATCGCTGACGAGCGCCGGCGCCTCGCCGATCGGGGAGCGCACCCAGGTGCCCTCGTCGTAGCTCCCCTGGGCGTCGCGACAGGCGCCGTCGAGCACGAAGAGCTCCTCGCCGCCCGGCAAGCTGCGCGGCGGCACTTCGGCGCCCGGGGCGAGGCGGTACAGCGCCACCGATTCGTCGCCGAAGCGATGCAGGGGCATGACCTCGACGCCGCCGCCCACATCGGCCGCCCGCCACAAATCTCGGCGAGTGGTGTCCACGCGCACGAACTCCTGGTCGTCGGGATGCATCCACCACAGCTTCACGAGGATCAGGCAGCCGCCGTCGGTATGCGGCGTGTGCTTCGAGCCGACCGGGTTGCGCACGTAGGTGCCGGCCGGAAAATCGCCGTAGTCGTCGGAGAAGGTGCCATCCAGCACCAGGAACTCCTCGCCGCCGCTGTGGACGTGCGCGCTGAAACGGCTGTTCGGCGCGTAGCGGACCAGGCTGGTGAGGCGGGCGACCTCGGCGCCCTCGCGCTCGAGCATGCGCCGCTCGACCCCCGGCAGCGGCGAGGCCACCCAGGGCAGCCCATCGCTCGCCACCGCAACCCTTCGGCTCAGATCGGCGTTGATCCGCATCGGTACTCTCCCCACGGCCTGTCCATCGACAGGTAGTGCCGCGAACCGCGGAAGTCTCGGGTCAGGCGCGGCGTCGCCTTCTGCTCAGGTCGTATACAGGGTGAACGGCGCCGTGGACGCGCGGGCGCGCCAGTCGGTGACCACGTTGACCAGCGCCGGCTTGCCCGCGGCAACCGCTTGTGCGGCGCGCTCCAGGGCGGGTCGGATGGCGTCGGGCTCCTCGACGTACTCACCGTGCCCGCCGAGGATCTCGGCGATCCGGTCGTAGCGGGTATAGGCCAGATCGCGGCCCGGCTTGGCGCGCTCGGGATCGCCGGTCCAGCCGCCGTTCAGGCTGATCACCACCAGCACCGGCACGCCGTGGCGGACCGCGGTGTCGAGCTCCATCGCGTTCATGCCGAAGGAGCCGTCGCCGTGCAGGACCACGACCTGCCTCTCGGGGGCCGCGAGCTTGGCGCCGACCCCGAGCGGCAGGCCCACCCCCATGGTGCCGAACACGCCCGAGTTCATGCGGTGATTGGGCAGGAACGAGGGAATCGTCTGGCGCCCGAAGTTCAGGATCTCCTGGCCGTCGACCACGAGGACCGCATCGCGGTCGATGAAGTCGCGGATCTCCTTGCACAGGCGCAAGGGGTGGATCGGCACCTCGGCGGCGCCGAGGATCGCCTCCTGCTCCGCCTGCTTGCCGCTGTTGCGCCCGCGCAGCCGCTCGCGCCAGCCCGCGAAGCTGGCCTCGCCGAGGCGGTCCGCCGCCGCGGCGCGCAGCTGGCCGAGCACCGCCTTGGCGTCGCCCGTGATCCCGAGGTCGAGGTGCGGGCTGGTCGCGATCTCCTCGGGGTCGATGTCGATCCGCACCCGTCTGGCTGCGGGATCGAAGCGCGGCGGCGCGGCGTGGCCGATGACGTAGTTGAGGCGGGTGCCGATCACCAGGATCAGGTCGGCCTCGCGAAACGCGCTCGAGCGCGCCGTGAGGTAGCAGAGCGGGTGATCCTCCGGGATCATGCCGCGGCTCTGCGGCGTGGTGTAGAACGGGATCCCGGCCTGCTCGACGAACGCCTGCAGCTCGGCTTCGGCCTCCGACCACAGCACGCCGCTGCCCGCGACCACGATCGGGCGCTCGGCCGCCTCGAGCATGGCGAGCAGGCGCAGGGTCTCCTCGCGCGTCGCCTGCGGCCGGCTGCGCGTCTTCGGATCCCAGGGCTCCGGCCATTCGATCTGGCCCTGGTCGACCTCCTGGAACAGCACGTCGCCCGGCAGATCCAGATAGACCGGGCCGGGCTTGCCCGACATCGCCCGCCCGAACGCCTCGTTCAGGAACTCCGGAATGCGCTTGGGATGATGCACCCGCGCCGCCCATTTGGTGCACGGCGCCATCATCGCCAGCTGGTCGATCTCCTGGAACGCGCCGCGGCCCCAGGTCCCGACCGGCGCGCTGCCGCCCAGCGCGATGACCGGGACGCCATCGGCCCAGGCGTGCGCGACCCCGGTGACCAGGTTGGTCACCCCCGGCCCCGAGGCCGCCATGCACACGCCGGGACGCAGACGCAGGCGGGCGTAGGCGTGGGCCATCATGGCCGCGGCCTGCTCGTGGCGGACGTCGATGCCGCGCAGGCCGCGCTTCAGTGCTTCCGATTCGACCATGAGCATGGGCGCACCCATGATGAAGAAGAACATGTCCACGCCCTGGCGCTCGAGCGCCTCGGCCAAGATCTGGGAACCGTTCATGGGCCTCGTCTCCGTTCGCGCCGCCGTGCCTGATGACCGCGCGTGAAACCGGCTGGCGGCGTGCTCAGATCACGCCCTCTTCCTTGAGATCCGCGAGCTGCTCCCGGGTGTAGCCGAGCCAGGAGCCGTACACCGCCTCGTTGTTGGCGCCCAGCAGCGGTGATGGCTGCACGCTCACGTGGGACCTGGACAGCTTGACCGGCCAGCCGGGCATGGTGAACGCGCCGCGCACAGGGTGCTCCACGGTGACGAAGATCTCGCGCTGGCGCATGTTCGGGTCCTCGGACAGCTCCATGGTGTCCATGACCGCGCCGGCCGGCACGCCGGCTTCCCCCAGCGTCTCCATCACCTCGTACTTGTCCTTGTCGCGGCACCAGGCCTGCACGATCTCGTCCACCTCGCCGACGTGGTCGGCGCGCGCCTGGGGCGTGGCAAAGCGCGGGTCGCCGAGAAGATTCTCGCGGCCGATGACCTTGAGCAGGCGCTCCCACTGCGCGTTCCCGGCGCGCGAGGAGTAGATGTAGACGTAGTCGTTGGGGCCGCCGCCCTTGCAGCGATAGGAATCGCTCGGCGCGGTCGTGCCGAGGACCACCTGGTTACCGGTACGCGGGCAGGGCGCGTTCTCGCGCGCCTGGGTGGCATAGGCGATCCGGCAGTAGTTGGTCATGGCGTCCTGCATCGCCACCTGGACCAGCTGGCCCTGGCCGGTCTGCCGGCACTGGTAGAGGGCGGCGAGGATGCCAATCGCGCAGTGCAGCCCGGTGCCGGTATCGCCGATCGTCGTGCCCGGCTTGATCGGGCGGCCGTCCGGCTCGCCGGTGATGCTCATGATGCCGCCGGTCGCCTGCGCGATCATGTCGAAGGAGAGGAACTTCTCGAACCGGCTGCCCGGGCCGAAGCCTTTGATCGTGGCGTAGACGACCCTCGGGTTGAGCCGGCTGACCTCGTCGTAGCCGAAGCCGAGGCGCTCGATCACGCCGGGCGCGAAGTTCTCGATGAACACGTCGGCCTGGGGGATCATCGCCCGGAGCAGGGCCTTGCCGCGCTCGCTCTTGAGGTTGCAGGTGATGCTGCGCTTGTTGGCGTTGAGCAGCATGAAATAGTGCGAATCGGCGCCCGGCAGGTCGGTGGACGCGCTCCGGCCCTGCTCGCCGCCTAGCGGGTTCTCGACCTTGATCACGTCGGCGCCGAGCCAGGCGAGCGTCTCGGTCGCCGAGGTGCCGGCCTCGAACTGGGTCAGATCGAGCACCTTGACCCCGGCCAGCGCCGTCTGGCCGTTGCCCTTTTCGCCTTGCCCGGACATCGCGCACCTCCCTGGTGACGCCGCCATCTGTAGCCCAAGGGGCCCCGCCCTGTCACACCGAAATCATCCGCATCCGGCGCTTCACCGTGACGCCGCCTCCCCCCTCGGGTTCGATTGGTCGGGTGCGGCGCGGATCCGCCGGAGGGCAGCAGCGCGGAGACCGGCAGCGCGTAAGTCGGGTGGAGCGCAGCGCAACCCGACATCAGCCGACATCGGCCGGGAGGCCGTCGGGCTGCGCCTTCGGCTTGCCCAACCTGCCGAACTGTCGCCGCCCGCTCCGGCTGACCGATGCCTCCAGGCGGCTCGTGCCGACGCCCGCTGACGCCGCGACCTGGCGCCGCGGCTCGGGTTCGTTCGGCTCCGAACCAGGCCGCGGGCGCGCAAGGGGAACGGCGGACGCCGGGTCGGGTTCGTTTGGCCGGGCGCGGCGCGCGGGCCCGCCGGGGCTCGGCAGAGGCTTCGGCAGGGGTGTGAGCCTCGCCGGGCCCGGGACGCCTGCGCGTGATGCGCTTGGGTTCGCTCGCTCGCCCGATCGAGCGGGTTCGCCGGGATTCCGGTGGCTTTCGGGTTCGTTTGGCTGCCTTGCACGCGCGGCGGCCCGGTCGAGCTGCGCGGCGGTGAACCGCAGCGACGGGCCCAGCTCCTCGACAGTCATCTCCAGCCGGCTGCGCTTCTCACCGGTCTCGGTGGTCCAGGTGTTCTGCCGCAACCTGC
>JBOHKK010000127.1:0-15931 GCA_050729115.1 Geminicoccaceae bacterium | reverse complement strand
GCCTCGGGCCAAGCGTCGTGGCGCTCGCGGTTGACCAGCACCGGGGCGACCCCGAACAGGTGGCCGGACAGCGTGATGTAGGGATGGTGCTCGTAGATCCCGAAGTTCACGAGGTTGGTGAGCGGATTCTCCTGGGCGTCGACCCGGCCGTCCCGAACCGCCGCCGCCAGCTCGCTCGGGTCGATCGCGAGGGGCTCGAAGCCGAGCGCGCGGAAGACCTCCTGGTGGAACGCGTTGTGCTGGGTGCGGATGCGCAGGCCGCGGCAGTCCCCAGGCCCGCGGATCGGCCGCGCGCGGTTGGAGAGGTGGCGGATGCCGTTGTCCCAGAACGCGAGCGCAAGATAGCCGGTGACCTCGGCGATCGCCGCCTGGAGGTACCGGCCGAGCGCCCCGTCGAGCGCGGCATGCAGGCGCTCGCGCTCCTCGACCACGAACGGCAGATCCAGCGCCCCGAGCGCCGGGACCCGCCCGGCGAGATAGCTCGACGAGAAGTAGCACATGTCGAGCGCGCCGTCCGCCACCAGCTGCAGCAGGCCCTTCGCCTTGTGCCCCAGCTCGCCGACATTCGCGGTGATCTCCACGGCGACCTGGTCGCCAAGCCGTGCCTCGAGCGCGCGGGCGAACACCGCGATCGCGCGGGTATGGACCGAGGCCGCCGATTGATAGCCGCCGAACCGGATCTGGGTCGCCATGAGCCCCCCGATGGCCGGCCGCTCAGCCGGGCTGCGCGCGCTCACCCGCGATTTTGCAGGCGATCAGGTGGGGCGGACGGTGTCGCCGCCGGAGAGATGCTCGACCGTCTTGCCGGTCGCGGTGAAGGTGCGGGTCACGTGGTCGGCGCCGTAGATCCACATGATCAGCATCGGCGCATCGCCGGTGGCGTAGAACCGGTGCGGCGTGTCCGCGGGGATGTAGGTGGTGTCGTAGCGCTGCAGGCGGGAGATCCTGCCGTCGACCTCGACCTCGCCCGCCCCCTCGAGCAGGATCACCTGCTCGCCGCAATTGTGAGAGTGCAGCGGCGCGCTGCGGCCGGGCGGGAAGCGGGTGAGGCCGGACGTGAACACGGTGCCGGCGGCGTTGCCCTTGCCGACCAGGAGCGTGGTGACGACGCCGTCGCCCCTCTGGAACACCGGCGCGTCCTCGATCTTGACGATGGTCGCATTGGCCATGGTTGCCTCCTTGGGGGCTGCCGCCTCAGGTCCGGCCTCGGCCCCCTGTACCACGAGTCAACAGGGGCGACGGACTGCAGACCGCTCGATCAATCCGGCCCGCCTTCAGCGCACGGTGGCGTCGCCGGCCTCGACGATCACCAGCTCCACCTCGCCGGCGCCACCGCGCCGGAATGCGGCCGCCGCCTGGTAGTCCGGTGAACCGTGGCAGGCGACCGCCTGGTCCATCGACGGGAACTCGATCACCACGAAGCGCTCGAACCTCTCGGGCCCCTCGAGCACCCGATACGCGCCGCCGCGCGCCAGCACCCTGCCGCCGAACTTCGCGATGATCTCGGGCACGAGGTCGGTGTACCTCTTGTATTCGCCCGGATCGTTGATCTTGGAGCGCGCCACCCAATAGGCCGCCATCGGGTTCTCCCTGGAATCGGTGCGCGAGCCCGCACGCTCACCGGCGCCGGGCCCGGTCGGTGCCGGCTCAGTTCGCGGGTGCTCGCTCCTCGGCGCCGGCCGCGGTGTGGGTCGGCTTGCGCCCGGCGCGCTCGGCCTCCGCGGCGGCGAAGTTGAGCTCGACCTTGATGCCGTTGATCGGGTCGCGGAAGAACAGCTGGAACAGGGCGCCGTCGTTCGCCTGGCGCTCGCTGAACTCGACCCCGTTCGCCTCGAGGCGCGCGACGAACTCCTCGATGCCCTCGCAGTTGAAGCAGACGTGATCGATCGCGCCGGTGCCGGGCTCCGCAGCCTTGCCCTCGACGTTCGACAGGTAGCGGCTCTGGTGCTGCGAATGGTTGGCCTTGCCGATGTGGATCACGTCCTGGTCGCCGATGTACAGCCAGTGCACCGGAAAGCCGAACTCGGGATGGTCGCCCTCGCGCAGGCCCAGGACGTCGCGCCACCAGTCGCGCGTGCCGTCCGGATCCGGCGTGAGGATCAAGATGTGCTCCATGAAGCGCAGGCCCATCGTCCGACCTCCCTGGCTTGGCCGCTCGAGCGTCCTCTATATAACCTGAGTGGCGGGCGCACAAATGCCCGGTGCCGGGGTCGCGTGCCAGATTGATCAACTTTGGAAGGTTCGGCGGAGCTGCCATTCCGATAGGATCGGCAGCTGCGTGTTCTGGCGTCAAAGGCAGCTCCCGCCGCTTGGAGGAAATCTGGATGCCACTGACCACCTGCCCAGATTGCGGGAAGCGGATCTCCGGGTCCGCGGCGGCCTGCCCGAACTGCGGCCGCCAGAACAGACCCGCGGTGACGCGGCGGCGGGGTATTCGAGGGGCTGGGCTTCCTCACGATCCTGGCAGGGATCGTGGTCTCCTTCACGGGGGCAGTGGGCGTCGGCGCTGCGCTAATCTTCGGCGGCTTCGCGGTATTTCTCGTCGGGCGCTTTATGTGATGGTACACGGCTGAGCGGAATACCGTCGTGCGGCTCGTGCGACGCAGCGCATGACCGTCGTTCCTTGCCCGTCAGCGCCGGCAGAATACCGAGCCGCCGGGGGAGACCGATGACCGAGCAGACCGAAACGAGACGCGTGACGGTCGAGCGGCTTTGCGGCTTCATCGAGCGCGCGCTCACCGCCCTGGGCATGCCCGGCGAGGATGCGCGCACGGTCGCTTCGCTGATGGCCGAGGCGGACGCCCTCGGGTCCGACGGCCATGGCATCTTCCGCCTGCCGCAGTACGTCAAGCGGATCAGGGCGGGCGGCATCAACCTCCACCCGCGCATCCGCATCGAGCGCGAGCGCGCCGGGATGGCGCTGCTCGATGGCGACAACGCGATGGGGCACCTGGTGATGCGCCGGGCGGCGGAGCTGGCGGTGGCGAAGGCGGCCGACGCGGGGGTCGCCTGGGTCGGCGCCCATCACAGCAACCACGCCGGCCCGGCATCGCTGTACGCGCGGATCCCGCTCGCGCGCGACATGATCGGGCTCTACGTCGCGGTCGGCAACGCCAACCACCTGCCGCCCTGGGGCGGCACCGAGCTGCTGCTGTCCACCAATCCGATCGCGATCGCGGTGCCGGCGGCGACGCGGCCGCCGATCGTGCTCGACATGGCGACCACGGTCGCCGCCTACGGCAAGGTCAAGACCAGGGCGCAACGCGGCGAGGCCATGCCCGAGGGCTGGATGATCGATCGCGAGGGCCGGCCGCTCACCGACCCCAAGCGCGCCGACGAGGGCTTTCTTTTGCCGATCGGCGGCTACAAGGGCTACGGCCTCGGCCTGATGTTCGGCATCCTCGCCGGGATCCTGAACGGCGCCGCGTGCGGGCGCGACACCATCGACTTCAACGCCGACTTCACCACGCCGACCAACACCGGCCAGTTCGTGGTCGCGATCGACGTCGGCGCGTTCCTCGACCTCGCCGCCTTCAAGCGCCAGATCGACACGGTCTGGGACACCATGAAGTCTTCGGCGCTGCTGCCCGGCTTCGACGAGATCCGCCTCCCGGGCGAGCGCACCCACGGTGTGGAGCAGGAGCGCCGTGCCCGGGGCGTCCCGCTGCACCCGGCTCTCGACCGCACGCTCGCCGGCCTCGCCGCGGAGCTCGACGTCGAGCCGCTGTGAGCAGCCGGCCCGCGCCGAGTCGGCAACGCGAAGCAGCGATGTCAGAAGGCTGGGGCGTGTGATACCGGGCTTAAAGTTCGTTCACCCGGCACCCTCGGCCCGACTTGCGCGATCCCACCCAGCGCGTGGGTTCGTGAGCGGCGTACGTTTCGGGGCGCCCTGGTGGCGGGCGAGCTGGTGCCGGGACCGCCGATTCAGGCCGTGAGCTCGGCCTCCGGTGTGCGCACGTCGCCACTTTCTGCGCGCACCGAGCCGCGCGGCTCGATCTCGAGCACGTCCTCCAGCGCAGCGGCAAGCGCCAGGACTTCCAGGCTCGGGGTCGACCGCGGCGCATGGTGCCCGATCCAGGTCCCGGTCGCAAAGGCGTCGACGTGGCGGACGTCATGGCGAAGCTCGGGCGCCCAGCGTTCGGCAAGCTTGGCCACTGCCGCCTGCGTGGCCGGGCCATAGTGGCCTTCGGGGTCGACCCGATTGGGCACGAGCAGCCCTTTGGGCTTGCGCCCCGCCCGGCTCTCGCGCGTCATCCGCGCCATGCGCAGCGTCCGCTCGGTCGGCGCCACGTCCAGAGCGGACGGGGTGACCGGCACCAGGATCAGATCCGCGACCATCAGCGCCGAGGCGAGAGTCGGGACGAGCAGCGGCGGCAGGTCCAGCAGCACCAGCCGTCCGCCGTCAGCCAGTTCGCCGGCGCGCGCCGGCCACCGCCCGGCGCCGTGGCCCTCGATCGGCGGCATCGCTGCCACCGGCATCGGCAGCTGCCCGGCGCGCGCCCACAGGCTGGCGCTGCCCTGGGGATCGAGGTCGAGCAGGGTGACGTCGTGACCACGCATCGCGAGCGCGCACGCCAGGTTGACCGCGACGGTGGTCTTGCCGACGCCACCCTTCAAATTGCCGCATGCGATGATCTGGCCCATGGCGCGAATGTAGGGCGCGCGCCCCAGGATTCCGTTAAGCCGGGATGAGGCCGTGAGCCCCGCCCATCGGCACACCTGGGGCATTTTCGGTGCAGTTGAGATCGGCGCCAGCCCACGCCCCCTCCCGGCCACCCACAGCGTACCATGGGATTGGGTGGCCGGGAGGGGGAGCGGGCTGGCGCCGCCCAAAGGAAGAACGCGCTGGACCATTTTCCCCTTGGGTGGACCCGCGGCCCCGGCCCGCTCCCCCTCCCAACCACCCGCCGATGGTACCCTTGGGGCGGGGGCTGGTGCGAGCTGATCGAAAAATGCGCTGGTCGATCCGCCAGCGCGTGGTCAGCGCGGCGGACGGGCTGGTCGCGGCGCACCACTTCCAGCGGCCGAGGTTGCCGCCGAGATCCTGGCCGCAGGCCGCGGCGAAGTGCTTGCTGGAACAGAAACCGCGCTCGATCCAGGAGGTGAGCAGCGCTCCGCGAGGTGATAAGGACGGCGCCGGAGCGCCGGCCGCTCAGGCGGGTTGGGTCACCCGCACCCGCAGCTCGCTCAGAAGGCCGTCGATGCCGCCCCGCTCGAGCACGGCGGCGAACTCCGAGCGTTGGGTGACCAGGAGGCTGATGCCCTCGACGATCAGATCGATGATCACCGGCTCGCCGGGGCCCTCGCGCAGCCGCCAGTCGACCCGGAGCGGCTGGCCGGACGGCGGGGCGACCCGCGACTGCACCAGGATGTCCCGCTCGCCGACCTGCCGGCTCGCGATGATCTGAAAGCGCTCGCCGGTGTAGCCGAGGTCGCTGCCGACGTACTGGCGCACGCGCTGCACGAAGGTCTGGAACATGTAGCGGCGGAACAGCCGCAGATACTCGCTGCGCTGGCTCGGATTGGCCTGGCGCCAGTAGCGCCCCAGGACCAGACGCCCGAGCAGGGTGAGGTCGGTCCCCTGGTCGACCACGGCGAGGAGATGCTCGTGGTCGACGTTCTCGACGCCGCCTTCGGCCAACATCCCCCACACCTGATCGACCAGGCTGCGCACCACCTCCTCGGCGGCGGTCGCCGAAGGGGCCGCGCGCGCCATGCCGACCGGCACGAGACAACCCAGCAGTGCCGGGCAAGCGAGGATCAGCTGTCGACGACGGAGGGGCGCAAGACCCATGTCCACCCTCCGCGGCGCGACGATGCGCGCCGCCACCAAAGAGCCACCATGTACCGAGCAGCCTACCCCGGACGCCGTTAATGAATTGTTAAGACGACTTGGCCGGCTTGGCCCTTTTTGCGCAAGCTCCGGCGGTGCCACGCCATGGGCAGGGCTCGCGCGCGGGTCAGGTCGATCTGGCGCGCGCGCGCAGCTCGGCGAGCAGGCCGGCGAGATCGCCGCGCTCGATCACGGCCGCGAACTCGGATCGCTGCGAGACCAAGAGGCTCGCGCCCTCGACGATCAGGTCGATCACCACCGGGCCGGAAGCGCCGCTGCGCAAGCGCCAGTCCAGATCGAGCGGCCGGCCCCGGCTCGGGAACACCTTGGAGCGGACCAGGACGTCGCCGGTGCCGACGGCGGCGCTGCTCACGATGCGGAAGCGTTCCTCGAGCGGGACCTCGGCGTCCCCGGCGTAAGTGCTCAGGCGTCTGGCCATGCTGCGGATCACGACGTCCCGAAACAGCTCCTGATAGTCCCGCCGCTCGGGCTCGGGCAGCCGGTTCCAGTGGCGGCCCAGAGCGAGGCGGCTGATCAGGGCCACGTCGGTCCTGGCCTCGAGCAGCACCGCCAGCTCGTCGACCCGGGCGTTGCCATCGACGTGGTCGCGCCTGAGCGTGGTCCAGATGTCCTCGACCAGCCCCTGGACCACCTCCTCGGCGCGGTTGTCCGCAGCCTGGCCTGCCGTCGGCGCGATCGCCAGCGCCACGACCAAGCCCGCCACGACTGCCACCAGGTGGCGGCGGCTCACCCGCACCAATGCGCGAGCCATGACTGCCCTCCAGACGGTGCCGCTGCGCATCAAGCGCACTTGTTTCAAAGTAAAATAACGCCCCCGCTCCGGCAGTCAAACGGCTTGCGTACGACCGCCGCTCGCAGCCGCAGGCCGAGCGTCGGTGGCGGCGAGCTGTCAGCTCACGGCGTCGATTTCGGCCTGGCTGAGGCCGCCCGGCACGAGCGTGACCGGCAGGCGGATCTGGCCGCCCATCTGGCTGATCAGGTATGTGACGAGAGGGCCGGGGCCCTCCCGGCCGCTCGCCATGCCGAGCACCAGGAGCGAGATGCCGGGCTCCTCATCGACCAGCGCCATCAGCTGATCACGCCGGCGGCCCTCGCGCAGGTACAGCACCGGGGTCTTGCCGGTCGTCGCATGAACCTCGGTGGCGAGCGCCTGCAAGGTCTGCTCGGCGTTCTGGCGGGCTTCCTCCTGCATCACCCGCTCGACCCCGAGCCAGTGCTGAAATTCCGGCGGCTCGAGCGCGTAGAACAGGGCCACGCGACCATTGGTGTGCAGGGCGCGCCGGCAGGCGTAGTGCAGCGCATTCCTCATCTCTTCGGTCTCGTCCACGACCACGAGGAAAATCCGCTCGCGCGCCTCCTGCCCGGCCGGCAACGCGTCGGAGGTCGCGGGCGACGGTTGTTCGGTCATGGCTTACCCTCGTCGGAAGATCACGCTGGCGAGCCAACCGGACACGATCGCCAGCGCAATCGCCGTCAACCCGTAAAGGGGCGCCCTTTGCTGAGCGAAATCGAAGACGTCGGCTTCCAGGCCGACCTTGCTCACCACCAATGTACTGCGCTGGGCATCGCCCGAAAAGCCGTCGGTCAGCTCGAACACCTGAACCTGATAGATGCCGGATGGAACGTTCGCCGGGAACACCAGCGTGGTACGGAACAGCTCCTCGCCGATGAAGTTGATGGGGCCGGGCTTGCGACTGTACAGGCCCTGGTCCTGCTTGCGGCGGATCAGGGCGTCCTGGAACGCCCGGATCTCGCTGATCGCGAGCCCGGCGGCGTCGATCGGCTCGAGCCTGAGGTGATCGGTCCCGATCTCGAGGCGTGCCAATACGTCGGGCCGCGCGATCTCGTCCAGGGGACCGGTGCTGGCGACGGCGTAATAGCCGGGCACCTCGCGAAACGCCAGGTGATCGCGATTGATCCAGATGCCCGCGACCCGCGCCTTGCGCCGCACGACCTGATCCTCGCGGGGCCCATGCACGGTCACCACGATGTCGCCACCCCCCTCGGCGATGCCGAACAGGACGACGTTGGTGCCGACGAACCCGGTGGTGATCGCGATCAGATGGTGCGACAGGTCCGCCACCAGGGTCTGCGCCCGGGGCGCGGCGCCGCCCGGCAGGACGGCGAGCCAGAGGACCACGAGCAGGCGGGCGAGGCTGCGGGCCGACGCCGGCATCACGAATGGCCGACCGTGCCCAGGGAATAGAGGTCCTGAGGCCTGGCGATCAGGTCGTAGCCGAGCTTGCTGCAGACCACGAGCACGATCAGCGCCAGCAGGATGCGCAACTGCTCGCCGCGCAGCTTGGCGCCGGCGTTGGTCCCGAACTGGGCGCCGATGACGCCGCCGACGATCAGCGCGAGCGCCAGGACGATGTCGACGGTGTAGTTGTTGACCGCGTGCAGGAAGGTGGTGGCCGCGGTCACGAAGCTGATCTGAAACAGCGAGGTCCCGACCACCACGGCGGTCGGCATGCCGATCAGATAGATCATCGCCGGGACCATGAGAAAGCCGCCGCCCACGCCCATGATCGAGGCGAGGATGCCGACGAAGAAGCCGAGGCCCAGCGGCATGAACGCGCTGATGTACAGGCGCGAGCGATGGAACCTGATCTTGAGCGGCAGGCCATGGAGCCAGAGGTGACGATGCCGTCGGGTGAAGGTGTCGCGCCGGGTGCGCACGCGCAGCCACGCCCGCGCCGACTCCACCAGCATCAGCGCGCCGACGGTGCCGAGGAACACCACGTACGCAAGCGAGATCACCACGTCGATCTGGCCCATCTGACGCAGCACGGCGAACAGCCAGACGCCGAACGCCGAGCCCACGACCCCGCCCGCGACCAGAACCGCCCCCATGCGGAAGTCGACGTTGCCGCGCCGGGCGTGCGCGATCCCGCCGGAGAACGACGCCGCCAGGATCTGACTGGCCTCGGAGCCGACCGCAACCGCCGGTGGAATGCCGATGAAGATCAGCAGCGGCGTCATCAGGAAGCCGCCGCCGACGCCGAACACACCCGAGAGAAAGCCGACCGCGCCGCCCAGGCCGAGCAGCAGGAACAAATTCACCGACATCTCGGCGATCGGCAGGTAGACGTCCATCGAGGACTCGCCCGGGCGCTCGGCGCAACATCGCCGAGCATCCGGGGACAGTCAAGGCGTGCCGCGCGCGGCGCGCCGCGTCAGGCGATCAGGCGACCGGGACCGACGGCCTTGGTATGGCCTCACGCACCCGCGCGTTCCTCGGCCATCCGCTTGAGGGTGACGCGGTCGACCTTGCCGGTGGCATTGAGCGGCATGTCGTCGAGCACGACGATCTCCTCGGGCGCCTTGTAGCCGACGCGCGCGCGGGCAAAACGGATCAGCTCCTGAGCTGGCGGTCGCGTTGCGCGGTCTTTGAGGGTGACGTAGGCGCGCACGTTTTCACCATGCACCAGATCGTGGACGCCTATGACCCCGGCGTTCTCGACCGCCTCGTGCTCGAGCAGCGCCTCCTCGACCTCCTGCGGGCAGATGTTGGAGCCATCGTGCACGATGATCTGCTTCTTGCGCCCGCGGAACCAGAGATAACCGTCGTCGTCGACCCGCATGACGTCGCCGGTGTCGAGCCAGCCGTCCTTGATGGTTTCCGCGGTCGCGTCCGGCCGGTTCCAGTAGCCGATCATGGTGCACGGCGACTTGACCCAAAGCCGGCCCTCGCCGCCGGCCGGCACCTCGCTGGCGTCCTCGTTCCGGATCGCGAGCTGGTAGCCGGGATTGAGCCGGCCGACCGAGCCGAGCTTGTTGAGGCCGGACGGCGGATTGATCGTGGCGATACCGATCTCGGACATGCCGTAGTCCTCGTCGATCGGGAGGCCGGCCAGTGCCGTGAACTCGCGCTCCAGCTCGGCCGGGACCTTGTCGCCGCCCGACATGCACAGCCGCAGCGAGGCGAAATCGTCCCGCCGGGCCCCGTGGTCGTGCACCAGCGCGATCAGCGCCGCGGGCAGCATCTTCAGCACGGTCGGCCGATGCTCGCGCAACAGCGGCAGGATCTCGTCGCCATCGAAGGTGCGCGGCATCACCACCGGGACACCGGCCGCGAGCGCCATGAACGAGGTGACGAAGGCGCCGATGTGCGACGCCGAGGACCCGGGCAGGAGCACGTCGTCGGGCGTCATCTCCAAGCCTTGCATCAGGCTCGCCAGGATCGCGCCAAAGGTCTCGAAGCTGTGCGTCACCCCTTTCGGCAGACCGGTGCTGCCCGAGGTGAAGAAGATGATCGCGGGATCGGATGGCGACGGGGTCGGGAGGTCGACGACGGGAGCATCCTGCTCGAGCAGCGCCGCGAAGCTCGGGCTCCGGCCGTCGCCGGCGCCGTAGCGGATCACCCCGAGGGGCAGGCGACCTGCCAGCTTGCTCGCCGCAACGTCCGCGTCGCGCTCGGCGTGGGCCAGCAGTATCGACGCCTCGCTGACCTCGAGGGCGTGATCGATCTCGGGCGGCATGTAGCGGTAGTTGAGCGGCGTCGCCACGAGGCACGCTTTCACGCAGGCCAGATAGTGGACCAACAATACCGTGCGATTGGGCATCAGCGACGCCACGCGGTCACCCTTGCGCAGGCCGAGGCTCAACAGGTTGGCCGCCACACGGTCGCTCGCCTGATCGAGCTCGCGCCAGGTCGACCGTCCTTCCGCCGAGACCAGCGCGACCTCGTCCGGCTTGCTCTCCAGGCCGCGGCGGAGCAGCTTCGACAGCTGGAACGGCTGCTCCAGCGGTGGTCCGGACAGCGGCATCTCGATCCTCCCGATCAGGCGACCCTCAGCCTCGGTCGAGGTCGGTCAACGTCGTTGGTCGGTCAGCCGGCGCCGGCGGCAAGGCGCGCCTCGGCCATCCGCTTCAGGGCGACGCGGTCGACCTTGCCGGTGGCATTGAGCGGCATGTCGTCGAGCACGACGATCTCCTCGGGCGCCTTGTAGCCGACCCGTGCGCGAGCGAACCGGATCAGCTCCTGGGTGGTCGGCCGTGCCGCGCCGTCCTTGAGCGTGATGTAGGCGCGGACGTTCTCGCCGTGGACCAGATCGTGCACGCCGACGACCCCGGCGCTGGCCACCGCGGCGTGCTCGAGCAGCGCTTCCTCGACCTCCTGCGGGCAGATGTTGGAGCCGTCGTGCACGATGATCTGCTTCTTACGGCCGCAGAACCAAAGATAGCCGTCAGCGTCGATCCTCATGGCGTCGCCGGTGTCGAGCCAGCCATCCTTGATCGTCTCTGCCGTAGCGTCGGGCCGGTTCCAGTAGCCGACCATGTTGCATGGTGATTTGACCCAAAGCCGCCCCTCTTCGCCGCCCGGCAGCTCCCTGCCGCTCTCGTCGCGATTGGAAAGAGCGTAGCCGGCGTTGGCGGGCCCGATCGAGCCGAGCTTGTTGCGCCCGGAAGGTGGGTTGAGGTTGGACACCCCGATCTCGGACATGCCGTAGATCTCGTCGATCGGGAAGCCGGCAAGGTCGGTGAACTCGCGCTCCAGCTCGGCGGCAACCTTGTCGCCGCCGGAGACGCAAAGCCTGAGTGACCCGAAGTCCTCCCGCGTCGCACCGTGCTCGCGCACCAGGGTGATCAGCGCCGCGGGCAGCATGAAGAGCACGGTCGGCCGGTGCTCGCGCAGCAGCGGCAGCAGCTCGTCGCCGTCGAAGGTCCGCGCCACCACCACGCGTGCCCCGGCCGCCAGGGCGCTGAACGCGTGCCCGTAGCCGCCGATGTGCGAGATGGACGACCCGGGCAGCATCACATCGTCCGCCGTCATCTCGTAGCCCCTGAGCCACGCCGCCAGCAACCAGCCAACCGTCTCGAAGCTGTGGGTCACGCCTTTCGGCTTACCGGTGCTGCCCGAGGTGAAGAAGATGACCGACGGATCGGATGGCGACGGGGTCGGGAGCTCGGCGTCCTGAGAACCTTGCTCGAGCAGCGCCTCGAAGCTCGGGCGCCGGTCGTCCTTGGCGCCGTAGCGGATGACCCCGAGCGGCAGGCCGCCCGCCAGCTTGCTCGCAGCAACGTCCGCGTCGCGCTCGGCGTGGGCCAGCATCACCGACGCCTCGCTGACCTCGAGCGCATGATCGATCTCCGGCGGCATGTAGCGGTAGTTGAGCGGGGTGGCGACGAAGCCGGCCTTCATGCAGGCGAGGTAGTGGATCAGAAGCGCATCGCGGTTAGGCATCAGCGAGGCGACCCGGTCGCCCTTGCGCACGCCGAGATCGAGCAGACCGGCCGCATAGCGGTCGCTCGCCCGGTCCAGCTCGCGCCAGGTCCACTGTCGTTCCGCCGAGACCAGCGCCGCCTCGTCCGGCTTGCTCTCCAGTCCCCGGCCGAGAAGGTTTCGGGGATCGATCGGCTGATCCAGCGGTGGCCCGGACAGTGGCATGGTGCTCTCCCTGATGTCTCATTGCGTTGTGGACATTCTCGCCAAGAGCGAGTCGCAATGCAACCATCGGCGCTCGCTTGGATGGACAGGGCTGGCGGACCGGCGCCGAATCCGGCAGTGTGCAACGATCACGATGTCGCCCGACATAGAGGCGGCTGATCGAGGAGTTTCGCTCTGAGTGCTCGAGCACGGGTCGATACCTCGCCGACCGTCTCCGACGAGGTCAAGACCACCACCTGCTACATGTGCGCCTGCCGCTGCGGCATCAAAGTCCACCTCACCGGCGGCAGGCTCCGCTACATCGAGGGCAACCCCGATCATCCGGTCAACCGCGGCGTCCTGTGCGCCAAGGGCGCGGCCGGGATCATGCAGCATTACGCCCCGGCGCGCCTGACCAAGCCCCTGAAGCGGATCGGCGAGCGGGGCGAATGCAAGTTCGCGGAGATCGAGTGGGACGAGGCGCTGGCGACGGCCACGGCATGGCTGGGCCGCATTCGCTCGACCGATCCGCGCAAATTGGCGTTCTTCACCGGGCGCGACCAGAGCCAGGCGCTGACCGGCTGGTGGGCGAGCCAGTTCGGCACCCCGAACTACGCCGCGCACGGCGGCTTCTGCTCGGTCAACATGGCCGCCGCCGGCTTCTACACCATCGGCGGCTCGTTCTGGGAGTTCGGCGAGCCCGACTGGGAGCGCACCCGCTACTTCGTGCTGTTCGGCTGCGCCGAGGATCACGACAGCAACCCGCTCAAGATCGGGCTCGGCCTGCTCAAGGGCCGCGGCGTCAAGTTCGTCTCGGTCAATCCCGTGCGCACCGGCTATTCGGCGATCGCCGACGAATGGCTCGGCATCCGGCCGGGCACCGACGGTCTGCTCGTGCTCGCCCTGATCCACGAGCTGCTGCGCGCCGGCAAGGTCGACGTCGACTATCTGATCCGCTACACCAACGCGCCCTGGCTGGTGATCCAGGCCCCCGGCGCGGCCGACGACGGTCTGTTCGCCCGCGACGAGGCGGGGAGCCCGGTGGTCTTCGACCGGGCGGCGCAGGCGCTGCGTCCCGCCGCCGATCGGGATGTCCGGCCGGTGCTCAAGGGCGCGGTGACGCTGCCGGACGGGCGGCGCGCCAGGCCGGTGTTTCACCTGCTCGCCGAGCGCTACCTCGAGGGTGGCTACAGCCCCGAGGCGGCAGCGCCGCGGACCGGCATCCCGGCCGCGACCATCCGCCGGATCGCGGCGGAGCTGGCGCATGCGGCGTTCGATCAGGAGGTCGCGCTCGAGGTGCCCTGGACCGATGCCTGGGGACGGCGCCACGCGCGGATGGTCGGGCGCCCGGTCAGCATGCACGCCATGCGCGGCATCTCGGCCCATGCCAACGGCTTTCACACCTGCCGCGCGCTGCACCTGCTGCAGACCCTGCTGGGCACGATCGACACACCGGGCGGCTTTCGCTACAAGCCGCCGTACCCGAAGCCGATCCCCCCGGAGCCGAGGCCGGCCGGCAAGGCGGGCGAGGTCGCACCGGGCGCGCCGATGTCCGGACCGCCGCTCGGCTTTCCGAGCGGCCCCGAGGATCTCCTGGTCGAGCCCGACGGCACGCCGCGCCGAATCGACAAGGCGTTCTCGTGGGAGGCGCCGCTCGCCGCCCATGGCCTGTTGCATCTGGTGATCACGAACGCCCACGCCGGCGATCCCTACCCGATCGACACGCTGTTCATGTACATGGCGAACATGGCCTGGAACTCGGCCATGAACACCGGCACGATCGCGATGCTGACCGCGAAGGACCTGGCGACCGGCGGGTACCGGATCCCGCGGATCATCTATTCGGACGCCTATTTCTCCGAGATGGTCGCCTATGCCGACCTGATCCTCCCGGACACCACCTATCTGGAGCGCTGGGACTGCATCTCCCTGCTCGACCGGCCGATCTCGTCGGCCGATGGCCCGGCGGACGCGATCCGGCAGCCGGTGCTGCCGCCGGATCGGGACGTGCGGCCGTTTCAGGACGTGCTGCTGGACCTGGGCGCGCGCCTCGCTCTGCCGGGCATGGTCGAGGCGGACGGAACCGCGAGATACCCGAACGGATACGCCGACTATCTCACCCATCACGAGCGCAAGCCCGGGGTCGGCCCGCTGGCCGGCTGGCGCGGCAAGGACGGCACCAGGACGGGCCGCGGCGAGCCCAACCCCGATCAGCTGCGGCGCTACGTCGAGCACGGCTGCTTCTGGCGGGGTGAGCTCGCGCCCGAAGCGCGCTTCTACAAGCACGCCAATCGGGCGTACCTCGACTACGCGGCCGGCATGGGCTTCATGGAGCGGGCGGAGCCAATCACCTTGCAGCTGTACAGCGAGGAGCTGCAGAAGTTTCGCCTGGCGGCAGAGGGTCACGGCGCCGTGCAGCCGCCCGCGCGCCATCGCGAGCGCGTGCGCACGTACTTCGACCCGCTGCCGTTCTGGTATCCGCCGTTCGAGGACGCCGCGGGCGACGAAGCGGCCTTTCCGCTGCATGCGATCACCCAGCGGCCGGCGGCGATGTACCACTCCTGGGGCTCGATGAACGCGTGGCTGCGCCAGATCCATGGTAGCAACCGGCTGTACCTGCACCGGAGGCGGGCCGGGCAGCTCGGGCTCGCGGACGACGACTGGGTCTGGGTCACCAGCCGGCACGGGCGGATCAAGGCGCAGATCCGGCTCATGGACGGCGTTAACCCCGACACCTGCTGGACCTGGAACGCGATCGGCAAGCGGGCCGGCGCCTGGAATCTGGCGGCCGACGCGCCCGAGGCGACGAAATCGTTTCTCCTGAACCATTTGATCGACGAGCTCCTGCCCGAGCGCGAGGGCGGCTATCGCTACGCGAACGCGGACCCGGTGACCGGCCAGGCCGCGTGGTACGATCTCCGGGTGCGGATCGAGCGGGCGCCCGCCGAAGCCGGGCTGAGCGCGCCGCAATTCGCGCCCCTGCGGCCGCCCGTGGGCCTGCCCGCCCGACCGGAGGTCTCGAGTTATGGGCAGGAGTTTCGACGGCGATGACCAGCCTGCCCGCGACGCCCCCGGCCCGGCGGCTCGGTCTGGTGATCGACCTCGACACCTGCGTCGGCTGCCATGCCTGCGTGGTCAGCTGCAAGGAATGGAATACCGGCGGCCATCCGGCGCCGCTCACCGACCAGGACCCGTACGGCGCGCAGGCGCGCGGCGCCTGGCTGAACCGCGTGCACGGCTACGAGGTCGGCGAGGGCGCCGACGGCCGCACCGTGCACTTTCCGAAGTCGTGCCTGCATTGCGAGGATGCCGCCTGCGTCACGGTGTGCCCGACCGGAGCGTCCTACAAGCGCGCCGAGGACGGCATCGTCCTGGTCGACGAGGACCTGTGCATCGGCTGCGGCCTGTGCGCCTGGGCCTGCCCCTACGGCGCGCGCGAGCTGGATGCCGATCAGGGCGTGATGAAGAAGTGCACGCTGTGCATCGATCGCATCGACAACGCCAATCTGGCCGCGGAGGACCGGGTGCCGGCGTGCGTGCGGGCCTGCCCGACGGGCGCCCGGCACTTCGGCGACCTCGCCGATCCGGACTCGGCGGTCTCGCGCCTGGTCGCGGCGCGCGGCGAGGTCGAGCTGATGCCGGAGCTCGGCTACCGCCCGACCAACCGGTACCTGCCGCCGCGGCCGCGCAAGGCCGCGCCCGGCGAC
>JBOHKK010000126.1:0-16013 GCA_050729115.1 Geminicoccaceae bacterium | reverse complement strand
GCGCCCGGCAGTGGCCCCGGGCCGACCGCCGCCACGGAGCGGGGCACCGCAGGCGTAGTATGCCGGCGCTACGCTGGTTCGCTGCCGCCGTGGGTTGGTCCGTAGGCAACGGCAGACCCGTCGCCTGATCAGGGCGCGGCCGGCCACCTCGAGAAGGTGACGATGGGCCGATATGTGTCGACTACGGGTTCAGTTAGGTTAGGCCAAGGCGCACGACGGCATGATCCGAACCGAGCGGGTCGATGTGAGGTGGACCATCTCACCTCGACCATGACCGACGCGGCGCAGGCTTCGATCTTCGTCACCGTCGAGCCGGCTATGACCACGGCATCAGGCTGATCGGCGGACCCCGACGCCGTCCCGAGGAGAGAGGGCGACCATCGGCGCGCTGCTGCGGGACCGGTCGTCCTGTTGGTCGTGGAGATGACAGGCCGCGAGCTGGCCAGGGCGCACCTCCCGCAGGCGAGGCTCCTCGCGGCGACAGCGATCGAAGGCATAGGGGCACCGGGTGTGGAAGCGGCAGCCCGGTGGTGGGGCGGATGAGCTCGGCACATCCCCTGACAGAATGATCGGCTCGGCACGCGCCGACGGGTCGGGCACCGGGACGGCCGACAGCAGGGCCTCGGTGTAAGGGTGCATGGGGCGGCCAAACAGCAGGTCCTTGTCGGCAAGCTCGACGATCTTGCCGAGATACATCACGGCGACCCGGTGGCTGATGTGCTCGACGAGCGCGAGGTCGTGGGCGATGAACAGATACGCGATGCCGAGGCTGTCCTGGAGCTCGGCCAGCAGGTTCACGATCTGGGCCTGGACCGAGACGTCGAGAGCGGACACGGGCTCGTCGCAGACGACGAGCGCAGGATCGAGCGCCAGCGCCTTGGCGATCACCAGGCGCTGCCGCTGGCCGCCCGAAAACTCATGCGGATAGTGGGCCATCTGCTCGGGCCTGAGGCCCACGCGCTCGAACAGCCCCGCAATCCGCTCCTTGGCGGCCGGAAGGCCGAAATTGCGCAACGGCTCGGCCACGATATGCTCGGCCCGCATGCGCAGGTTCAGCGACGAGTAGGGGTCCTGGAACACCACCTGCAGCCGACGGCGCCGGCTGCGCATCGCCTTTCGGTCAAGTCGCGTGACGTCCTCGCCCTCGAGCCGGATCGTGCCGGACGTGGGCTCCACCAGCCGCAGCGCGGTCCGTCCGACGGTCGACTTGCCGCACCCGCTCTCGCCCACCAGCCCGAGCGTCTCGCCAGTTCGGATCGCGAAGCTCACGCCATCGACCGCGCGGACCTGGCCCACGACCCTGCCGAACAGCCCACGACGGATCGGGAAGTGGGTGACCAGGTCCTCGAGCTCGAGCACCGGCGCGTCAGGCGACACGGCCGAGTTCTCCCACCCTGTGCCACTCGAAACAGGCGGAGCGCCGACCCGGGCCACGCTCTTCCAGTGGCGGTTCCTCGCGCCGGCAGCGCTCGACTGCAAGCGGGCAGCGCGGCGCGAACCGGCACCCCGGCGGGAGATCCCGCAACGACGGCACGGAGCCCCGGATCTCAGGCAGCCGGCCGCGTGCGGCCGGGCGTCCGCTGCTCGGGCGGGACAGCTTGGGGATCGAGGCGAGCAGACCGGCGGTATAGGGATGCAGCGGCCGTGCGAACAGAGCCTCGACGGGTGCCTCCTCGACGATCTTCCCGGCGTACATGACGACGACGCGCTGGCAGGTCTCGGCGACCACGCCAAGGTCGTGCGTGATCATCAGGACGGCAGTGTTGAGCTGCTCCCTGAGCTCGCGGATCAGGTGCAGGATCTGCGCCTGGATGGTCACGTCCAGTGCGGTCGTGGCCTCGTCGGCGATCAGCACCTTCGGATCGCAGGCCAGCGCCATGGCGATCATCACGCGCTGCCGCATGCCGCCCGAGAGTTGGAACGGATATTGATCGATCCGGCGCTCAGGCTCGGGGATCTGCACGAGCCGAAGCATCTCGATCGCGCGCCTGCGGGCTTCGGCCCGACTGACCCGCCGATGCATGCGGATGGTCTCGCCAAGCTGCCAGCCGATGCGCAGCACCGGGTTCAGCGAGGTCATCGGCTCCTGGAAGATCATCGAGATGGCATCGCCCCGGATCCTGCGCATCCTGGACTGCGGCAGATCGACGAGGTCCATCCCGTCGAGCTCGACCCGCCCATCCACGATCCGCCCGGTCGTCTCGGCCACCAACCGCATGATCGAGAACGCGGTCACGCTCTTGCCGCTGCCCGACTCGCCGACGAGGCCCAGCGTCTCTCCGGCGCGCAGATCGAACGAGACGCCGTCGACGGCGCGGACCACGCCGTCGCGCGTGAAGAAGTAGGTCCTCAGGTCGTGGACGCGCAGGACCGGTGCGGCAGCCGGCGCCGCCGCTCCACTGTGGGGCCGCTGGTCGAGATCAGTAGCCAAGGGCACAGCCATCCTTCCTGGGCTCCGAGCCGCCGATCAGGATGCCGCGGTCGTGGTCGATCCAGATCGCCTGACCGCCACCGATCGGCATGGCGAGACGGACGACCCGGTGACCGCGGCCGCGCAGATCATCGGCCACCGTCTCGGGGATCGGCTCTTCGAGACGCAGCTCGCTTTCGTGAGCGAACCAGCGCGGCCGCGCGAGCGCCTCCTGCGGATCGAGGCCGAGGTCGAGCAGGTTGGTAAGCAGGAGCGTGTGCCCAGTCGGCTGAAAATGGCCGCCCATGACGCCGAACGGCATCACGGTCCGTTGCTTCCTGACCAGCATGCCCGGGATGATCGTGTGCATGGGGCGCTGGCGCGGCCCGATCGCGTTGGGATGGCCGTCGAGGAGGCGGAAGCTCGTGCCGCGGTTCTGCAGCAGGACGCCGCTCCTCGGCCCGACGATGCCAGTGCCGAAACCCGAGAAGAGCGAGTTGATGAAGGAGACCGCGGTGCGGTCGCGATCGACGATGCAGAGATAGGTGGTATCGCTGTGGCGGACGGCGCCGGCCGCCGGCGGCGCACCCGCCCGGGCAAGGTCGATGCCGGCTCGGATGCGCTCGGCCTCCCGGGCCGAGAGCAGGCGCTCGACCGGGACATCGACCCGCTCGGGATCGCCGATCAGCGTGTCGCGACGGGCATAGGCCGCCTTGCCGACCTCGGCCACCAGATGGATGCGGTCGGCCTCGCCGTAGCGGTCGTCGCCATAGTCATAGCCGGTGAGCGCGTTCAACATGATGAGCGCCGTGATCCCCTGCCCGTTGGGCGGGATCTCCAACACCTCGTGATCGCGGTAGGTGGTCGCGATCGGCTCGACATAGGTGCAGGCGGTCTCGGCGAAGTCCTCGAGCGTGTGCAGGCCTCCGAGCTGGCGCAGCCGGCCGACGATGTCCTCGGCGACCGGACCCTCGTAAAAGCCGGCGCGACCGTGCTCGGCGATGCGGCGCAAGGTGGATGAGAGCTCGGGCTGGCGGTGGCGGCCGCCGGCCTTCGGTGCCCGGCCCTCGGGCAAGAAGATCCGCCGCGTGTTGGGGTCGCGCGCGAGCTTGTCCGTGAGTCCTGCCCAGTCGCGCGCCACGCGCGGTGCGACGACATAGCCCTGCTCGGCGGCCCGGACCGCGGGCGCCAGCAGCTCGCCAAGCGGCAGCGTGCCGTGGTCCTCGACCAGCCGGCACCAGGCATCCACGGCGCCTGGCACGGTCACCGCATGGGGCGTCGGCAGCGCGATCTCCCGCATGCCGCGCTCGAGATACCAATCGAGTGTTGCCCCCGCCGGCGCGCGGCCGGAGCCATTGAGGCCGAACGGCCGCCCGCCCGGCTTGCTGACGATGGCGAAGCAGTCACCCCCGAGGCCGGTGGCGTGTGGTTCGATCACGCAGAGAAGGGCGCAGGCGGCGACCGCCGCGTCCACGGCGTTGCCGCCTCGCCGCAGCACGTCGAGGGCGGTGAGGGTCGCCTGTGGATGCGCGCTCGCCGCCATGCCGTTCTCGGCATAGACGGCCGATCGGCCGCTGTTGAAGTTCCGCTCCTTCACGCTCCCCGTCCTCCCCGGTCCGCCCTACGCAGCGGCACAGCTGAGACCAACCATCGACAAGAAGTCAAACAGCTGGGTGAATCGTCCCGCGACACGATCGACCCCTGGGTTGCCGCGACTCGAGGTGGATGTTAAGCTCGTGTCAACTAAACAATCCAGAGGAGGGGTCTCGTTCCAACAAGCAATCCAGAGGAGGGGTAACGATGGCTGGGCGACCGCGGACCGAACGGCTCTTGACGATGATGATGCTGGGACTATTCGCCCTCTCGGGCGAGGCCGTCCACGCTCAGGAATCGGTTCTGCGCGTGGTGCCGTACGCGGATCTCCGCAACACGGATCCGATTTGGACCACGGCAACGATCACGCAGCATCACGGGTACATGATCTATGACACCCTGTTCGCGCGCGACGAGAACTTCGACCCGCAACCGCAGATGGTGGACGACTGGACGGTCAGCGATGACGGTCGCATCTACACGTTCACGCTGCGCGACGGGCTCCTGTTTCACGACGGTACGCCCGTCGAGAGCAAGGACGTTGCGGCGTCGCTGAAGCGTTGGGCGGTGCGGGACACCATGGGCCAGGCGCTGATGAAGCTGACCGCCTCGATCGAGCCGGTCGACGCCAAGACCTTCAGGCTGGTGCTCACCGAGCCCTACGGTCTCGTCATCGACAGCCTCGCCAAGTCGGTGAGCAACGTGCCGTTCATCATGCCGGAGGCAGCGGCGCAGACCGATCCGTTCGAGCAGGTCGACAGCTTCATCGGCTCCGGGCCGTTCCGCTTCGTCGAGGAGGAATGGGTACCGGGCAACAAGGTGGTCTACGAGAAGTTCGAGGACTACGTCCCGCGCGACGAGCCGCCGAGCGCGCTCGCTGGCGGCAAGGTCGTCAAGGTCGATCGGGTCGAGTGGTTCTACATCCCGGATCCGGCGACCGCCATGGCCGCGCTGCAGAACGACGAGGTGGACTTCTACGAGGCCCCGCCGGTCGATCTCGTCCCGCCGCTGGAGGCGAATCCAGACGTCGTCGTGGGCGTGCTGAACCCTTACGGCCTGGTCGTCATGTTGCGCCCGAACCACCTGCACCCGCCTTTCGACAAGGCGGAGGCGCGCCGCGCGCTTTCCTACATGGTCGACCAGGAGGAGTACATGACCGCCATGGTCGGCAACCCGGAATACTTCCAGACCTGCGCGTCGATGCTCATGTGCGGCACGCCCTATGCGATCACCACCGGCGGCGCCGAGCGGATGGTCGAGGGCGACATGGCCAAGGCCCAGGAGCTCATGGACCAGGCCTACGACGGCGAGACCGTCGTGGTGATGCACCCGACCGACCATCCGAGCGGGCCCACCGCCTTGGTGACGGCCGCCAAGCTGCGCGAGCTGGGTGTGAACGTCGAGCTACAGGCGATGGACTGGGCGACCCTCACGTCCAGGCGGACCTCGAAGAACCCGCCGACCGACGGTGGCTGGAGCATTTTCCATACCCGTACCGGCATCAGCGCGGCGACTCCGGTCGGGCATCTCGGCATCGCGGCGGGCGGCGAGGACGCCTGGTTCGGCTGGCCCGAGAACGAGACGATCGAGAAGCTCCGGCTCGACTTCGCCATGGAATCCGACCACGACAAGCGGCTCGCGATCATGGAGGAGCTGCAAGAGGAGCTGATGGCGTATCAGCCTTACGTCGTGGTGGGCCAGTACACGATGCCCTCGGCATGGCGGAGCAACGTCAAGGGGCTGCTCGAGGCGCCCGCGCTCGCGTTCTGGAACGTCTCCCTCGAGTGACCGGGTGAGCTGACGACCCTTCGGCGGCGGGTCGCCCAGACGGTCGGCCCGCCGCCCTGCAGTCGACCTTCGAGGAGGCGACAGCGCCGTGTTCGGCTATACCATCCGTCGAATCATCGCGACGATCCCCGTCCTCTTCGTCGTGATGCTCGTCATCTTCCTGCTCCTGCACCTCGGTCCAAGCGATCCGGCTGCCGTGATCGCCGGGGACTTTGCCCAGCCCGAGCACATCGCCAGGATCCGAGAGAATCTCGGCCTCGACCGGCCGCTCTGGGTTCAGTTCGGGGACTGGCTCTTGCACGTCTTGCAAGGCGACCTCGGCACCTCGATCTTCAATGAGATGCCGGTCGCCCAGCTCATCGTGCAGCGGCTCGAGCCGACCATAGCGCTGACCGTCTCGACCATCACCTTCGCGGTGCTGATCGGTATTCCACTCGGCGTGCTCGCGGCCTGGAAGGCTGGCTCGCTGGTCGACCGGACCGTCATGGTGCTCGCCGTTACCGGCTTCTCGCTGCCGGTCTTCGTGCTCGGCTACATCCTCGTCTTCATCTTCGCGCTCAAGCTCGATCTCCTGCCGGTCCAAGGCTACACGAGCATCCGCGACGGTGTCGTGCCCTTCCTGCGCAGCATCGTTCTGCCGACGCTCTCGCTCGGCATGATCTACGTGGCGCTGCTCGCCCGCATGACCCGGGCAAGCGTCATCGAGGTGCTCAACCAAGACTATGTTCGCACGGCCCGGGCCAAGGGCCTGACCACGCCGCCGATCCTGCTCGTCCACGCGCTCAAGAACGCTGCGATCCCGATCGTCACGACCGTCGGGCTCGGCATCGCGCTGCTCATCAGCGGCGTGGTGGTGACCGAGACGGTCTTCGCGATCCCCGGCGTCGGGCGCCTCACGGTGGATGCCATCGTCCGCAAGGACTACCCCGTGATCCAGGGCGTCCTGCTCGTCTTCACGGTGGTGTTCGTCCTCATCAATCTCCTGGTCGATCTCAGCTACTCGCTGTTCGACCCACGCATCCGCTACCAGCGCTGAAGGAGGCCTCCGTGGCGTCCGTCCCCGTTTCCGGCCGTACCGACGCCCTGATCCCGCATCGCGCGAGGCGAGCGGCGGCACTGGCCGAGTTCGGGCGGCGTCATCCCACCATGGCCGCGGGGATCTGTATCCTTGTGGGGCTTCTGTTCTGCGCCCTGGCCGCGCCGCTGATCGTCGACCAGGACCCGATCGCCATCGACGTCCTGAACCGGCTCAACCCACCCTCGGACGAGCAAGCCTTCGGCACCGACCACATGGGTCGTAGCGTCCTCAGCCGAACCATCTACGGCGGTCGGATCTCGCTGCTGGTCGGCTTCACCGTGGCACTGCTGGCAACGGGCATCGGCCTTACCATCGGCCTGCTCACGGGCTTCGTCCGCTGGATCGACGTCGTGGTCATGCGCGTCATGGACGGCCTGATGGCGATCCCCTCCGTCCTGCTCGCGATCGCCTTCATGGCGCTCGCGGGCTCGAGCGTTCGCAACATCATCGTCGCGATCACCATTCCCGAGGTGCCGCGGGTTGCCCGCCTCGTGCGGGGAATCGTCATGAGCGTGCGTGAGCAGCCGTTCGTCGAGGCCGCCATCGCGGCCGGCTCACCCGATCTGAAAGTCCTCGTCAAGCACATCCTGCCCACGACGATCACGCCGCTCGTCGTCCAGGCCACCTACATCGCGGCCGCGGCGATCATCGCGGAGGCCTATCTCAGTTTCCTCGGTGCCGGCACGCCGCCCGAGATCCCGAGCTGGGGCAACATCGTGGCGGAGGGCCGCGCGCTCTTCACCGTCGCCCCGTGGACCGTGCTGTTCCCGAGCATCTTCCTCGCCGTGACCGTCCTCGCCGTCAACGTCGTCGGTGACGGCCTGCGGGATCAGCTCGATCCACAGATGGCGCGACGCATGTGAGCGTCCCTGCGGAGCGACGTGATTCTTGGCTCCGCCATCTCGTCAGATGCTCGGGGTCAGGCGCTGGCATCTGAAGAGTTGGGAGATGGGCACGCTCAGCAAACGCTTCCGAACACGGCTGGAATCCAGATCGTCGCGATACGATTCTCCAATTCGACGATCGTCCCAGAGCTGCTCGAGCATGCGGGACCTCGCCCGAGATATGGCATGGCCGCCGCCATGAGGCGTTGGCCGCGCTGACGAGCGGCAGCCGGCCTCAACCACCCTCTGGCGGCAGCGCCAGTATTCCGGCAGAACCCAGTTCGACGGTGCGGCGGATTGGGGAGAGGGATACGTGGGGGTGCCGTTTGGGGAGGCTGCGCTTCTGGTCTTGGCGCTGCTGGCGGCGGGGCTCGCCACGGGGCTGCTCGCCGGTCTGCTCGGCATCGGCGGCGGCAGCATCCTCGTGCCCGTGCTCTATGACGTGTTCGGCGCGCTCGGCGCCGACGACGCGGTGCGGATGCATCTCGCGGTCGGCACCTCGCTCGCCGTGATCGTGCCGACCTCGCTGCGCTCCTTTGCCGGGCATCGCGCCCGCGGCGCGGTCGACATGGACCTGGTGAAGAGCATGGCGCTGGCGGTCGTCGCCGGCGTCTGTCTCGGCGCGGTCCTGGCCCGGTTTGCCAACGACACCGTGCTGAAAGGCATCTGGGTCGCGGCCGCGAGCCTGATCTCGCTGAAGCTCTTCTTCGCCAGGCCGGACTGGCAGCTCGGCGACGCGATCCCGGGCCAACCATTCCGCGCGATCTATGGCGCCTTCGTCGGCCTGCTGTCGACCCTGATGAGCATCGGCGGCGGCGTGTTCATCACCGCCCTCATGACCTTCTATGGCCACTCCATGCAACGCGCGGTCGCCACATCCTCTGCCTTCGGGCCGATCATCGCGCTTCCGGGGGCGCTCGGCTTCGTCTGGGCGGGCTGGCATGCGGCCGGGCGGCCACCGGGCTCGCTCGGCTACGTCAGCCTGCTGGGGGCGCTCCTGATCATCCCGACCAGCGTGCTCGTGACGCCGCTTGGGGTGCGCATCGCGCATGGGATCTCGCGGCGCAAGCTGGAGGTGGCGTTCGCGACGTTCCTCGCGGTCGTCGGCGTCCGCTTTCTGTTCAGCCTGATCCACTGACCTGGCATTCGGCCGGCGATCGACGACCACACGAGAGGCCTTGGGCCCGCGGGCGCTCGACCGGCGGCCGTGAGCATGGTCGATCCCTGGGACGCTTGCGACCGGCGCGGCATCCGGTGCCGGCGGGTGTGGCGCATCGGATCGCCAGCCGACCTTCCCCTTCGCCTTCTGTGCAGAGTGGAAAGTGTTTCAGCATCACTTTACGGGGGAAATCTGCACTACCTGTTAACCAATTTGTGGATAGGTTTCACGGCCGTTTCATGTTTGTTTGTCGCGACCTACCTGGGAGGAGCAGGCGATGGCACGGCGCCGCCACCGCATCGACTTCCTTGTTGTCCTGTTGCTGGCCGTCGCCGGGCCGGCCTGGGCTCAGAGCGGGCAGCGGATCGAGGTCAGCAGGGCAGGACCGGAGGCTGCCGAGGAGAGCCCGGCTCGGACCGGACCGTGGATCGAGGTCAGCAATGCCGGGTTGAAGGCCGCCGAGGAAGGGCGGTTTCACGAGGCCGAGCGTGCCTTTCGTGAGGCCCTGAGCCTGAGCGAGGCGTTCGCCGAGGATGACCGGCGCCGCGCGACCAGCATCAACAATCTGGCTTACATCCTCCATGCCCAGGGGCGCTATGTCGCCGCCGAGCCGCACTACCTGGAATCCCTGGCGATGCGCGAGCGGGCGCTCGGCAAGGACCACGCCGACGTCGCCCAGAGCTGCAACAACCTCGCGGAGCTGTACCGGGTGCTCGGGCGCTACGACGAAGCCCTGGCCCTGCACCGGCGGGCGCTCGAGATCCGCGAGCAGCGGTTCGGGCCCGACCATCCCCAAGTCGCCCAGACGCTGAACAACCTGGGCGTGCTCTACGCCGTCCAGGAGCACTTCGACGAGGCCGAGCCGCTGTATCAGCGGGCGCTCGAAATTCGCATCCTCTCCTATGGCGAGGACCATCTCGCGGTGGCGGAGACCCGCAACAATCTGGCGACGCTGTTTTACGCGAAGGAGCGCTTCGACGAGGCCAGGCCGCTCTACGAGCGCGCCCTCGAGGTCGAGCGCAAGGAGCTCGGCCCCGACCATCCGTCGCTGGCGACCACCCTGTCGAACCTGGCCGAGCTCCACCGCGTCGAGGGGCGGCTCGATCAGGCGATCGAGCTCCACGGCCAGGCGCTGGCGCTGCGCGAGAAGACGCTCGGGCCCAACCACCCCGAGACCGCGCAGAGCCTCAACAACCTTGCCGTGGCGCGCTTCATCACGGGCGAGCTCGAGGCGGCCGAGCAGCTGTACCAGCGCAGCATCGCGATCAAGGAAGCCACGCTCGGCCGCGAGCATCCGGAGCTCGCTCTGACGCTCAACAATCTTGCCGAGCTGTATCGGATGCAGCGGCGCTTCGAGGAGGCGGAGCAGCTGTTCAACCGGGCGCTCGCGATCGACCAGAAAAGCGTCGGCCCGAAGCATCCCAGCCTGGCGCTCGGGCTGAACAACCTGGCGCTTTTGAATTTCGACCGCGGCGCCTACGTCGAGGCCGAGGAGCTGCTGCGGCGGGCGTTGACGATCGAGGAGCAGGCCTACGGCCCCGACGATCCGAAGCTGATCACCACGCTGGAGAACTATGCGGCGGTGCTGCGCGAGCTCCGCCGGCTCGACGACGCGGACGCGGTGTACGATCGCGCCAAGTCGCTGCGCGCCCAGCTTTGAGGCCGGCGGGCGGGTCCTCTGCCGGGCTCAAGGAGCGCTGGACGGCGCGGGGTGAACTCGCGCTCCGCGGCCGGCGCCACGATCACGACGAGCCCGCATCCCCGGCCGCGCCCCGACCTGGAGCGCCGCCGCCAGGGTGGCGGGCGCCCGACTGCCGGCGCCTCATCGGTGATCGAGCGGGAGGCAGCCGCGGTGCGCGATCAGATCGCGTAGTCGACGTCGCGCTGGGCCTCGCTGGCCACGCCCTGGTCTTCCGCCCGGCGGCACAGGTCCTCGATGGTCACGCGGTCGAGACGCGTCATCAGCTCCCGCTCCGTGTCCGCCCAGAACGGACCGACCACCCGACGGCCGAGCTCGGAGGACGACGCCAGCGTGTCCTGCGCCGGCAGCTCCTCGATGCCTCGGACCACCCGAACCACGTCGCCAACGCTGACGCGGCGGCGCTCGCGCGCCAGCCGGTAGCCGCCACGCGGCCCCCGTACCCCGCGCAGGATCCCGGCCCGCACCAGCTGTTGCATGACCTGCTCCAGATAACGCCGTGGCAGGTTCAGGCGACGGGCGATGTCCTGGCTCTGCACCGGTTCGGAGCCGCCATGAAAAGAGATGTCGGTCACCGCTTCCAGTGCCAGCACCAGCTTCTTCGATGGCCTCAACATGACGACCAGCCCCGCGCTTCGGATATCCGGGCCATAGATGATGTCCGCTCAACCAATTTGACAGTGCCTTCGCACCGAGATCTCCGCCCCTGCCTTCACGCGGCGGCCGCCGCCCCGTCGTCGAAGTACGCGGCAATCCGCGCCACCAAGCGAGTCGCCACCTCCGCCTTGGCCAGCCTCGGCCAGGTCTCCTGCTCGGCGCCGCTCCGGATCAGATGAACAGTGTTGAAAACGCCGCCGAACGTCCCTTGTTCCCTCGATACGTCGTTGGCCACGATCCAATCGCACCCTTTGGCCGCGAGCTTGCGGCGGGCGTTGGCGGCCAGGTCCTCCGTCTCCGCCGCGAAGCCGATGACCAGGGAAGGCCGTTTGTCCGCTCGCGACAGGGCCTTCAGAATGTCCGGATTTTCCTCCAGGGTCAGCGTCGGCGGCGCTTGGCCCGGCCGCTTCTTGATCTTGTCGCGGTGCGCATTGGCGACCCGCCAGTCGGCCACGGCGGCGGCACAGACCGCGACGTCGACCGGGAGAGCGGCGAGGCAGGCCGCGAGCATGTCGCAGGCGGACTCGACCCGAACCGCCGTCACCCCCGCCGGATCGGGCTCGTGGACCGGCCCGCTGACCAGCGTGACCTCGGCGCCCGCCCTGGCCAAAGCCGCGGCGATGGCGTGCCCCTGCTTGCCCGAGGAGCGATTGGCGATGAACCGCACCGGGTCGATCGCCTCGACGGTGGGCCCGCTGGTCACCAGAGCACGCCTCCCGGCCAGCGTCCCGGCACCGGCCGCCAGGAGCTCGTCGATCGCCGCAAGGATCTCCTCGGGCTCGGCCATCCGCCCGGTCCCGGTCTCGCCACAGGCCATGTCGCCGGGGTTCGGCCCCACCAGACGAACGCCGTCCGCCTGCACCTGCGCGAGGTTGCGCCGGGTCGCCGGATGGCACCACATCATCGGATTCATCGCGGGCGCGATCAGCACCGGCTTGTCGGTGGCGAGCAGGGCCGTGGACGCCAGATCGTCGGCCAGGCCGTTCGCCATCTTGGCGATCAGATCGGCGGTCGCCGGGGCGACCACGACCAGATCGGCTTCGCGCGACAGCCGGATGTGGCCCATCTCCGCCTCGTCGGTGAGCGAGAACAGATCGGTGAACACGCGCTCGCCGGAGAGGCTTGCGAGCGCCAAAGGCGTGACGAACTCCGCCCCGGCCGCCGTCAGAATGCAACGGACGCCGCCGCCGCGCTCGCGGAGCCGACGGATCAGCTCGAGACTCTTGTAGGCGGCGATCCCGCCCGCGATGACCAGCAGGATTCGGTGGGCTCGCTGCATCGCAATATCCGGCGCCTTCGCCGCGCGCTCGTTCGGGTGTGTCCTTCAGGCGCCTGAGCGACGTGGTCCGCCAAAGCGCCCTCACCTCTTAAATATACTCCACATTTGTCGGAAACCAATCGTGCGGCGATCTGATTGCGGCGGTGCGGCAGCGGGCGCCGCTCACTGGATCAGAAGGCCGAGCACGAGGCCCGCGAGAATCAGGCAGAGCATCCAAGCCAGACCGGACCCTTTGCCGCGCCGCCCGAGCAAGGCCGCAAGCGACGTCGGATGCAGCTTGAGGCCGCCGTCGGCGACCGACTGCAACGTCCGCTCGACCCGGTCGACCAGGTGCGGCAGGCGCCGGGCCGCTTCCAGACCGTCTTCCACCACCGACCGCAGCTGCGCCTGCGGACCGAGGTTCCCGGCGACCCAGTCTTCGATCAGCGGCTGCGCCAGCTGCCACATGTTGAGCTCGGGATTGAGCGCGCGACCGACGCCCTCGGCAACCACCATGGTCTTCTGGAGCAGCAGCAGCTGCGGCTGGGTCTGCATCGCGAAGGTCTCGCTGACCTCGAACAGCTGACCGAGCAGCCGCCCGATCGAGATCTCGGCCAGCGGGCGGTCGCGAATCGGCTCGGCGATCGCGCGGCAGGCCTGCATGAACGCGGCCTTGTCCTGGTCGGGCGGCACGTACCCGGCGGCGAAGTGGATGTCGGCGACCCGCTGATAGTCCGCCGACAAAAAGCCCAGGAGCATCTCCCCGAGATAGCGCCGGGTCGGCCGGTCCAGCCGGCCCATGATGCCGAAGTCGACCGGTACCAGGTCGCCACAGGCGTCGATGAAGATGTTGCCGGGGTGCATGTCGCCATGGAAGAAGCCGTCCCGGAACACCTGCTTGAAGAAGATCTCCGCCGCCCGGGCGAGGATGCGGTCGGGATCGAAGCCGGCGGCCAGCAGGGCGTCGCGCTCGTCGGACGCGATGCCGCTGACCCGCTCCAACGTCAGGACCCGCCGGGCGGTGCGCTTCCAGTCGACCTTGGGCACGTGAAAGCCTTCGTCGTCGACGAAGTTCTCCGCGAGCTCGGATGCCGCCGCGGCCTCCAGGCGCAGATCCATCTCGAGCCGGCTCCAGGCGGCGAAGGTCTCGACCACGGCGATCGGGCGGAGCCGCCGGAAGGCGGGCTGCAGACGCTCGACCCAGGCCGCGATCCAGGCGAAGAAGTCGAGGTCCCGGGCCATCTGCCGCTCGATCGCCGGGCGCAGGATCTTGACCGCGACCTCCTCGCCTCCGGTGGTCAGCGCGAAGTGGACCTGAGCGATCGAGGCGGCGGCGACCGGGCGATCGTCGAAGCTCGCGAACAGCTCCTCGATCGGCCGGCCGAGCTCGGCCTCGATCATCCAGCGCGCCAGAGCGGCGTCGAACGGCGGCAGATCGTCCTGCAGCTGCGACAGGTCGGCCGCCAGCTCCTGGCCGAGCAGATCGGAGCGGGTGGCCAGGCTCTGGCCGAGCTTGATGAAGCTCGGGCCCAGATCCTGCAACGCCGCGGCCAGGCGCTGGCCGGGACGACCGGGGGCGTTCTGGCGCGACAGCCGGCGGGCAAGGCGCAGGACCAGGTCCGGCAGCGGCAGGCGCTCGAGCGGGAACAGCGCGTTGTGCCGAGCGAGACAGCGCGCGATGCCGATCAGGCGCCAGATGTGCCGCGGCGTGCGGAGCATCCCGGCCGACCTAGTGGTTCGAACCCAACGAAGGAGGCCCTTCGTTTGGTGCCTCGCGAACCACTAAACCTGTGATTCCAGTGGTCTTTGCGACCAGCCGTGTGGGGATCATCTGTCTGATCCGGACCACTAGAGCCGCCAGGCCGAATGCAGCGCCGCGATGCCTCCGGACAGGTCGCGGTAGCGGACACGGTCCAGCCCGGCCCGTTCGATCATGCGCGCGAAGGTCGCCTGGTCGGGGAAGCGCCGGATGCTCTCGGCCAGATAGCGATAGGCGGCCTGGTCCCCCGCCACCCGCTCGCCGAGCCAGGGCAGGACGGTGAACGAGTAGGCATCGTAGGCCCGTCGCAGCGCGGGCGACGGCACGGTCGCGAACTCCAGGCAGAGAAACCGGCCGCCCGGCACCAGCACGCGCCTGGCTTCGGCCAGGGCACGGTCGAGGTGGGTGACGTTGCGGATGCCAAACGCGATGGTGTAGGCATCGACGCTGCGATCCGCGAGCGGCAGGGCCTCGGCATCGGCGCACAGCCAGTCGATCGCGCCCAGCCGATTGGCGTCGATGGCGCGGTCACGACCGACCTCGAGCATCGGGGGATTGACGTCGCACACGACGATGCGCGGGGCCGCGGCGCCGCGGCGGGCGAGCCGGTCCAGCACTCGCAAGGCGATGTCGCCGGTGCCGCCCGCGACGTCGAGCAGGCGCATCCCGGTCTGCGGCGCCAGCCAGTCGATCAGCGCCGCCTTCCACAGGCGGTGCACGCCGGCGCTCATGAGGTCGTTCATCAGGTCGTAGCGGGCGGCGACCCGCGCGAACATGGCGCCGACCAGCCTTGACTTGTCCTGCGGCCGCACCTCCTGGTAGCCGAAGGAGGTGGCGAGCCGCTCGCGCGCTAGGTCGGTCGGGTCGGTCATGGCAGAGTTGCCCCGGGCAATGCCGGTCACGGCCGGTCGCGCTGGCGTTGTACGAGAGGGCGCGCGGACCGACAAGCATGCCCCATCGAGGTGCGTGAGCGGCCATGCCCGAGCTACCGGAAGTCGAGACCATCATGCGGGCCCTGGCCGCCAGGCTGCATGGGCGGCAGATCGCGGCTTTGGTGCAGCGGCGACCGGATCTGCGGTTCCCGCTGCCGGAGCGCCTGAACGAGCGCCTGGTCGGCCGCCGGCTGATCGGCTTCGCGCGGCGTGCCAAATACATCCTCGCTCACCTGGACGACCAGCACAGCCTGGTGCTGCATCTCGGGATGTCGGGGCGTCTCCTGTTCGACGGCGCGCCGGCCGGGCCGCACGAGCACCTGACCTTCCATTTCGATGATGCCACCCGGCTCCGCTTCGTCGACCCGCGCCGCTTCGGCATGCTCGATTTGGCCCCGACGCCGCAGCTCGATGCCCATCCCCGGCTCGTCGGGCTCGGCCTCGAGCCGCTCGACGAGGCGTTCGACGGCCCGAGCCTGGCCGCCGCGCTCGCCGGCCGGCAGGGCGCGCTCAAGCTCGCGCTCATGGACCAGCGGGTGGTGGTCGGGGTCGGCAACATCTACGCCTGCGAGAGCCTGTTTCGGGCGCGCCTGTCGCCGCTCCGCCCCGCCGGTGGTCTGCGGCCGCGCGAGGCCGCGCGCCTCGCGGGCGCGATCCGTGCCGTGCTGAGGGAGGCGATCGATGCCGGCGGCTCGTCGCTGCGCGACTACGTCCAGACCGACGGGGCGCTCGGGTTCTTCCAGGACCGCTTCGCGGTGTACGGGCTGAGCGGTCGGCCATGCCGCGTGTGCGGCCA
>JBOHKK010000125.1:0-16093 GCA_050729115.1 Geminicoccaceae bacterium | reverse complement strand
CTTCCATCTCGCCCTCGCCGGTCCTCTTGCGGCGGCGGCGGCGGCGGCGGCGGCGGCGACCACCGGCATCCGTCTCCTCTTCCGAGACCTCGGCCGGCGCGGCTTCGACCCGCTCGGCGACGCGGGCCGGCGCCTCCTCGGCAGCGGGTCGCGCCGCCGTGGTCTCCAGCCGGTACTCGCCCGCCACCAGCGTCGCATCGACCTGCACGTCGACCGTGATCTGATAGCGCTGCTCGAGCCCGATCAGGCGGTCGCGCTTCTGGTTGAGCACGTAGAGCGCGACCGGTATCGGCAGACTGATCGCAAGCGCCGCCGCGCCACCCTTCATTCCCGCCAGCTCGATCGCGCGCAGGGCCTGCAGCGCCGCCGACTCGACCGAGCGGACGATGCCCGAACCATGGCAGGTCGGGCACGACTGCGCGCTCAGCTCCTGGAAGCTGGGCCGCAGGCGCTGTCGCGACAGCTCGAGCAGGCCGAACGGGCTGATCCGGCCGAGCTGCACGCGCGCCCGATCGACCTTCAGCTGATCGCGCAGCTTACGCTCGACGATGCGCTGATTGCGCGCGTCGGCCATGTCGATGAAGTCGATCACCACGAGCCCGGCGAGGTCGCGCAGTCGCAGCTGCCGCGACACCTCCTCCGCAGCCTCGAGGTTGGTCTTGAGCGCGGTCTCCTCGATGTTGCGTTCGCGGGTCGACCGGCCGGAGTTGACGTCGATCGCCGTGAGCGCCTCGCTGACGTGGATCACGATCGAGCCGCCGGACGCGAGGTCGACCACCGGGTTGTGCAGGGCATCGAGGCGCTCTTCGACGCCATGGTGATGGAACAGCGGCACGTCTTCCCGGTACAGCTTGACCCGGCGGGTGCGCGACGGGGTCAGCATGCCCATGACCTTGCGCGCCGCGCGGTAACCCTCTTCGCCTTCGACCCACACCTCGTCGATGTCGCGCGCGTAGAGGTCGCGGATCGCGCGTTTGACCAGGGCGCCTTCCTCATGGATGGTGCAGGGCGCGATCGACTGGAGGGTGCGTTCGCGGATGTCGTTCCACAGCCGCAGCGAGTATTCGTAGTCGCGGCGGATCTCCAGCTTGTTGCGCTCCTGGCCGGCGGTCCTGATGATCAGCCCCATGCCCTCGGGCACGTCCAGTTCTCGGGCGATCGCCTTGAGCCTCGAGCGGTCCGCCGGGTTGGCGATCTTGCGCGAGATGCCGCCGCCGCGCGCGGTGTTCGGCATCAGCACGCTGTAGCGACCGGCGAGCGACAGATAGGTGGTGAGCGCCGCGCCCTTGGTGCCGCGCTCCTCCTTGACCACCTGCACCAGCAGGATCTGCCGGCGCTTGATCACCTCCTGGATCTTGTAGCCACGCAACACCCGCGAGCGCCGTCTGGCCTGCTCGTCGAAGACCTCGGCGGCCTCCTCCTCCGGGTCGGTGGCGACCGCCTCCGAGCCGTCGTCGGCCTCCTCCGCCGAGCCGTTGCCGTCCGCGGCCCTGGCGGCCTGCCGCTCGGCCTCGTCGAGCACGCGCCGGTCCGCCTGCGGGATCTGGTAATAGTCGGGGTGGATCTCGCTGAAAGCCAGAAAGCCGTGGCGCTGGCCGCCATAGTCGACGAACGCGGCTTGCAAGGAGGGTTCGACCCGAGTCACCTTGGCGAGGTAGATGTTGCCCTTGAGCTGTTTCTTGGTCGAAGACTCGAACTCAAACTCCTCCAGGTGTCCGTTGTTGACCACCACCACCCGGGTCTCTTCCGGATGGGCGGCGTCGATGAGCATACGTTTGGTCATCAGGAGACTTCTCCGTGAACCGATGGGTTCGCCGCCAGGATGCGGCGGCAATGCGCAGGCATCGGTCACCAACCGGGGCGGGGATCGGCCGCACACGCGGCGCCGCCAAGGCGGCGACACCGACGCGGGGATCCGTCACGAATGTGGGGCGAGACGTGGCACGCACTGCATTCTTCCTTGCCGGCCGACGGCTCGAGCGCCGGCCCGATATGGCGGTGGTGACCTGCCAAAAGACTTCAAGGCAGGTGGCCGATCGGTGGCAGGAGCGCAACACGCGTCGCGAAAATTCACATCGATCGGCGACAAACCTCTGCAGATCAACTATAGTGACTGTGGCGATGGGCGACAATCCGAATATCCGCTCTCGGGCAGGTTTCAACCCCACACCAGGATGCGCTTGCGTAGGCAGGATCGCGGCCAATCGATGACCCGGCGGGCCGTGGCGACCGGACGCGCTCGCTGGCCGCGGCAACGTGCCTCATCGATCGGCCTGATCCCGGCCATGCTCGCCATCGCGGCGAGCTTGGCGGGGGCTGGCGCCTGGGCCGCCCAGGCGAGCGTCGACGATGTCCGGATCGCGAGCCACGGCGCCGCGACCCGGGTGGTGATCGACCTCAGCCAGCCGGTCGACTTCCGCTACATCACGCTCACCCGGCCACCCCGGCTCGCGATCGATCTGCCGGAGGTCACCTGGAAGGTCGCCGACGACCCGGTGGACGTCGTCGGCTTGGTTGCGGGCTTCCGCTTTGGCCATCCGCGCCCGGGGGTCTCGCGGATCGTTCTGGATCTGGCGCGGCCGTTCGAGATCGACCGCGTGTTCCAGTTGCCACCGAGCGGCGATCGCGGCCACCGGATCGTCACCGATCTGGTCGAGCGGCAGATCAATGGCGCCCAGGTCCAAAACCGCGCGATCGCCCCGGCGGCCGGGCCGGCCGTCACGCAACCTGCCGGCCTGGCGGTCATGCGGCTGCCCGCGAAGAAGCCGACCCCGCCGTCCGAGCGACGGATCGTCGTCCTCGACCCGGGCCACGGCGGCGTGGACCCTGGAGCGGTCGGCCAAACCGGGCTCCTCGAGAAGGACGTCGCGCTGCGCATGGGTCTGGCGCTGCGCGACCAGCTCGAGGCGACCGGGCGCTACCAGGTAGTCATGACCCGCGACGACGATCGCATCGTCCGCCTGCGCGATCGCCTGCGGATCGCCCGGGAGAGCCAGGGCGAGCTGTTCATGTCGTTGCATGCGGACAGCCTGGTCAGGGCGCCCGACGTGAACGGGGCCTCGGTCTACACCCTCTCGGAGCGCGCCTCCAACGACGAGGCCGGTCGTCTCGCCCGGAAGGAGAATCGCGCCGACATCCTGGCCGGCGTCGACCTCTCGGCGCAGGAGGACATCGTCACCGAGATCCTGATCGATCTGGCCCAGCGTGACGCCAACAACAAATCGCTAAAGGTTGCGGCGTTATTGGTTGAAGAGTTGCGCGACGCCACCCAAATGGCGAAGCGCGAGCGCGCGCGCGCCGGCTTCGTGGTGCTGAAGTCGCCGGACATGCCATCGGTGCTGGTCGAGCTTGGGTACCTGTCGAACTCAGCTGACGAAGGGGCTCTGGCGGATGCCGCCCACATCGCCGGCCTTGCCGCGGCGGTGGTCCGGGCGGTCGATCGCCATTTCGGGTTTGCGCCTTCGTGATCGGGGTGGCGTCGGCCGCCGGGAGTACCCGGGGGCAGCCATCCGAAACGTAGAGCTTGGCGAAACGCTAGAGGTTGGCCTTGCGTAAGGTGTTGAAGCTGTTCGCGGCGTTGACCGCCGGGGCGCTCGTGCTGATCCTGGTGGGAAGCGGCGCCGCGTTGTACCTGATCCACGGCTACAGTGCCGGGCTTCCGGACTACCGCCAGCTCGCCCACTATCAGCCGCCGACCGTGACCCGGGTGCACGCCGGGGACGGCCGGCTGCTCGCGGAGTTCGCCCACGAGAAGCGCGTCTTCGTGCCGGTCGAGGCGATCCCGAAGCGGGTGATCCAGGCGTTTCTCGCGGCCGAGGACAAGAATTTCTACTGGCACCCCGGCATCGACCCCCTGAGCATTGTCCGGGCCGCGCTGACCAATCTGTCGAGGCTCGGGGAGAACCGGCGCCCGATGGGGGCGTCGACGATCACCCAGCAGGTCGCCAAGAATTTTCTGCTCAGCAACGAGGTGAGCCTCGAGCGCAAGATCAAGGAGGCGCTCCTGGCGTTTCGCATCGAGCAGGCGTTCACCAAGAATCAGATCCTGGAGCTGTACCTCAATCAGATCTATCTCGGGATCGGCTCGTACGGCGTCGCCGCCGCCGCGCTCAACTATTTCGACAAGTCGTTGGACGAGCTGACCACCGCGGAGGCCGCGTATCTCGCCGGTCTCCCCAAGGCGCCGTCCTGGTACCATCCCGAGCGCCGCCCCGAGGCCGCCAAGCAGCGCCGCGACTGGGTGATCGGCCGCATGCTCGATGTCGGCTTCATCGACCGCGAGCAGGCGGCGCAGGCGCTCGCCGAGCCGTTGGTCATGCGGCGGCGCGCCCCGACCGAGGTGGTGAGCGCCGACCATTTCGTCGAAGAGGTGCGCCGCCGGCTGATCGAGCGCCACGGCGAGGACTTTTTGTATCAGGGCGGCCTCTCGATCCGCACCACCCTCGCGCCGACCCTCCAGGCGCTCGCCGACGAGGCCCTGCGCGACGGCCTGATCGCCTACGACCGCCGCCACGGCTGGCGCGGCCCCAGGACGCAGCTGGATACCGGCCCCGAGTGGTGGTCGCGTCTTGGCCAGCTCGACCGGTCGGACGGGCTCGACAGCTGGCAGCTCGCGCTGGTCCTCGAGGTCGATGCCGCGGCCGCCACGATCGGGTTGATCGATGGCACCACGGCGAGCCTGCCGCTTGCCGAGCTGACCTGGGCGCGCCGGGTCGACGAGGCGGGCAATCTGGGTCCGCAGATCGAGCGGGCCGACCAGGTGCTCGGCGTCGGCGACGTCGTCTGGGTCGAGCCGGTCGCCGCCCAGGGCGACGCCGGCCAGGCAGAGGGCGAGCCGCGCTACGCCCTGCGCCAGTCCCCCGAGGTCGAGGGGGCGCTCGTCGCGCTGGACCCCCACACCGGCCGTGTGCTGGCGATGACCGGCGGCTTCAGCTACGCCCGCAGCGTCTTCAATCGCGCCACCCAGGCGCTCCGGCAGCCGGGCTCGGCGCTCAAGCCGTTCATCTACCTGGCCGCGCTCGAGAACGGCTTCACCCCGTCCTCGATCCTGCTCGATGCGCCGATCGTGATCGACCAGGGCCCCGCCCTGGGCAAGTGGAAGCCGGCCAACTACTCCAGGCAGTTCTATGGTCCCAGCACGCTGCGCCTCGGCATCGAGAAATCACGCAACGTGATGACGGTCCGCCTCGCCCAGGCCGTCGGCATGGATCGGATCGTCGCCATGGCCGCCCGGTTCGACCTGGAGCGAGGCCTGGGCCACAATCTCGCCTCGGCTCTGGGCTCGAACGAGGTCAGCCTGCTCCAGCTGACGACCGCCTACGCCATGCTGGTCAATGGCGGCAGGCGTATCGAGCCGGCCCTGATCGAGCGGATTCAGGATCGTCACGGCGACACCGTCAATCGCCGGGATGAGCGATCATGCACCGGGTGCCAGGCGACATCCTGGCAGGATCAACCGGCGCCGGTCCTGCCCGACGTCCGGGAGGAGGTCATCTCGCCGGCGCTGGCCTACCAGATGGTCAACCTCCTGAAGGGCGTGGTCGAGCGCGGCACCGGTCGGCGGGCGCGGGCGATCGACAAGCCGATCGCCGGCAAGACCGGGACCACGGACGACAGTCGGGACGCCTGGTTCGTCGGGTTCACGCCGGATCTGGTGGTCGGCGTGTTCGTCGGGTTCGACCAGCCCAAGAGCCTCGGCGATCAGGAGCAGGGAGCGAGCGCGGCGCTGCCGATCTTCGTCCAGTTCATGGAGGCGGCCCTCGAGGACCAGCCGGCGACGCCGTTCCGGGTGCCGCCCGGGGTCCGTCTGGTCAGGGTCGATGCCGAGACCGGTCTGTTGCCCGGTCCGAGCACGGAGGTCGCGATCCTCGAGGCGTATCTGCCCGGCACCGAGCCGACCCAGGCCAGCACCGGCCGGCGTCTCGCCCTGCCCGAGAACGGGCAAGGCCCCGGACCGGCGTCACGACCGCTGAGCGTGCCCCAGAGCGGAGGCCTGTACTAGTGGTCCGGATCAGACCGACGATCCCCACACGGCTGGTCGTAAAGACCACTAGAATCACAGGTTTAGTGGTTCGCGAGGCACCAAACGTAGGGACTCCTTCGTTGGGTTCGAACCACTAGAGCAATTCCCGATGAGGTGGACCCGCCGCGGATCGCGACAGCTTCCGCTCATCGGGAGAAAATTGCTCTATTTCAAATGAGTAGAGCAGCTTTATCCGGACGACGATCGCCGTTGGCGATCTCGTCCATTCGGATGCTGCTCTAGCGCCGGCCCTCGGGCGGCCGAGTTGCCGATGCGCCATGACCATGCTATCGCCGGCCGCCCGCGAGCGACCCCCAACGAGATGGTGAGCAGCCATGCGCGCCGAGATCAGCAACCTCGCCGAGGACATCAAGCAGGCCCTCGCCCTGCTGAGGAGGCATCTTTGACTGGGACCGGGCACGCCAGAGGCTCGACGAGCTCAATGCGGTGGCCGAGGATCCGGGGCTCTGGAACGACGCGGAGAGCGCCCAGAAGGTGATGCGGGAGCGCACCCGCCTCGCCGATGCGATCGAGCGGCAGCGGCGTCTGGAGCAGGAGCTCGAGGACGGGGTGACGCTCGCCGGGCTGGCCGAGGAGGAGGCGGACGCCGACGCCCTGATCGAGGCGCAAGCCGGGCTCCGGGCGCTCAAGGAGCGGCTCGGCCGGCTGCAGCTCGAGAGTCTGCTCTCCGGCGAGGCCGACGCCAACGACTGCTTCCTCGAGATTCACGCCGGCGCCGGCGGCACCGAATCCCAGGACTGGGCGGAGATGCTGCTGCGCATGTATGCCCGCTGGGCCGAGGCGCACGGCTTCAAGCTCGAATGGATCGAGGAGAGTCCGGGCGAAGAGGCCGGCTTGAAGTCGGTCGGCGTCAAGGTGCTTGGGCCGAACGCGTACGGCTGGCTCAAGACCGAGAGCGGGGTCCATCGCCTGGTGCGCATCTCGCCCTTCGACAGCCAGGCGCGACGGCACACCAGCTTCGCCAGCGTGTGGGTCTATCCGGTGGTCGACGAGAGCATCGAGGTGGACATCCAGGACAAGGACCTGCGGATCGACACCTACCGGGCCTCGGGCGCCGGCGGCCAGCACGTCAACAAGACCGACAGCGCGATCCGGATCACCCACCTGCCGACCGGCATCGTCGTGCAGTGCCAGAACGACCGCTCGCAGCATCGCAACCGCGCCCAGGCCTTCGCCATGCTGCGCGCGCGGCTGTACGAGCTCGAGCTGCAGAAGCGGCGCGAGGAAGCGGAGGCCGAGGCCGCGAGCAAGAGCGACATCGGCTGGGGCCACCAGATCCGCTCGTACGTCCTGCAGCCCTACCAGATGGTCAAGGACCTGCGCACCGGCGTCGAGAAGGGCAATGCCCAGGGCGTTCTCGACGGCGACATCGACGCCTTCCTGGAAGCCTCTTTGGCGCAAGGGGTGGGTGGCAAGGAGGCCGCCGCAGCCGATTGATACCGACCGTGTGAAGTCGTGAGCTGCGCGGTCGGTATCGCGCGCGAGCTTGGCTGGTCGGCCGCGCGCCCAAACAGAACAATGATGCCGGACGAACCAACTTCGTGAGCCCGGTATGTGCTGCCACCGACGGGGCCGCCCCCGGCGCATGAAAACCGGGGCGCCGAACCACCGGTCGCCTTCGCAGCGTCATCGCGAGGGCGCAAAAGCGCCCGTGGCGATCCAGGAGCGACGTCTGGTTTGCTTCGTCGCTGCGCTCCGCGCCATGACGGTGCCGAGCGTGGCGCTAGACGGGGGCCGCCGGGTGCTCGCGCGCTCGCGATTTGACCCGCAGCACTTCCTCGATCAGATGAATGCTTCGAGAAGCAACAACGGGAGGCACCCATGCGCACCACCCTCTTGGCGGCTGTCGCCGCCTGCCTGTTCGGATCCGCCGCCCTGTCTGGGCCTGAAGGAATCAAGTTTCCAGAAGGTTACCAGGATAAATTCACCCATTACAGCACCGTCAATCGCGCCGACGAGCGTAAGCAGGTGCTCAAGATCTTCGCCAACGACGTCGCCCTGGCGAGCGCCAAGGACGGCGCGCCCCTGGACAGCGGCGCGGTCCTGGTCATGGAGGTCTACAAGGCCAAGCTCGATGCCGACGAGAACCCGGTGGTCGGCAGCGACGGCTTCTTCGAGCCGGGCGAGCTGGCCGGGATCGCGGTCATGGAAACCCGCTCCGGGTGGGGCGCGGACTACCCCGAGGCGTGGCGCAACGGCGAATGGGAGTTCGCCGCGTTCAAGCCGGACGACCATACCCTGGTCGAGCGTGACTATCAGCCGTGCTTCGCGTGCCACAAGCCGATGCACGAGGCCGACTACCTGTTCTCGCTCGACGCCCTGACCAAGGCCGCCGGCAACTGATCCCGCGCGGCGCCCGTCTCGCCAACCGGGCGCCGCTTCGGGCCCCTGGCGATGCTCGAGTCCGAAGGGGCGGCCTGACGACCCGCGATCCGGCCGGACGACCGCAAGACCGGTCGGCATGCCGCCGCTTGAGCCGGGCGGCGCGCTCGACTAGGCTGCCGCGCGCACCATCTGGCCAAGCGAGCATGGACAAGAAGACCTTCATCGACCTGATCGGCAACACGCCGCTCGTCGACCTCAGGCGAGCGTCGGAGGAGACCGGCTGCACCATCCTCGGCAAGGCCGAGTTCCTCAATCCGGGCCAGTCGGTCAAGGATCGCGCGGCGCTCTGGATCGTGCGCGACGCCGAGGAGCAAGCGCTGCTGCGTCCGGGCGGCACCATCGTGGAAGGCACCGCCGGCAACACCGGCATCGGCCTCGCGCTGGTCGGCAACGCGCTCGGCTACCGGACCGTGATCGTGATGCCGGAGACCCAGAGCCAGGAGAAGAAGGACATGCTCCGGCTGTGCGGCGCCGAGCTGATCCTCGTCCCCGCAGTGCCCTACAAGGACCCGATGAACTACGTGCGCTACTCCGGACGGGTCGCGGAGGAGCTCGCACGGACCGAGCCGAACGGCGCGATCTGGGCGAACCAGTTCGACAACGTCGCCAATCGCCAAGCCCACCTCGAGGGCACCGGTCCGGAGATCTGGCGCCAGACCGACGGCCGGATCGACGGCTTCGTCAGCTCCGTGGGTACCGGCGGCACGCTCGCCGGGGTCGGCATGGCGCTCAAGGAGCGCAACCCGAACGTCACGATCGCGCTCGCCGATCCGCTGGGCTCGGCGATCTACGGCTACTACGCGCACGGCGAGCTCAAGGCCGAGGGCAACTCGATCACCGAGGGCATCGGCCAGGGGCGGATCACCAAGAACCTGGAAGGCGCGCCGGTCGACGAGTGGTTCCAGATTCCGGACGAGGAGGCGTTGCCGATCGTGTTCGACCTGGTCCAGGAGGAGGGTCTGGTGCTCGGCGGCTCCACCGGAATCAATATCGCCGGCGCGATCCGCCTGGCCAGGAAGATGGGACCGGGACACACCATCGTGACCCTCTTGTGCGACTACGGCAATCGCTACCAGAGCAAGCTGTTCAATCCGGCGTTCCTGCGCGAGAAGAACCTGCCGGTGCCGCGCTGGCTGGATCAGGATTGAGGCGGGGGGAAGCGCGCGCCATGGCCGGCATGGGCTCGAACGCCTTGGTCGATACCGCGGCGCTCGCGGCGCAGCTCGGCACCCCCGGGCTCAAGGTGGTGGACGCCACCTGGTTCCTGCCGACCATCGCGCGCGACGCCAGGCGCGAATACGCCGAGGCGCACATTCCAGGCGCCGTGTACTTCGACATCGACGAGGTCGCCGACGCCGCGAGTGCCCTGCCCCACATGCTGCCCGATCCGGTGAAGTTCTCCAGCCGCGCGCGCCGGCTTGGCCTCGGCGACGGCACCCGGATCGTGGTGTACGACAACAACAAGTACTCCGCGAGCGCGCGGGTGTGGTGGACGTTCCGGGTATTCGGGCATCCGGACGTGGCGGTCCTCGACGGTGGCCTGGCGAAGTGGCGCGCCGAAGGCCGACCGCTGAGCGAGGAGCCGGTGATCCCGCGCGAGGCCCACTTCACCGCGCGCCAGAACAACCTGCTGGTGCGCGAGCTGGAGCAGATGCGCGCGAATGTGCTGAGCCGGCGCGAGCAGGTGGTCGACGCCCGCTCGCCCGGCCGCTTCGCCGGCACCGAGCCGGAGCCGCGCCAGGGACTGCGAAGCGGCCACATCCCAGGCAGCCGGAGCCTGCCCCATCTCGAGCTGATCGGCGCCGATGGCACCCTGCTGCCGGAGGACGAGCTGCGCGCCCGCTTTGCCGCGGCCGGGGTCGATCTCGACCGCCCGATCGCCACCACCTGCGGCTCCGGGGTCACCGCAAGCACGCTTGCGCTCGCCCTGTACCAGCTGGGGCGCGACGACGTCGCCGTGTACGACGGCTCGTGGAGCGAATGGGGCGGACGCAGCGACACCCCGGTCGAGACGTGAGCGGCGCCGGCGCGCAGGCACCCGCGGGCGCAGGCCGCACCATCACGACCGTCGTCACCTATCTCGAGATGACGACGCCGCCGGCGAAGCCGCCGCGCCCGGCCCCGCGTCCGGGCCTGGAGATCCGCGTCGCGCGGCGCCCGAGCGTCGCCTTCTACCGCTTTCTCTATGCTGCGGTCGGCGAGCCCTGGACCTGGACCGTGCGCCGCTCTGTGAGCGATGCCGAGCTCGCGCAAATCCTCACCGATCCGCGGGTCGAGGTGAACGTTCTCTGGGCGGACGGCGTGCCGGCGGGGTACGCCGAGCTGGACCGACGCGCGCCGCCGGACGTCGAGCTCGCGTACTTCGGCCTGATGCCCGAGCGGATCGGCCAGGGGCTCGGCGGCTATCTGCTGGACTGGGCGATCCACCACGCCTGGCGGGCCCGGCCGCGCCGCCTGTGGCTGCACACCTGCGACCTCGATCACCCGCGGGCGCTCGACCTCTACCAGAAGCTGGGGTTTCGCATCTACGACTGGCGCACGACCGAAGCTTACCTGCCCCCCGGCGTGCCCGAGCCGATCCGGCGCACGCCGCCATCCTGATCCCCCCGATGCCGGGCTCATACCGACCCCATGAAGTCGCGACCCATGGTCCGCGCGTCTCTTCTGCATGCCCCGGCTCGACCGGGGCATCCAGACTGGCCCCCCGGTCAAGCCGGGGGGTGACAAGAAGAGGGGTCGATGGGTCAAGTCTTCGTGATCCTGGTATCACAAAGTTGGTTCGCCCGGCACCGTCCTTCTCATTGCGCGCGGCCGACCAGTCGACTCCGCGCGATACCGATCCCGAAAACTCAGGACCTGGGGGGATCGGTTTGATCCGCGCCGGAAGCCGCGGGGTCGTCGATCGTCAGCACCATGCCGTCGTAGGCCGGCTCGACCCCGGCCGGCAGGCGCCGCTCGAGCTCGCGGTAGTCGAGCTCGTGGTTCATGTGGGTCAGGATCGCGCGCCTGGGCTTGATGTGCTCGATCCAGGCCAGCGTCCGCTCGAGATGGGCATGGCTGGGGTGCGGCCGGTCGCGCAGGCAGTCCACCAACCACACCTCGACCCCCGCGAGCTCCGCAAGCGCCGCCTCGGGCAGCTCCTTCACGTCCGGCGAATAGGCGAACGCACCAACCCGGAAACCCCAGCTCGGCAGCCGACCGTGGACCTGCTCGAAGGGGCGAAACTCGAGACCGCCGATGACAAACGGCCCCTCGACCACGATCGGGTTCAGGGCGGGGCGCCACCAGCCGAGCGCGGGCTCCGGGGGCAAGAATGCATAGCCGAAGCGCTCGCGGATGCGCCCGAGGACGGCAGCATCGCCGTAGGCGTCGATCGATCGGTTCATGAAGACATTGATCGCGCGCAGGTCGTCGATGCCGTTGATGTGGTCGGCATGGGCGTGGGTGTAGATCAGGGCGTCGATCCGGTCGATCCCGGCATCGAGACACTGCTCGCGCAGATCGGGCGGCGTGTCGACCAGCACCCTGATCGGCCCGTGCTCGATCAGGATCGCGCAGCGCCGGCGCCTGTTGCGCGGCTCGCTCGACGTGCAGACCGTGCAGCGGCAGCCGATCAGCGGCACGCCGCTCGAGGTGCCGCAGCCGAGGACCGTCACCCGCATGGGCTGCCGGGCGGCCGCTTCGCCTTGGTGAACAGACGAAAGAAGTTGTCGGCGGTCGCCGCCTCGACCTCAGGGAGCGAAAGGCCTTTGATCTCGGCCAGCGTGGCCGCGACCCGGGCGACGTGGGCCGGCTCGTTGCGTTGGCCCCGAAACGGCTCGGGCGCCAGATAGGGGGCGTCGGTCTCGAGCAGCAGCCGATCGAGGGGCAACGCGCGCACGGTCGCGCGCAGCTGATCCGAGCGCTTGAAGGTCAAGATGCCGCCGAGGCCGAGATACAGGCCCATGTCGAGCGCGGCGAGACCGAGCTCCGGGCTCGAGCTGTAGCAGTGGATCACCCCGGTGAACGGGCCCTCGCCCATGGCCGCGCGCAGCAGATCCGCGGTATCCCGATCGGCATCGCGCGTGTGGACGATCAACGGCAGCCCGCTCTCGCGGGCGGCGGCGATGTGCAGCCGGAACACCTCGGCCTGCACGTCCCGGGGGCTGTGATCGTAGTGGTAGTCGAGGCCGCTCTCGCCGATGCCGATCACCTTGGGATGCTCCGCCCAGGCCAGGAGCTGGTCCGGACCGTCCGGCGGCTCCATCGCGGCCCGATGCGGATGCACGCCGACCGAGCACCAGACGTCGGGATTCGCCAGGGCGATCGCCACCACCTGCTCGAACGTGTCGAGCCGGGTGCCGATCGTCTGCATCAACCCGACGCCCGCCGCGCGCGCCCGGACGAGCACGGCGTCACGGTCCTCCGCGAGCGCCGGAAAGTCCAGATGGCAATGGCTGTCGACCAGCACCCGCGGCCTCGACGATCAGGTTGAGGTTGACGATTTCGATGCCAGCGCAGCCGTGCCCAAGGCGTCCGTCTCAGCGTGACCCGCCGGCAGGATCAGACGCGGCAGGACGCCGGAGGGCGGGGGCAGCGGCGTCCCGGGGCGGAGCGCGTGCGCCTCCCCCAGATGGCGCAAGGCGCGCGCCTCGTGCGGGACCGCGAGCTGATCGAGAATTCTGGCCGAAGCGTCCGGCATGAACGCCTGGGTCAGAAGCGCGATCCGGCGGATCGTCTCGGCGAGCGCGAACAGCACCGTCGCCATCCGCTTCGGGTCGGTGTTGCGGAGCGCCCAGGGCGCCTGCGCGTCGACGTAGCGGTTGGCGGCGCCGATCACCTCGAAGATCGCCTCGAGCGCGCGGCTCAGCGCGTGGACCGCCATCTCGTCGCGAACCCGCGCGAGCAGCGCCGCAGAGGCGTCGAGCAGCGCGCGATCCGGCTCCGCCAGGACATCCGGCTCCGGCACGCGCGCCTCGCAGTTGCGCTGGATCATCGACAGCACCCGCTGCACCAGATTGCCGTAGTCGTTGGCCAGATCGCGGTTCATGCGCTTGACCATGGCCGCGCGCGAGAAGTCGCCGTCGTTGCCGAACGGCACCTCCCGCAAGAGGAAATAGCGGGTCTGATCCAGGCCGTAGGTCTCGATCAGCTCGATCGGGTCGATCACGTTGCCGAGCGACTTCGAGATCTTCTGCCCCTCGTTGGTCCACCAGCCGTGAGCGAAAATCCGCTTGGGCGGCTCCAGCCCGGCGGCGAGCAGGAACGCCGGCCAGAAGACCGCGTGGAAGCGCAGGATGTCCTTGCCGACCACGTGCACGTCGGCCGGCCAGAAGGTCCGGTAGCCCTCACCCTCACGATCCGGATAGCCGAGCGCGGTCATGTAGTTGGTGAGCGCGTCCAGCCACACGTACACCACGTGCTCGGGGTCGTCGGGCACCGGCACGCCCCAGGCGAAGCTGGTGCGCGACACCGAGAGGTCCTGCAGCCCGCCTTTGACGAAGCTCACCACCTCGTTGCGGCGCGATGCCGGCAGGATGAAGTCGGGCTGCGCCTCGTACAGCTCGAGCAGCGGCTGCTGCCAGGCCGACAGCCGAAAAAAGTAGCTCGGCTCCTCGACCCATTCGACCGGGGCTCCCGTCGGCGCCAGGCCGTCGACCAGCTCGCTCTCGGCGTAGAACGACTCGTCGCGCACCGAGTACCAGCCGGCGTAGGTGCCGAGGTAGATCTGGTCGCGGGAGACCAGCTCGCGCCACAGCGCCTGCACGCCGACGCGGTGGCGCGGCTCGGTGGTGCGGATGAAGTCGTCGTTGGTGATCTGCATGCGGCGGGCGAGGTCGCGAAAGCGCTCGGACACCGCGTCGGTGAACGCCTGCGGCGCCATGCCGGCCTCGGATGCCGCCTTCTCCACTTTCTGGCCGTGCTCGTCGGTGCCGGTGAGCAAGCGCACCCGCCGGCCATCCAGGCGGGCGAAGCGCGCGATGGTGTCGCACGCGAGCGTGGTGTACGCGTGACCGATGTGCGGCGCATCGTTGACGTAATAGATCGGCGTGGTGACGTAGAACGCGTCAGCCGCGGACATGGTTGGCTCCGAAAGCGCCGCCATCATGGGACCCTCCCGCCGGATCGGGCTCGGGAGCGAGCAGGGTCAGCATGTGCATGAAGGCGTGGCTGCGCTCCAGGTTCAGCCCGTCGACCGCAGCCGCCAAGTGCGCGACCTTCTCCCACAACCCCGCCCAACGATCAAGGGGGCGGCGCGCGGCGAGCGCTCGGAGCGCCTCCGCTTCCTCGGGGAACAGCCCGGGGCCGAGCCGGCCGGCGCCGCTCGCGATCACGCGGCCAAGCAGCTCCTGGATCAGCGTCAGGGTGCCGGCAGTGCCGCCGCGCTCGGCCAGTCGCGCCAGCTCGCCCGTCAACGCCTCCAGAGCGTCGTGATCGGTCGCGGCGGCGGCGAGGCCGACGGCGAGGCGCCGATACGCCGCGAGCTGGTCGCTCTCCGCCATGGCGAGCGCCCGCCCGATGCTGCCGCGGGCGAGCAAGGTGAGCGCGGCGCGCTCATCGGCCGCCAGATCCGGCAGCAGCCGCGCCAGCGCGCGCGCGACCGTGCCGTCGTCCAACGGCCGCAGGCGCAGCTTGGCGCAACGGGATCTGACCGTCGCCGCCAGCGCGCCGGGGCGGTGACTGACCAGCAGCAGGACCGCCCGCGCCGGCGGCTCCTCGAGCGTCTTCAGGAGCGCGTTCGCGGCACTGCGATTGAGGGTCTCGGCGCCATCGATCACCGCCACCCGATAGCCGCCCGCCGACGCCGTCATCTGCAGCGCCCCGGTCGCCGCGCGCACCGCGTCGACGGTGATCTCCGAGCGCATCCGGCCCGAGCGCGAGTCGCGCTCCGCCTCGATCACGCGCAGGTCGGGATGCGCGCCCTGAGCCACCTGGCGGAACACCGGATGGTCCGGCGCCAAGCTCAGACGGGCATCGATCGCATCGGGACCGGCGAGCAGGGCCCGCGCGAAGCGGAAGGCGAGCGTCGCCTTGCCGATCCCGGGCGGCCCCGTGAGCAGCCAGCCATGGGCGAGGCGGCCCGAGGCGAGCGCCCGTTGCAGCACCGCGATTGCGGCGTCGTGGCCGTACAGCTCGGGATTGTCCCGGGGCGCGGGCGCGCGCTCGCTCATGGCCCCGCGGCCGTACGCCCGAGGTCGAGGCCGAACCGGCGCGCCACCAGCGCGCGGACCTCATCCGCGACGGCGTCCGCCGCGCGGCTCGCGTCGATCACCGCGCAGCGGTCCGGCTCGGCGCGGGCCACGGCAAGGAAGCCCTCGCGCACCTGCTCGTGGAAGGCGCTCGTCATCTGCTCGTAGCGATGCTCCCCGGCCGCCGCTCGACGACGGTGCAGCCCGAGCGCCACCGGAACATCGAGAATCACCGTCAGATCCGGGCGAAGATCGCCGAGCACCGCATCGTGCAGCCGGCCGACCACCGCCTCGCCGACCGCACCGGCCATGCCCTGGTACACCCGCGTCGAATCGATGAACCGGTCACATAGCACCCAGCGTCCCGCGGTCAACGCCGGCGCGATCCGGCGCACGACGTGGTCGTGGCGCGCCGCGAGCAGGAGCAGCACCTCGGTGAGCGGCAGCCAACGCTCGGGCGCCCCCTCGAGCAGCAGGGTGCGGATCTGCTCGGCCC